>CAZAOI010000063.1:0-13831 GCA_964486705.1 uncultured Oleiharenicola sp. | reverse complement strand
CGTTCCCGGACTCCGCAGCAACTACGCCAAAACTGACCGCCTCGTCTACTTCGGCCGCATGCTGGATAAAATCCGGTTGCACGCCGCCGGGCAATTGCCCGCCGACTACCAGGGCAACCTCGGCAAGGGTTTCGACCTCCGCTGCTGCACGTTTTTGCGGGTGGCATATCCGGACTTGCAGGCCCGCACCCTCGCCGGCGGCACCGACGAGGAAATTTTCGCATGGGCCCTGGCGTCCGGGGGCGCGCGCACCGACGACGAGTGCGCGTGGTGGAATAATTTCATGATGAAGCGCGGCTGGCGCGATGAAGCCACGCCCATCCTGCGGCAACGCATCAAGGAATTCGGGCTCGAGGGCAAACCGATCGAGACGATGTTCGACCTCAATGAATTCGACGAGGGCCGCGATCCGGTCGCCACCCAGGCCTGGTTGTAATCGGCGGCCATCAGGCCGTTAAATTGCTGGCCGCGCCACCGCACCTTCCCTGTTCCGATCGCTTCCCCTTCCCATGTCGCCCCTGCAAAAACGTCTTTCCTATCTCCTGTCGGCGCTGAGTGTCCTGCTGGTGCTCGGGCTGGCCGCGGTCGGTTTCGGCTGGTGGCAGATGCGCGGCAGCCTGGCCCAGCTTGACGGCAACCGCTCCGTCGTCGGCCTCAGCGCACCGGTGAAGATCGAGCGCGATGCGTCCGGGGTGCCGACGATCACGGGCGCGACCCGGGTCGACGTGGCCCGGGCCACGGGTTTCGTGCATGCGCAGGACCGGTTTTTCCAGATGGACCTGTTGCGTCGCTCCGGGGCCGGCGAACTGGCGGAGATTTTCGGCGCGATGGCGCTGCCGCTGGACCGCACGCACCGGCTGCATGGTTTCCGCCGCATTGCGGAAAAAATTGTCGCGACCCTGCCGGCGGACCAGCGCGCGATCGTCGACGCCTACGTCGCGGGGGTGAATGCGGGCCTGGCCGCCCTGCCGAAGGTCCCGTGGGAATACCTCGTGCTGCGCACGCCGCCGCAACCGTGGCGCGCCGAGGACAGCCTGCTGTGCATCTACGCCATGTGGTTCGACCTGCAGGACTGGCGCGGCACGTTCGAGTTGAACAACCAGGCGCTGCGGCTGGCTTTTGGTCAGGCCACCCTGAACTTCCTGAATCCGCCCGGCAATTCCTGGGACGCCGCGCTCGACGGCAGCACCTTCGCCCCCGTTCCGTTGCCGCCGTTGCGCTTCAAGCCCGCGTCCGAGGAAAGGCCCGTGGCTCGCCTCGGCGAACCGCCGTCGAAAATCGTGCTGGGCTCGAACAGTTTCGCCGTGGGCGGCCAGCACACCGCCACCGGTGCCGGCCTGCTCGCGAACGACATGCACCTTGGCTTCAACCTGCCGCACATTTGGTATCGCGCTTCGCTGGTCTGGGGCGCGGGGGCCGACCGGCGCCGCGTCGACGGGGTCACGCTGCCCGGCGCGCCGTTCACGGTGGTCGGAAGCAACGGCCACGTGGCCTGGGGTTTTACCGACGCCTACGTCGACACCACGGATGTGGTTTTGGCGGAGACCGATTCCATCGGGCAAATCCGCTACCGCAACGCGCGCGGCTGGGCCGACATCGAGGATCGCTCAGAACCGATCAAGGTGAAGGGGCAGGAGCCGGTCCCGTTCACCGCCCGTTGGACCGAGTGGGGTCCGATTTTCTCCGGCCCCGAGGACGGTCGCTACCAGGTGCTGCGCTGGGTCGCGCACGACCCGGAGTCGACCAACTTCAATCTCATGGAGATGGAGACGGCCCGCACCACCGCCGAGGCGGTCGCCATCATGCACCGCACCGGAATTCCGCACGAGAATGCCGTGATCGCCGATGCCGATGGCGCCGTGGCCTGGACCATCGCCAACCGGCTGCCGCGCCGCATCGGCTACGACGGACGCCTGCCGATTTCCTGGGCTTTCGGCGACCGCAAATGGGACGGCTGGCTGCGGCCGGACGAGGTCCCGGTCGTCCAGCCGACCGACGGCCTGCTCTGGAGCGCCAACAACCGCGCCGTGGGCGGCGACGCTTTGGCCAAGCTCGGCGACAGCGGTTATGATGCCGGCGCGCGCGCCGGCCAGATCCGCGACGATCTGCGGGCGCTCGCCGCCGCCGGCAAAAAAATTACGCCCGCCGATCTGCTGGTCGTGCAACTCGACGACCGCGCCAAGTTCCTTGAGCGCTGGAAGACATTCCTGCTTGAGGTCCTGAACGACGACGCGGTGACCCGGAAGCCCGCCCGCGGCGAACTGCGCGACGTCGTGAAGCAATGGGACGGCCGCGCCAGCGTCGACTCCGCCGCTTACCGCGTGGTCCGGGCGTTCCGCGGCCATGTCGCCAACCGCGCGCTCGCGCCTTTCGCTGATCGAGCGGAGAGTCACTACGACAAGTTTCGTCTCGGGCGCCTGCTCTACGAGGACGCCCTCTGGCAACTCGTGCACGAGCAGCCCGCCCGCCTCCTCAGCCCGGCGCACAAATCGTGGGAGTCGCTCCTGCTCGCGGCCGCCGATGACGTGTCCGCCGACGCCAAACAGGCCGGCTTGCCCCTGCGCCGCTTCACGTGGGGGGCGCGCAATACCCTCATCATGCAGCACCCGTTTGGCACCTTTCTACCCGGTCCGCTCGCGCGCCTGCTCAACATGCCCGCCATCCCGCTGTCCGGCGACAGCGATATGCCGAAAGTGCAAAACCCCAAACACGGTCAGTCTGAGCGCATGGTCGTTTCCCCCGGCCACGAAGCCGAGGGCATCTTTAACATGCCCGGCGGCCCGAGCGGGCATCCGCTGTCGCCGTACTACCGCGCCGGCCATGAAGCCTGGGTTAAAGGCGAAGCCACGCCGCTGCAGCCGGGCCCGACGCAACACACACTCGTGTTGCAGCCGTAACCATCGTTCTCAGTCTCCTTCCTCGTTCCCCGATTCTCGCTCTTATGCCCCTCCACCTCCTGCAACACCCGCTCGGCGCCCACGTCCTGACCCACCTGCGCGACAAGACCACCAAGCCCGCCCTCTTCCGCACACTCAGCTACCAGATTTCCCTGTTGCTCGCGCTCGATGCGACTCGCGACCTGGCGACGGAAGAGAAGATGATCGAGACGCCCATGGAACCGATCACGGGCCGGGTCCTGGCGAAACATCTGGTGGTCGTACCCATCCTGCGCGCCGGACTCGGCATGCTGCAGCCGTTCCATGACACCTTTCCCGACGTGTCTGTCGGCTACGTCGGCTTGGAGCGGGACCACGCGACCGCCGTGGCGCGGAGTTATTATTGCAAGCTGCCGCCGCTCGCCGGCACGCGCATTCTCATCGTCGACCCGATGCTCGCCACCGGCGGATCGGCCGTGCAGGCCGTCAATGTCGTGAAGGCCGCCGGCGGCTCGGAGATCGTCTTCGTCTGCATCGTCGCCTCCCCCGAGGGCGTGGCCGCGCTGCAGCAAGCGCACCCCGAGGTGCCGATCCACGCCGGCGCGCTCGACCGGGCGCTCAACGCAAAGAAATACATTCTGCCCGGCCTCGGCGACTTTGGCGACCGGCTCTACGGCACCTGAGGGACGCTCAGTGAGCCAGCACCTTTAGTCCGCGGATTTCGCGGAAGTGTTTCACGTTTCGAGTGACGAGAACCCCGCCGGCCTCCAGCGCGGTCGCCCCAATCCACAGATCGTTCTCTCCGGTCATCACACCGCGTTTACGCAAGTCGTGAAAGATTTCTGCCGCCCGCCAAGCCACGGCATCATTGAAAGGATAAACCACAAACCGGTCGCAGAAGTCGGCCCAGCCGGCCCGGCTGGCAAAGCCCCGCGCGAGTTCACCGCGGGTGATTTCGCTCATCCCGGGGATTTCACCGGCATATTTGGCCAGCAGCTGATGCGCCGGGCCGGCTTCTCCGCGCCGCAACTCCCGGTGCAGGGCGACAAAAAACGTGGAATCAAAAATCACGGCGCCGCATCCCAGGGAGACTTGGCCGGCACCGGCTTGCGCTTGGCCACTTCGATCGCCGCCGCGCCCTCCTCCGTCAGGAACCCATGCCCGGCATAGGCGGCCAATCCTTCAAGCACGGCGCCGCAGGTCTTGGCCGGTTTCTCCCGCATGAAGAGATAGACGCCATCGGGCGCCTTCACGCGCACCGTCTTGCCCCGCGCCGCGACGGCCCGGTGCTTACGGAAATTGCGGGCGAATTCCCGGGCGGTGGTATCCATGCCTGACAATTGTCTGACAATTGGGGGCGTGTCAAGTCGGGCTGGACGCTGCCCGGAGCCAACCCGGGCGATTTCGTCCGCCAGGCAATTCCATCCGTGCCCTCCGTGAAATCCGCGGCCAATCTGCCGGGATGGATCTTTCCCAACTGACCGAACGGGCGATGCAAGTCCGCCAGCGTTTCGCCGAGATGGAGCTGGCCGTCAACGGCCGACCGTGGACCCGCGAGGAGCTGATGCAGGGATTCGTGGGCGACGTGGGCGACCTGATGAAACTCGTCATGGCCAAGAGCGGCGCGCGGCCGACGGACGACGTGGACCGCAAGCTTGCGCATGAGCTGTCCGACTGCCTGTGGAGCGTGCTGGTGCTGGCCAAACTTTACGACGTCGACTTGGAGAAGGCCTTTCTCGCCACCATGGCCGATATCGAGGCCAAGCTGACAAAGAGGTAGGCGGTGGGAGCGAGCTTGCTCGCGACAAAACTCCCCTCTTCCATAGGTCGCGAGCAAACTCGCTCTCCCATTAGCTTTCCCCTATTTCCACTTTCATGAAAATCGAACGCCCGGGCCTGATCGTCGCCGACAACTGGAAAGACTACCAGCTGCTGGACTGCGGGCTGGGGATGAAGCACGAGAAGTGGGGCGCGTATACGCTGGTGCGGCCCGATCCGCAGATCATCTGGACGCGCACCGGCGGCAACGGGCGCTGGGAAAACTGGGACGGTTTTTATCACCGGAGTGAAACCGGCGGCGGCAAGTGGGAGTTTCGCCAGAAAATTCCCGACCACTGGAGCATTCGCTACGGCGAGCTGACCTTCAAAATCCACCCGACCAGCTTCAAGCACACGGGCCTCTTCCCGGAACAGGCGGTCAACTGGGACTGGTTCACCGCCAAGATCAAAGCGACGCGCGCCACCGGCCGCGAGGTGAACGTACTCAATCTTTTCGGCTACACCGGCGCCGCCACCGTCGCCGCCGCCGCCGCCGGGGCCAGCGTCTGCCACGTGGACGCCGCCGAAGGCATGGTCAAGTGGTGCAAGGAAAACGCCGCGCTCTCCGGTCTGGCCGAGGCGCCGGTCCGCTACATCACCGACGACTGTTTAAAATTTGTCCGGCGCGAAATCAAACGCGGCCGCAAGTACGACGCGATCATCATGGACCCGCCGACCTTCGGCCGCGGCAGCACCGGCGAGATGTGGAAACTCGAGGACCACCTCTGGGAACTGCTGAGCGAGTGCAAACAACTGCTCAGCGACCGACCGGTGTTTTTCCTGATCAATGCCTACACGGCGCGCCTCTCGCCCACCGTCGTTGTCAATCTGCTCGCCAGCGTGCTGTCCGGCGCCGGCGGCCAGCTCTCCGGCGGTGAGGTCGGCCTGACCATTCAACGCGACGGAAAAATCCTGCCGTGCGGCATTTTCGGCCGGTGGGAAGCGGCGCCGTGAGAGGGCGCCTCCGTTGGCTGGTCCTGGCGTTGGTGTCGGCCACCACCCGCGCGGGCGCGGCGGAGCCGGCGCCTGCGGTCGTGGAACGCCTGCCGCAGTGGTCCGACCTGTTCCGCTCCAGCGCCATCAGCTTCGTCACGGAGAACGACAAGTATTTTGCCGGCACCGACCGCCACTACACCAACGGCCTGAAGCTCTCGTTCCTGGGTGAGACGCGCTTGGACGAGTCACCCGATCTCGTGCAGAAGATCGCCCGTTACGTGCCGACACTCAACAGCCGGACCGCCCGGGAGCAGACTTACAAGGTGGGCGTTTCCCTCGGCCAGAACATCTACACGCCGTCGGACACGGGCACGACCGCGCCGCTGCCCAACGACCGGCCTTATGCCGGCTGGCTCTACGGCTCCCTGACCTTCCAGGCTCAGAGCACCGACTCGCGCCTGCTGCGCGTGGTTGAACTGAGCGTCGGCCTTGTCGGTCCCGAGGCCTTCGGCCGGCAGGCGCAAAACAACATTCACCATCTCATCGGCGTCGAACGCGCCAACGGGTGGAGCAACCAGTTGCACAATGAACTCGGGGTCATCCTCTCCTGGGAGCGCCGCTATCGGGTGGGCAAGATTGCCCTGCCGGTGTTCGGACTGGAGTCTGATTTGATCGCTCGCGGCGGGATTTCCCTCGGCAACATCCGCTCCAACGCCGCCGCCGGAGTCGCCATCCGCCTGGGCTGGCGACTCCCGGCCGATTTCGGCGCCGACCTCATCCGACCCGCGGGCGGCAGCCTCGGCGCCGACCGCCACCTGAGCTTCTATTTTTTCAGCAGCGGCGAGACCCGCGCCGTCGCCCGCGACCTCTTTCTCGATGGCAACACGTGGCGCGACAGTCTCTCGGTCAACAAGCGCCCGACCGTCGCCGACCTCAACCTCGGGCTGGTGCTGCGCCTGCCCCTGGAAGGCCGCCGACTGAAGGGCCTCCAGTTCGCCTACACCCAAAACTACCGCACCAAGGAGTTTTACGGCCAGGCGGTGCGTGATGTGTTTGGGTCCCTTGGCCTGTCTCTTCTCTATTGAGCCGCCAGAACGCTGGCGCGGGTCGTCCCGGCCACGCCGGAATGGTCGCCCCCCGCAGTCCAATCAATGCGAACTCGACGGCGCCAATCTGGAAGCAGACCGGAGGGTCGGCGTGGATGTTTCCTTCGGCGCCTGTCGCCGGTGTGGAAACCGGCAACCACCTTTCCGATCGGGCACCCACTTTCTGCTTGTTGAGTCGTTTTGTGGCCAATCCTTCGGCAGAATTTCGGTTCAACGGCCTGGGCCCGGCGACGCTGCTGGAAATGGGCTTTCGCAAATTCGGCGACAGCCCGATGCCAGCGGTCGGGCAGCGTGGTTCGGCCACCGCAGCCTTGGCAAAGTCCCTCCCGCCACCTACAGCTGGGGCATGAAACTCCTCTGGTTGCTTCTTCTGCCCCTGATTGTATGCGCCGCGCCGCCGGCCGATCTCCTGCTGGTCAACGGCAACATCTACACCGGCAACGAGGCGCAACCGCACGCCGAGGCCGTATTGGTCCACGGGGGGCGCATCACCGCCGTGGGCACGAACGCCGAACTGCAGGCGGCGCGTGCCGGCTCCCCCCGGGTCATCGACCTCCAGGGAGCCACGGTCGTCCCCGGACTCAACGACGCGCACCTGCATCTGGCCGAAATTGGATTCCGCGAACTCTCCTTTGATCTTGAGGGGACGACCGGGGTGGTTGACCTGCGCGCGAAGCTGCAGGCGCGCGCGGCGCAGACCGCTCCCAAAAAATGGATCATCGGACGCGGCTGGATCGAAACGCACTGGCAGCCGGCCGTTTTCCCCCGGGCGAGCGATCTCGACGATGTCGCCGGCGACCACCCGGTAATCCTGACCCGGGCGGACGGCCATGCTCTGGTCGTCAATCAGCTCGGGTTGCGACTGGCGGGAATTGACCGGACGACCCCCAATCCGTCCGGGGGCGAAATCCTGCGCGATCCGCAGACCGGTGAAGCCACGGGCCTGTTGGTGGACGAGGCCATGCGGCTGGTCACGCGGCTGGTGCCGCCGGAGACGGTCGCGGAAACCGAACGTGCCCTAGTGGTCGGGGCTGAACGCGAGGTCGCACTCGGCTGGACGGGAGTGCAAATCGCCGGCCACAGTTTCGCGGAAGCCGAAATGGTCCGCCGCCTCGTTGCCCAGGACAAAATCAAACTGCGCGTCTACGACGCCGTCAGCGGCCCGGGCGAAGATGCCGAGAAGTTGTTCCGGTCCGGTGCGGTGATCGGCGAGACCGACGGCCGATATACCCGGCGCAGCGTGAAACTCTACATTGACGGGGCGCTGGGATCGCGCGGCGCCGCGTTGCTCAAACCCTATGCGGACTATGCTTCGAGCGGCCTGCTGATGAATTCAGCCGAGGTCCTCGGGCCTTTTCTCGCCGCGGCCTTGCGGGGCGGCTTTCAAATCCAAACCCACGCCATCGGCGACCGGGGCAACCGGCTGATGCTGGACCTTTATGAAAAGACCTTGGCCGAGAGTCCCGCGGCGCAACGGTCCGTGAAGGAGCCGCGCTGGCGCATCGAACATGCGCAAATCCTCCATCCCGACGACATTCCCCGGTTTGCGAAACTGGGCGTCATCGCCTCGATGCAGCCCTCGCACGCCATCGGGGATTTGTATTTCGCGCCCAAGCGGCTCGGCCCGGAGAGACTGGCCGGTGCCTATGCGTGGCAGGCGCTGCTGCGCTCGGGTGCCGTCGTCGCAGCCGGGTCCGATGCGCCGGTGGAACGGGGCGAACCGATGATCGAATTTTACGCGGCCGTGGCGCGCCGGTCGCTCGATGGCTTCGCCAATGACGACTGGCATCTGGAGCAACGGATGACGCGGGCGCAGGCCTTGCGCGCGATGACGTCCAGCGCGGCCTTTGCCGCCTTCGAGGAAAATGAGCGCGGCCGGATCGAACCGGGCCTGTGGGCGGACTTTACCGTGCTTTCGGCGGACATCATGCAAATCCCCGAGTCTGAGATCCTCAAAACCCGCTGCCTGATGACCATCATCGGGGGCCGGGTGGTCTACGAAAATCGTTAACCGACCCAAGCCGGCGACCGTCGGGTCTCGATCCGGCTCGGGCTCGCCGGGAAATATACCAAATACCCGAAAAGAACCTTGGGATGTCCGGGCTTTCGTGTTTTTCGTGTGTCGAGTGGAGACAAATTCCTACAAAATCGGCGTCGATGGCGGCGGGACGAAAACCGAGTGCATCCTCGTCGATGCGGCGGGCGAGATCGTCGCCCGGCACCTCGCGCCGGGCTGCAACCCGAACCAAGCCGGCCCCGAAGGCGCGCGGCAAATCCTGACCGGCGCCTTGGCCGCGCTGGTCGCGCAAGCGCCGGCGAAGACGAGCATCGCGGCCACCCACCTTTTCATGGCGGGCAGTCCGGCGTTCTGGCGTGAAGTCGCCACAGCGTTGACCGGTTTTGGCGTAATCACGACGGCGCCCGATTCCGGACCCGTGCTTGAACTCGCCACCGCCGGCTTGCCGGGCCTCGTGCTGCATGCCGGCACCGGCTCGTTTGTCGCCGCCCGCGGACCCGATGGCGCCGTCCATTACGCCGGCGGACTCGGCTGGAAGTTCGGCGATCCCGGCAGCGGCTACGACCTCGGCCGGCGGGCGATCGCGCTCGCCCTGCTGGAGTTGCAGGCCCTGGCCGACACCCCGGCGCCCCAATTTTCCCCGCTCGCCGAAGCCTTGCGCGCGCATACGCGATTAACCGACTACGCGGCGAATTCCCGGCTCTTTTATCATGAGGCGGGGGCGAACGCCACCATCGCGGCCTTTGCCCCGCGCGTCCTCGAACTCGCCGCGCAGGACTACGGCCCGGCCCGGCAGGTGGTGATCGAATCCCTCACCGAACTGGCGCACCAGGCCGACCAGCTCATCCACCGGCTTTTCCCTGCGCCTGCAGCCAAGCTTCCGTGCGGTCTCAGCGGCCGGATTTTAAACAGCGCCCCGGCGGCCCTCGCGCTCCGCTCGCTCGCAAGCGAACGGAGCTGGCCGGTGGAATTGCGGTTCATCGAGGCACCGCCCATCGAGGGCGTGCGGCGGCTGCTCGGCAAATGGTAGGAGCCGGTTTACCGGCGACCCGACACCTCATCCTTCGCTTGCCAGCAAGCTCCTCCAACGCCGCGATCGCGCCTTTGCCCGAAGCCGAATGGCACGAGCGCCGCCGCGTCCATGAACAGCGCGTGGCCGGGTGGACCGGACCCCACCAGGCGCGCACCGCGCGGGGTGAAAAACATCCGGTCTACGATTTTCTCTTTGAATACTACCGCTTCCGGGCGAGCTGGCTTCGCCGCTGGCATCCGGGACCGGAGTGGGTGCTGCAAGGCGAGACGGCGCGGGAATTTCTCCGCTGGCCGGAATATCACGAGGTCACAGGGGGCATTGCGCTACATGCTTCCGCCCTCGAGCCGCGCCGGCGCGAGAGCCTGGCATGGATGGTCAACCTGCTGCGGCTCACGGCGGAGCGTCCGCCGCAATTCGCCTGCTACGGCCTGCACGAGTGGGCGATGGTTTACCGGCAGACCCCGGATGAGGTGCGGCACAACGCCTGGCCGCTGCGCTTTGCCCCCGACGAGCTGGCGCGGATCGTCGAGGCGCAACCGGTGCGGTGTTCGCATTTCGATGCTTTTCGTTTTTTCACGGAGCCCGCGCGCCCGCTCAACAAGCTGCAGCCCACCCGGGCCGAGGTGCCGCAATTCGAACAGCGCGGCTGCCTCCACGCGAACATGGACCTCTACAAGTGGGCGTTCAAATTCGCGCCGTTCACGCCGAGCGAGTTGATCGCCGACTGCTTCGCCTTGGCGCGCGACATTCGCGAGATCGACATGCGGGCGAGTCCCTACGACTTCCAGAAACTCGGCTTCGCGCCCATCGGGATCGAAACCTCCGCGGGTCGCGCCGAATATGAAACCCACCAGCGCGAGCTGGCCGAACGCAGTCAACCACTGCGGGCCCGACTGATCGCGGTCGGCGACCGGTTGCTGGCGAGCTAGGGAGTGTCTTCAAATAGTAGGGCGGAGCGGCTCGCCGTTTCGACACGCTCAAGGCCCTGAGCCAGTCGAAGGGCTCCGCCGCGGCGCACCGGGCCGGCGACGAGTGCGAAGCCTCGGCGGTGCGCCCTACCCGAGCTAGCGCTCGAAACTTGCGTGCTCTCTTCAAGGGGTGAATCGGGTTTGAATACACTCCCTAGTCGCATCTTCTTCGCGCCGGCCCCGGGCTCCGGCCGGTCTTGTTCCTGTTGGCGGACAGCCACCAGAGTTTATCCTGCATTCCTCACACCCCGAGGTGTGATTGATGCACCCGGTCGGGCCGACGAGATCGGGGCGGGCTCGCGACAACTCCGACTCCGTCGCGAGTGAGGTCGCCGTTCCGCGCCCGGCGAGCGCGGAAGGCGGATGCGCCATGGGGAAAAATCGTGATCCATCCCGGTTAGTCGGTTGACGCCATCCGGCCGGTTCATGATGGTTTCCGCTCGACCCTGGTACTGGCTCCTCCCCTGTTTTTATTCGTCCCCCGCCCCCGTTTATGAAGACCCCTTGGTTTAAAGCCCTTGTCCTCCTCGCGGTCACCGCCCTGCCCGCTTGGTCCGCCGACACCTACACCATCGCCGTCATTCCCAAGGGCACGACGCACGAGTTTTGGAAGTCGATCCACGCCGGCGCCGAAAAGGCCAAACTCGAGCTCGCCGCTTCCGGCGTTACGGTGAACCTCATCTGGAAGGGTCCCCTCAAGGAGGATGATCGCGAACAGCAGATCCAGGTCGTCGAAAATTTTATCGGTCGCCGGGTCGATGGCATCGTTCTCGCGCCGCTGGACAACAAGGCCCTCGTCGCGCCCGTGGAAACCGCGGCGCGCGGTAAAATCCCCGTAGTCATCATCGACTCCGCTCTCCTGACAAAGGCCATTGCAAGCTACGTCTCCACTGATAACCGCGAAGGCGGCCGCATCGCGGCGCGCAACCTCGGCCGCCTGCTCGGCGGCCAGGGCAAGGTGATCATGCTCCGCCTTCAAGTCGGCTCTGCCAGCACCGAGGAGCGCGAGGAAGGTTTCCTCGAGGTGATGAAGAAGGATTTCCCGGGCATTCACCTGCTCTCGACCGATCAGCACGCCGGGGCCACCCGCGACACCGCCAAGAGCGCCGCCGAAAATCTCCTGAGCCGCTTCGGCCGCGAAGTCACCGGCGTTTACGGCTGCAACGAATCCACCACCGCCGGCCTGTTGCTCGCCCTGCGCGACGCCGGCCTTGCGGGCAAGGTCAAGTTCGTCGGCTTTGACTCCGGAGAAACCCTTAATGCCGGACTCAAGGCCGGGCACATCGACGGCCTCGTCGTCCAGAATCCGCTCAACATGGGCTACCTCGGCGTGAAAACGGTGGTTGCCGTCCTGCGCGGCGAAAAAGTCCCCGCCCGGATCGACACCGGGGTCGGCTTTGTGACCTTGGCCAATTTCGACGACCCGGCCATGGCCGACATCGTCCATCCGCCGCTCGACAAATATCTGAAGTGACCTCCGCTGTCCGCCTTCGCCTCACCGGCATCCAGAAAGCCTTCGGGGCGACCCGCGCGCTGAAAAGCGTGTCGCTGGAGATCGCGCCCGGTGAAGTCCACGTCTTGATCGGGGAAAACGGCGCCGGCAAAAGCACGCTGATGAAAGTGCTCAGCGGCGCCCACGCCGCCGACGGCGGCACGATGGAGCTCAGCGGCCAGCCCTACCGCCCGGAAAATCCGCACGACGCCCGCCTCAAGGGCGTGGCGATGATTTACCAGGAGCTAAACCTCGCGCTGCACCTGAGTGCGCAGGAAAATATTTTGCTCGGCACCGAATCCGTCCGGTTCGGTTTCGTCGACCAGCGGACCTCCCGGGAACGCGCCCAGGCCGCCTTGGCGCAACTGGGCCATGGAGACCTGGCGCTCGACCGGTTGGCCGGAACCTTCTCCATCGCCGAGCAGCAGATCATCGAGATTGCCCGCGCGCTGCTGCTGCAACCCCAGGTGCTGATCATGGATGAACCGACCAGCAGCCTGACCCAGGCCGACACGGAAAAGCTTTTCACCACCATTGGCCGACTGCGCACCCAAGGGGTCAGCGTGATCTACATCAGCCATTTTCTCGAGGAGTGCGGCCGCATCGCCGACCGCTACACCGTGCTGAAGGACGGGGAGACGGTAGGCACCGGCGAGATGAAGGGAGTCAGCCTCGATCACCTCGTCACGCTGATGACCGGCCGCGAGGTCAAGGACCTTTACCCGCGCACCGCGCACACGCCCGGAGCCGTGGTCCTGGAGGTCAAGGCCGCCACCAGCACCCCGCGGCTCAAGTCCGCAAGCCTGCAGTTGCGCGCGGGGGAAATCTTCGGGCTCGCGGGACTCATCGGGGCCGGCCGCACGGATTTGCTGCGCGCCATTTTCGGCCTCGACCAACTCGCGCGCGGCGAGGTCTGCATTGTGGGCGGGCCGGCCGGCTCCGCCTCCCCACGGGACCGCTGGCAGCAGGGGGTGGGATTCTTGAGTGAAAATCGCAAAGAGGAGGGCCTGATGCTCAATCAGTCCATCGCCGACAATCTGACGCTGACAAAAATGGACACCTTCGGCCGGGGCGGCTGGATGAACAGTTCCCGCCAACACCAAGTCGCCCAGCGGTGGGTCGGCGAATTGCGGATAAAATGCCGCGATGCCGCGCAGCCCATCGGGGAACTTTCCGGCGGCAACCAGCAGAAGGTCGCCCTGGCCCGCCTGCTCGAGCACCCGGCGCGCATTTTTCTGCTCGATGAGCCCACGCGCGGCATCGATGTCGGCAGCAAAGCGCAGATTTACCAACTCGTGAGCGAGCTCGCCGCCGCCGGCAAGGCGGTGGTCGTCGTCAGCTCCTACCTGCCGGAGTTGCTCGGCCTCTGCGATACGATTGGCGTGATGTGCCGCGGCGAACTGGCCGCGGTGCGCCCCCGGGCTCAATGGAACGAGGCTGAGATTATGCGCACGGCCACCGGCAGCGCGTGATTGGCATTCTGCCCGCAGCGAAAAACCCCATCACCGCCATCCCCGCTGCCCCACCCTCGCCCGCCCCGCGCCGCTGGCGAAGTTTCGTGACTCCAACTTGACGAAGCGCCCGC
>CAZAOI010000062.1:0-13838 GCA_964486705.1 uncultured Oleiharenicola sp. | reverse complement strand
GTGCCGGCGGCTGGGCAAGGCGGTGCTGAAGCGGAGAATCGGCAAGGCCTATGTCGCCCTCTTGGAAGGCGAACTGACCGCCCCAGTGACGGTCGATCAACCGTTGGGGCCGGATCCCGCGGCCAATGTCAGCGTGAAACAACGGGTGGTGGTCGCCGAGGGTTCGCAGGCGGCGACGACGACGTTTTTTCCGTTGTGGGCCCGGGGCGGATATACCTTGGCGGGCGTCGAGCTGCTGACCGGCCGGAAACACCAGATCCGGGCCCATGCCGAGTGGCTGGGGCGGCGAGTGGTCGGGGACAAGCTCTATGGGCCCGATCCGAGCCTTTATCTGGAATTTGCCCAGCAGGGTTGGACGGCGCGGCATTCGGCGTTGCTCGGCATGACCCGGCAGGCGCTGCATTGCGCGGCCATCGATCTGCGGCCCGCTGGGTTGGACTATCTGCTGCGCGCCCCGTGGCCGGCGGACATGGCGCGCTTCGCGGAACAGCGCCTGGCGTTGTTGCCGGGTGAGGCCCAGCGGTTGATCGACGGGTTTGTCGCGGAAAAGCTGCCGGCGCCAGTGTAGGGGCGCGTCTGGTTGCGCCCGGGGTGGGGTGGACGTTGGCGGCGCCAATCCGCGGCAGACTACCGATACGGACTCATGCCGTTATAGACGAATTTGTCTTGATCAGGCGGCAAACTAAAAGGGGGTCGTCGATTTCCCCATAGACGATTCCCGACGCCGCCCCGGGTTCGCCGCCACGAACAACCGGACAGATCGACGCTCGCCCAACTGCCTGATCCTGGCTCAGGATTTCAGAAACTCGTCCAGTGCCCCGCGCACCACCGCTGCTTGCATGGCGAGGCGCTGTTCCAAGGGAAAGGCGGAGGGCGTTTCGATGGTGTAGTCGAGCGGGCCATGGTGTTCGCGCAGGTAGATGGCCTCGGGCCACGATTCGCGCAGCAGCGGATCGCTGATCGGACGGATGATGCCCGGCTCGGCGACCGGGCGTCCGTCGATGACCGCGGACGTTTCGATCGGCCCGTGGGCGCGGGCGGCGCGGAGCATCGCGGGCGCGAGCGTCGGCCGGTTCTCCGGGTTGAGTTCGTAAAGATAAAAGCCGTGGGCCTCCCAATCCTCGTGGAGGCAGAGGATGAGATCAAAGCAGGGCTGGCGCTGCAGCCAGGCGACGTGCGCTCGGACTTCCGCGGTCACGGGGCCCAGGTAGTCGCGATTCAGATCGACGCCGGCATGGTTGCCCCGTGAGCCGGTGAGGAAGCCCGAGGGATTGAGCAACGGGCAGATTAACCAGGTGCAGCGGGTGTCGAAGAAGCCCGCGGCCAGCAAGCGGAGGAGGGCCTGCGGTGGGGCCGGTTCGTCGCCATGGATGCCGGCCGAGAGGTAGATGCGCGGCCGCGGCCCCGGGGAGCGTTTGGTATAGGCGAGCAGCGGCTGCCCGTGGATTTCGCCGAATTTTTCCGGCTTGAATCCGGCGGCCCGGGCGGCGGCGGCGAAGGCCGGCGTGAACGCGGCGGGATCGAGCGAGGGCGGGGCGACGGGCGGCATGCGCCGTTGAGTAGGAAAGGGTTTTCCCCGAAAAACAAGTTCGGCCTGCCCGCGTCTTTCGCATCAAAAGCCTTGGCTCCGCAATCCAGTTCATGCTGTCTTCTCCCATGGCTCCAGTTCGCGTCCGTTTTGCTCCCAGCCCGACCGGCTTCTTCCACATCGGCAGTGCCCGCACGGCGCTGTTCAACTGGCTTTATGCCCGGCATACCGGCGGGACCTTTATCCTGCGCATCGAAGACACCGATCAGGCGCGCAACAGCGAGGAGTTCCTGCGCCTGATCTACGGCAGCCTCACCTGGCTCGGGATGGACTGGGACGAGGGTCCGAACCCCGACGGGGTCGGCGAGCGGGGCAGTTTTGGTCCGTATCGGCAGAGCCAGCGGGCGGCCATCTACAAACAGTACCTGCAGAAACTCCTCGCGGCCGGTCGCGCCTACGAAAAGGACGGCGCGGTCTGGTTCAAACTTCTTGGCGAGCGTTATCAGACCTTTGACGAGCACCGCAAAAAGGAAGTCGAGAAAGTGAAGACGGCGCCGGTCGCAATCGACGACCGCATTCGCGGGCGGGTGGAGCGGGTTGAAGACGAGGACTTCGTCATCGTGCGCTCGGACGGCAACCCCGTGTTTCATTTTGTGAACGTCGTCGACGACATCACGATGCAGGTGTCGCACATCATCCGCGGAGAAGACCATCTGTCCAACACCAGCAAGCACGTCCGGTTGTACGAGGGCTTCGGGGTCACCCCGCCGGTGTTTGCGCACATTCCGCTCATTCTGAAGGCGCCCGAGATGGGGTCGGGCAAGATGAGCAAGCGCGACAAGGGCGCCTTGATTGAGGAGTACCAGCAGCGGCATTTCCTGCCCGCGGCGCTGGTCAATTACCTTGCGCTCCTCGGCTGGAATCCCGGCGACAACCGCGAGAAGATGCCGCTTGCGGAGATCGTGCAGCTGTTTGACCTGCCCGGGGTCAACCAGTCCAACGCCAAGTTTGATGCCAAGAAACTCGGCCACATGAACATGGTTTATCTTCTGGAGCAGCCGGCGGACCGGTTTCTGGCGCTGGCCCGCGGGTACTTCCAAAAACAGCCGACGGGTGCCGCCGTGCTGGCGGACGAAGCGTATTTCCGCGAGATCATGCTGCTGGCCCAGCCGAAGATCAAAGGTCTGGAGGAACTGGTCGCCTACACCGCGTATTTTTTCACGGACGATTTCCCGATCGACGCCAAGGTGCAGGAGAAGGTGCTGGCGAAGGGCGAGCCGAAGGCGCGGCTGGCGGAGCTGATGGTGGCGTTTGTCGAGATGGACTTCTCAACCGATCACCTGATCGAAGTGGAGATCAAGGCGCTGGCGGAGGAGAACGGTCTCGGTTTCGGCGACTACCAGGCGGTCGCTCGCCTGGCCGTTTCCGGAACCAACGCCGGCCCGAGTATCACGAGCATATTTCGAGTGTTAGGGCGGGAGCGGGTGCTCGCGCGCCTGAAGAAATTCCAGGCCTCCATCCAGCCGCCCTTGTAGCTCCCGCGGCCGTTCGCGGTCATCCTGGTCTTCGGGACCGCGGGGGTCTTCCCCCAGGCCGCGCCCGAACCGGTGACAGCCTCACCGCTAGGGAGCGGCCAGACCGTCAAGGTGGGCGAGAAAGCCCACCAGAAACACAAAAGCACCGGAAGCACGCGAAGGAGCCGGCATTCTGCTTCGCTCCCACAAAACCATGGTCTTTGCCGTGAATCCCCCGGGGATCCTTCCTCCCCCGGTTGATCCCGTCTCAGGTCTTTTTCCCGTCGAGCAGGTAGGTGGTAATATCGCCCGAGCCCTTGATGGAAATCATGCCGCGTTCGGTCAGATCAAATTTGTCGCGCAGCAGCTGGTAAGTATCAAAGGGCAGGTGGATGCGGTTGGCAACGCCGGAGGATTGCATGCGGCTGGCGAGATTGACCGCCGCGCCCCAAAGATCATAGGTGAATTTCTTATGGCCGATGACCCCGGCCACGACCGGGCCGGAATTCATCCCGATGCGCAGGCGCAGGTTGGTGCCGCGCTCGCGATTGAGGTCGGCCATGGCGGTCAGCATGCCCAGCGCCATCTCGGCCACCGCTTCCGCGTGATTGGCCCGTGGTTCGGGCAGGCCGCCGACCACAAGGTAACTGTCGCCGATGGTTTTGATTTTCTCCAGGCCATGCTGGTCGGCCAGAAAATCGAAGCGGGAGAACAAGTCATTGAGCAAGCCCACCAGCGCGACGGGATCAGTGCCGTTGGCCAGAGCGGTGAAATCCATCAGATCCGCAAAGAGCACCGTCACGGCGGCGTAGCGATCGGCGATGGTGTGCTCGCCTTCTTTGAGGCGCTCGGCAATCGCCTTCGGCAGGATGTTGAGCAGCAGGCGCTCGGACTTTTCCTTTTCGATGCTCAGCAGCTTTTTTTCCTGTTCAAGCTCGAGGAGGCGCAGCCGCTCCAGGTCGCGCAGGCGCTTGCGTTCCAGTGACGAGGCGATGCGCGCATTGAGGATGACCGAATTGACCGGTTTGGGCAGGAAATCCTCGGCGCCCAGTTCGATGCAACGGACGACGGCTTCGAGCTGATCCAGCCCGGAGGCCACGATCACCGGCATGTGGCGCCGGTCGGGGTCGCGCTTCAGCGCCGCGAGGACGCCAAAGCCGTCCAAGCGGGGCATTTCAATATCGAGCACCATGAGGTCAAACTCCCGTTGGGCCAGCAGATCGAGCGCGGCCCGTCCATCCGGGGCCTCAAAAATATTTTCATAGCCGAGCGCCCGCAGGGTCAGCACGACCACGGTGCGAAGGGGCTCGGAATCATCGACCACCAAAATGGCGGCCTGTTTGCCCGTGGCGTCGTATTTAACGAGGCGCAGCTGCTCGAGTTGTTCGAGGGAAAGCCCGCTCGCCTTCGTGCGGCGCAGTAGTTCGAACGTGCGGGCTTCGTCATTTTCGAAAGCGTTGTTCATGTCAGGCGCGGCTGGTGGGGAAAGTCCTTGGCACAGGAATGGGTTTTAAATGGGGCGGGCGCGGCCGGGCGAAGGGTTAGTTGGCGGTGCCCGGGGCGGCGGGCGGGAGCAGGCGGCGAACGGTCTTCAGAATTTCACCCAAGGAGGAGGTTTTCTCCAGGTAGCAGGCGACTTTTTTGCTGAGCACATCGCGAACAACGTCGGGCTCAAATAACACCCCGGTGAGCAAAATTACCGGCGCCTGGGGCAGCGCCGCTTTCAGCTCAGCGATCATTTCCAGGCCGTCCGCATCCTCCAATTGGAGATCGGAGATGATCAAGCAGGGCGGATCCTGTTGGACGGACTTCAGGGCTTCGGCCGCCGAGGCGACGGCAGTGACCCGATACCCGCTTCCCGTGAGAAACTGGGCCAGCAGGTCACGAATCGTCGCCTCGTCATCAATAATTAGAATGTGTTGCTTCATGGAGCGGAAAAAAAATTAGTCTAGGGTGGGTTCTAAAACGGTAGGGCGGAGCGGCTCGCCGTTTCGACAAGCTCAAGGCCCTGAGCCAGTCGAAGGGCTCCGCCGCGGCGCACCGGGCCGGCGACGAGTGCGAAGCCTCGGCGGTGCGCCCTACCCGAGCTAGCGCTCGAAACTTGCGTGCTATTTTCAATGGGTGAATCGGGTTTGAATACACGCTCTAGACGGTTTTGGGCGGGTGGGACTCCCCTTTGGTTGGAGTCACCTGGAGGGTCACAACGGCCCCGACGACTTTATCCCGGTCGCGCAAGGGGAAGAGGGTAAAGCGCACCGGCGTCTGGCGGCCGCGCCGGTCCTGGAGGATGGCCGGTTGGTCCCGGAGGTCGCGCCCCTCTTTCAGAGCCAGAAGAATCGGATCGATCATCGGGGCGCTTTGATCGCGGTGTTGATTCACCAACAGGACAAAACGGGACAAAGGCTGGTTAACGACATCGGCCGGCTCCAAGCCGAGGAGCCGGACCGCCGCGGGATTGATGCGGGAAATTTTGGTGGCCTTGGTCAGGACAAACACCAGATCGCTGATGGAATTTATGATCAGCTGATTGTAGTGAAGCTGGTGCTCCAACGCCTGATTGGCCCATTGCCGCTCCAGGTTGTCCAGGGAGAGCTGGGCATTGGCGTTCGCGAGTTCCGTCGTGCGCTCGCGCACCTTGGCGTCCAGCTGTTCGTTGGCTTTTTCCAGCACACTGGCGGCGTGGCGGCGGGCGTTGAGATCGTCCCGGATCAGCCAGGCTGCGCCGGCTAGGAGCAAAATATCGAGGACCACGCCGAGCCAAACGGTCCAGCGGGTGGTCTGCGCCTGAGTATAGGCGGCCGTGTCGCGCTCCGCCAGCAGGGCCATCTCATCCGCCTTGAGTTTTCCCACCTTCCGTTGGATTTCGCGGATCGTCTCGCCTCCCGTATCCGCCGCGAGGAGCGTGTGGACGGCCTCCGTGTTCGCCAATTGGCGCGCGGTTAAGATCTCCCGGACCCGTTCGGTGTGTTTGCCCGCGAGGGCCTCCAACTGGACTACCTGCAGATTTTGCGCGGGTTCGCCGCGGGTCAGGGCCTTGGCTACTTCCACATGCTCCGCCAGTTGAGCGAAGGCCTCGCGGCAAGCCGCTTGGTCGCGGGCGTCACCGGTCATGACATAGGTCCGCATGGCGCTATTGCCGGCGTGGAGGGAGGAAAGCAGGCCCTCAGTCTCAAGAATAACGGCATGGGTGTGATTGACCCAGTCGCTGGTCGCGACCGACCGGTTGATGTTCCGCAAGGCCTCAAAGGCAACCCCCAGCAGCACGACCGAGATCAGGACGAAAAAGGCGAGGACACGGTTGATGGTTTTGTCTTTCACGAAAAGGGCGCAGGGTTCGTCGGGCGAGAAGGTGGGGGCGCGGGGCTAGTGGTTGGCGGAGTCAGGATCCCGCGACGGCGAGTCGGTTTTCACCACTGTGGATCCGAATCGTTTCTTGTTTTCGTCATAGTCATAGGTGAATTCCGACGCCGAAGTCCAGTTGGCTTCAAAGGAATCGGCCACGGTGGTTGCGATTGCCCTGAGGCTGCCGCCGCAACGCTGGAGGTTGATGAAATAATGTCGATTGTTATAGTCCACGTAGGCACGGGATTGGGTCACATAACAGACGGCGTGCGCGACCCGTCCCACCATCCGGACGTGAATCAGGCGGGTCGAGAGGCCTTTTCGTTTCAGGACATAATCGGCGAGGATGGCGTAGTCGTCACAGTCGCCGCTCCTCGCCGTCAGAAACTGGGTGGGGGTTTGCACGGCCTCGCTGTATTCGTACGCGAAATCGCCAAAGTAATCGGCGAACCGCTTCGGCGTCAGCTTGGGGTCCTCAAGCAGATCATCCAACGTCAACGCCCCCAGGCGGGCACTGGCGAGCACGCCGGCCAGCAGGGCGGAGCGAATTTTTCGTCGAGGGGGATTGAGAGCCGGGGGCGCCATGCGGGCTCTTATACCATCGTCCCGTGCGCAACGGACTTTAGGGAGGGCGAATCCTCCAGATGAGCCCTGGCGACGGGCGGCTCGTTCCGAGGATTGGCCCGCCCGATGACTCCGGCGCCTCTCCGTGAAGCCATGAACAAGGCTGAATCGTTCGGGACCTCGGGGCGGGGGCTTGCCGGGCGCACGGTCCGCCCCGGGCTCGGTGGGGGCGGCGAATGGGGGGGGGCGCTCATGAAGGCGGCTCAGGCTAGGACGGCGAAGGGCGGATTCAACGCGAATAGGAGGTCCGTCCGATATCGCTCGGGCCAGCCGGTGCTTGCCGGGCGGTCGCCACGAGATTTCGGGTCCACCTTTCGCCGACTGGGGGCTATTTTTGGATGACGAAAACCACGAACTTCATCTGCGGATTGACCGGGGCTGTGGAGGTGGCCACGGTTCGGGACGAGTCCACTTCAATGAGCGACAGCGTAAATGCTTCGTCTTTTCGCTCCGCTTTCAGCCGATAGTTTTTCGCTTCGGGGATGATGAGGTCCGCATCCCCGACATAGCTTTTCCCGAGGCTGGTCAGGATGATGATCAACCGGTGTTTCCCCGGGGAGAGACTGTCCGCGGCGCCGGCGGCG
The DNA here is from genome assembly GCA_964486705.1 of uncultured Oleiharenicola sp. Classification (GTDB taxonomy): domain Bacteria; phylum Verrucomicrobiota; class Verrucomicrobiia; order Opitutales; family Opitutaceae; genus Lacunisphaera. The sequence continues at coordinate 6,246 of CAZAOI010000062.1, read as the reverse complement.
ACCCCATCGATTGACTGGATCTGGCAAGGAACCTCGTTCGCAGCAGACGTTTCGACGGGACTGGGGACAAATACTTTGATCGTGGCCACGGCACCGGTCTGGCCGGCCCGCACGGGGCCCAGCGGACTCGTGCACCCGGTGAGCAGGAATAACAAGGCCGCTGCTCCGGGCAGGGACGTCTTCCAACGGGATGGTTCGACCCAAAACAATGTGCGAGAGAGAGACAACGGCATCGGGGGGATCAAGCCCGGTGCGACGGGAAAGTCCACCCAGTTTCCTCGGCCGCCGGGACGAGGAATAACAATCACAACTATTTGAATCTCCTCGGCAGGGCTCAGGTGCGCCGGGCCGGATCCCTGGAGTGGGTGCCGGCCGGGTCGGAATCTTGGCCCGGAGGTGATGGGGCCATCGGGCGTCGAACCTGCAATCGGCCTACCGGCCCGTGGGCTTGCTCACGCGCGTCACCGGCCGAACCCGTTTTGGCGCCACGGCCGGCTGCTGCGGGCTCAGCCGGGATTAGCCATGCAGTTGAAGCTGTGGGAGCAAGCGCGCTCCCACATTTTTGCCACTGAAAGGTGGTCGCCGGTTTCCACACCGGCGACAGGCGTCGATGGGGACACCGACGCCCACCCATTGCCTGATCCCGGATCAGACGATTTTTCCGGCGGCGAAGACCACGCGCCCGGACACGATCGTTGTCTTTACGCGGCCGGTCATTTTTTGGCCGGACCACGGCGAATTGAGCGATTTGCTGAATCCCTTTTTGGCCTCGTAAGTCCAGGTCTCGGCGGGGTCAAAGATGCAGACGTCCGCGGGCGCGCCGGGGGCGAGCGTACCGGCGGGCAGCTTGAGAATGGTGGCCGCGCGCCGGGTCAGCAGGTCGATGACGGCCGCGAGCTTGAATTTGTTTTTCCGCACCAGGACGTCGAGGCAGACCGGCAGAGCGGTCTCGAGTCCGGTGATGCCATTGGGGGCGTAATCAAATTCGCGGTCTTTTTCATCGGGCGCGTGGGGCGCGTGGTCGGTGCCGATGCAGTCGAGCGTGCCGTCCTTCAGGCCGGCGATGATGGCCCGGCGGTCGGCCTCGGTGCGCAGCGGCGGGTTCATCTTGAAGTTGGTGTCGTAGGTGCCGAGTGCTTCCTCGGTCAGGGCAAGGTGGTGCGGGGTGGCCTCGGCCGTGACGTTGATCCCGTCCTTTTTCGCGCGGCGCATGAGCTCGACCGACATCGCGGAGCTGATGTGCTGCATGTGAATGTGCGCGCCGGAGTAGGAGGAGAGGATGATGTTGCGCGCGACGATGATGTCCTCGGCGGCATGGGGCCAGCCGCGCAGGCCGAGGCGGGTGGAGACGGTGCCCTCATTCATCACCGCGCCCTTGGTTAGGGACTCGTCCTGGCAGTGGTCGAGCACGGTGAGGTCGAACATTTTCGCGTATTCGACGGCGCGGCGCATGAGCTCGTTGCTCGCGATGCACAGGCCGTCGTCGGTGATGGCGACGACCCCGGCCTTCTTGAGCGAGCCGTGCGGGGCGAGTTGTTCGCCCTTCATGCCGGCGGTGATGCAGCCGGTGGGATAGACGTGCACGGCGGCCTTGCGCGCCGCGTTGTTGATCAGCTCGACGGTGCCGGCGTTGTCGGCGGGCGGCGAGGTGTTGGGCATGCAGACCACGGTCGTGAAACCGCCGGCGGCGGCGGCGTGCGATCCGGTGAGAATGGTTTCCTTGTGGGTCTGGCCGGGTTCGCGGAAGTGGACGTGGATGTCGACGAGACCAGGGCAGACGACGAGGCCGCGCGCGTCGAGCGTGCCCGCCTGTTTTTTCTGCCCGGCGGTGAGGGCGGCGACGATCTTGCCGTCGGCGATGAAGACATCGCCGACCCGGTCCCGCTTGGTCGCGGGATCGATGACGCGGCCGTTTTTGATCCAGAGGAAGGCGGACATGGTTAGGAGATTGCCACAAAAGGCGCAGAAGTCGCAAAAAAAGAGCGGGGTCGCGGATCAATCATTTGTTCTGAATATATACTTGTGAAATTGGATTCTCGGAGACCCAAAGTTGATCAGCATGCCGTGCTCATGGCGGGAAGCACGGAGGTAACCGAGGATCTGGGCTGTATGCTCATCCGCGATAGTGCGGACGGCCTTGAGCTCAACAATGAACTCCTGATTGACCACAAGATCGGCGACAAACTCGCCCAACGGACTGCCGTCTTCATCGTGAACTGCGATTGAAACCTGCTGGTCGACCTTGAGGTTCCTATTTCGGAGGCGATTCCGGAGAGAATTTTCGTAGACCTTTTCATTATGTCCGTGACGGAGGAAGGTGTGGGCTTCGAAGGCCGTCTGACGAATCGTGTCGGCTAGCAGTCGGGCGGTGGGCTCGTTCATATTTGCGCTTTTTGTGCATTTTGTGGCCCATTGTCTGGAAAAATCACTCGACCGGTGTCAGCACGGCTTCCGGCTGGCCGCCGGCGCAGAGGTAGAGCGCGGCCATGCGGACGGCGATGCCGTTGGTGACCTGCTGGAGGATGACGCTGCGCGGGGAATCGGCGAGGGCGCTGTCGATCTCGACGCCGCGGTTGATCGGGCCCGGGTGCATGATGATCGCCCCGGGCTTGATCCATTCGGCGCGCGTCTGGTTGAGCCCGAACATGCTGGTGTATTCGCCCAGCGAGGGAAAATGACTGGAAGCCTGCCGCTCATGCTGAATGCGGAGAAGCATGACCACGTCGGCGTCGGCCAGCGCCGAGCGGAGGTTGTGCGAGACCTGGACGCCCAGCGCCTCGAACCAAAGCGGGACGAGGGTGGAGGGGCCGACGATCGTGACGTTGGCACCGAGCTTCGTGAGCGCGTGGATGTTGGAGCGAGCGACGCGGCTGAAAAGAATGTCGCCGAGGATCACCACCTTGCGGCCCCGCAGGTCGCCGAGTTTTTCGCGCATCGTGAACACATCGAGCAGCGCCTGCGTCGGATGCTCATGGGCGCCGTCGCCGGCGTTGACGACGGGGATGTCGAGCACGCGGCTGAGGTAGAGCGGCGAACCGCTGGCGGAGTGGCGCAGCACGATCATGTCGGCATTGAGCGCCTGGATGTTTTGTGCGGTGTCGCGGAGGGTCTCGCCCTTGGTCGTGCTCGAGGAGGCGGCGTCGAAGGAGATCACATCCGCGCTGAGAAGCTTGGCGGCCATCTCGAAGGAAAGCCGGGTCCGCGTGCTCGGTTCGAGGAAGAGGTTGACGATCGTCTTGCCGCGCAGGGCCGGGACTTTCTTGACCTTGCGGTCGAGGATGCGGCGGAAAGCCCCGGCGGTGGCGAGCAACTGCTCGATCTCGGCGAGACTGAGCTCCTCGATGGTCAGAAGATTTTTGCGATGCCAGGGCACGGTGGGAAGGAGGATTAAAGGAAGAAAGGCAAGGGCCAGGTGAAAAGTCGGGCGGAGGGAAAAGATCGGGCGCGGCTTACTTGGATCGGGCGGGAGCGAGCACCGTCACGGCGTCGGCCGCCGAAGGAGGGTCGTTGAGCACGACCACGACTTTCTCGGCGTCGGAGGCGGTGACGGATAAACCGCAATAATTGGCGGCGATGGGCAGTTTGCGTCCGCCGCGGTCGACGAGCACGGCGAGTTCGACGGCGGCGGGGCGGCCGTGGTCGAACAATTCGGCGAGGGCGGCCTTCACGGTGCGCCCGGAGTAAAGCACGTCGTCGACCAGAATGACGGTCGCGCCATTGACATCGTGCGGGATGCTGGTCGGCGAAAATTCCTTGGGAATCGGGTGGTGGCCGATGTCGTCGCGGTGAAAGGAAATGTCGATCGTGCCGAGGCCCGGCTTGAGCCCGGATTTTTGGAGCCGTTCGGCCAATCGCCTGGCGAGGATCATGCCGCCGTTGGCGATGCCGAGGAGCAGCAGGTGGGGGGACTTGGTGTGCCGCTCGGCAATGGCGGAGGCAACGCGCGCAATGGCTTGGTCGATCGTTTTTGCGTCGTGCTTCGAAGGGGTGGCCACGAGCCCGAGTTTTTGAGGGGCGGGATGGGGCGCGTCCAGCGCAAAGGCGACCAGGTCACCGATTATCCGACCTTCCCTTTGGTTTTCGACTTTGGCGCGGCCGCGCTGGTCGGGATGAACCGCCGAGGCTTCGCTGACCCGGTGCGCCGCGGCGGAGCCGGCCGCTCCGCCCTGCCTCACGCATCGAGGTGTCAACCTAAGGTGCGAGCCTCAATGATTCTCTTTCGGCAGCCATTGGGTGAGGCAGGCTCGGAGGCGTTCCAGCAGGACAGGTTTGGACAGGAAATCATCCATCCCGGCGGTAAGGCAGGCCTCCCGGTCCTCGGGTCGCGCATTGGCGGTCAGGGCAATGATCGGCAGCGGTCGCCCCGCCAGCGCGACGCGAGCCCGGCGGGTGGTTTCGAAGCCGTCGATCCCGGGCATTTGGCAATCCATGAACACCAGCTGCCAGTCTTCCTGCAGCAGGACGGCCAGCGCGGCGTGTCCGTCACCGACGATCGTGCATTCGACGCCAAGGCGCTTGAGCATCATGGTGACGACTCTTTGGTTCACCGGATCGTCCTCCACGACCAGGATGCGCGCTGAAAAGCCCGGCTGATTCGCGGGGACCGGGAGGGGAGGAACGGTCGCCTGAGACTTGGCGTCCAAGGGGAAGGAAATGGTGAACTGGAAGACCGAGCCTTGGCCTACGGAGCTTTCGGCCGTGATTCGACCGCCCATTCGTTGGACCAATTTCTGGGAAATGGCCAAACCCAGGCCCGTGCCACCGTAGCGGCGGCTCATCGAGCTGTCCGCTTGGGTGAAGGGTTGGAAAAGGTTGGAAAGGGCGACCTGATCCATGCCAATGCCGGAATCGCTCACTCGAATCGTGAGCTGCAGGTGTGTTTCATTTTGAATCTGACCTTCAAGACTGATTTTGATTTCGCCAGCGGCGGTGAACTTCAGGGCATTGCCGGCGAGATTGAGCAGCACCTGGCGCAGGCGGGTGGGGTCACCCTTGATGCGCCGGCGGCTGTTGGCGCCGAGTTGCAGCGTTAAAAGCAGTTTCTTCGCCGCCGCCCGGTGCTGGAGGAGCGCGACCACGTCCTCCGCCACGGTGGCAGCGTTGAAGCTGATCGATTCGAAATCCAGCGAGCCCGCTTCGATTTTGGACAGATCGAGAATGTCGTTGAGCACGCCAAGCAAGGCGCTGGCCGAGCTGGCGGCGGTTTCGGCCTGTTCCCGTTGGCCGGGGTCGAGCGGCGTGTCCTTCAGCAATTCGAGCATGCCCATGATTCCATTCATCGGGGTGCGGATTTCATGGCTCATCGTCGCGAGGAACTCGCTCTTCGCCAGATTGGCCGCCTCGGCGCGTTCCTTGGCGGTGCGCAACTCGTCTTCCATCTGGCGGCGGCGGGTGTTTTCGTCCGTCAAACCGCGATTGAGTTTCTCGGTCATCCTCGTCTTCTGCTTCAGCTCGTCGACCAGCAGGGCGTAGTCAAAACCGAGGCGCAGCGAACCAGCCAGGGAACGATAATAGCTGCGGCCCATCAACAGCAGGAACCCCAGGTAAAGCAGGGCCATTGGACCCATGATTTGCTGGACCGTTTCTGCGCCGAGGAAAAATCGAATGGAGAGTGGCAGCAGCGTGGCGATTTGAAACGACCAGCAAGCCGGGAGCAGCGGAGCAAGCGAGCGCGTGGCGGCGGTGGTGGTGCCGGCCAGCACCAAGATGAGCAGCGCGCGGTCCATCTCCCCAAGGATCGGATAGAAGACCCAGCCGGCATAACCCCAGCCCAAGCCGGTCAACAGGGCTCCGGCGATGAACAGTTTTTCCCAAAAAGGCAGCGGCTGACTTTCGCGGGCGCGATTGAACCAGCGCACATAACCCAGTCGGGCGGTCGCCAGGAGCAGCATGCCGCCGAACCAGCTCCAACTCTGGACGGTCGCACCTGTGCGAGCCACAAACCAAGCCAAGCCACTCGCCACAGCGAGGGTGGCAATCAGACCCGGGAGTAAGTCGCCCGTCCCCATGCTGAGTAATTCGATCCGGACCTGGTGTGATCGATCGGCTTCGCGTGCGGTCGGGTGGGGTTCCACGGAATTGGGTGTAACGGGAGATTTTATCGCGGGAAGCTTTATTCCCGGTGGGTCCAATACCCCGGAGCTTGTCGTGGACCGTGAGCCCGTCGAACGGCTCCGGCTTGGTGGGAATGGAGGAGCCTGCTTGCAGGCGATTCTGCGATTGGGCCGGTGTCGGGCGTTCCGCATC
>CAZAOI010000061.1:0-13890 GCA_964486705.1 uncultured Oleiharenicola sp. | reverse complement strand
GCCCGTCGAGCTTGCAATTGCCCTCTCTCGGCAACGGGGTGCATCCCATTTTTTTGCAGCCCCGGTGAACCAGTCCGCTGTGGAACGGGGTTTATCCCCGCCGTGCCTGAGCGGGCATAAAGCCCGCCCCACATTTGCAAGAAAGTGAGCTGCGCCCTCGGCGCCGCCTCCGGATCGAGTTCCGGGCAGAAGCCCATGATCCGACCGGCCGCAGCACACTTCCCACCGACCGCGTCATGCGACCGATTTTTGTTTGCCCTCCCTCGTCCCACCGCGTTTCACCTTTTCGGCAACAGGGGACGTTCCACCCACCGGTTCGACTCGGTTGCACTCGCCTCACGCAACCCATGTCACTCATCCCCTTTTCCAGCCAACTGATCGCCGACGTCGGCATCTCCCTCGGTGACGAAGGCAAAGGCCGTCTCATCCCCGAAGTTGCCGACGAACTCCGTGGCACCCGCGCCGCCGTCTCGGTCGTCCTCAAGGTCAACGGCGGAGCCAACTCCGGCCACACCGCCGGCGGCATCAAGCTCAACCTGCTCCCGGCCGGCGTCGTCGTGCGCGACGTCCCGCACCTGTGCGTCGGCAGCGGGGTCGTCGCCGACCCGCGCAAATTCCGCTGGGAAGCCCTGCCCCTCGAGCGCAAGGGCCACGCCATCTTCTCCCGCCTGCTGATCGACGAGCGCACGCTGGTTTCCGACCTCACCCACCGCCTGCTCGACCTGGCGTGGGAGGATTACCGCACCAACGTCCTCGACGAGGAACCGCGCGGCTCCACCGGCCGCGGCATCACCCCGGCCTACGCCGACGAAACCGGACAGTGGCAGATCACCTATTCCGATTTTCTCGCCGGCCCGAATTTCTTCGCCCGCAAGCTCGCCCAGCGCGCCGACCGGGCCCTGCGCACGATCCAGCACGTGTGCCGCGTCTCACCCGAGACGTTTGCCGGCTTCTTCGACAAGCTCACCACCGCCGAACTCCGCGCCAATGCCGAGGCCATCGAGCTGGGCGTGTTTGAGAAATCCGAGTTCGACTTCACCCAGTTCCGCGGCGCCGAGCCGTTCACGCTCAACCTCACCCGGCTGACCGAGGTCTACTGGCAGGCGGGCACCGCCCTCGCCCCGAACATCGGCGAGGTCCGCGAACTCGTGCTGCGCGAAATGGCCGCCGGCCACACCGTCATCGGCGAATTCGGCCAGGCCTACTGGCTCGACAAACGCCACGGCTACTCGCCCAACGTCACCGCCTCGCACACCTACACGCCGGAGTTTTTCGAAAGCGCCGGCATTCCCGTGCAGCGCATCCACACCTTTGGCGTCGCCAAGGCCTACGACACCAAGGTCGGCACCCACACCTTTCTCACCCGAATGGACGATGCGGCCCCGCTCACGGTGAAACTCAAGCTGCTTGAGTTCGGCACCAGCACCGGGCGCCAGCGCATGGTCGGCTGGTACGACGCCGTGGAAAAGGGCGACGTCCTCCGCTACGGCGGTTACCAGGATTTGATGATCAACAAAATCGACGCCCTCAGCGGGGGCTTCGAACTGTTGATTTGCACGGCGTACAAGGACGCCCGCGGCCAACGCTTTCAGCACGTGCCGCGCAACGAGGCCATTCGCCGGACGCTGCAGCCGGTTTATACGCGCCATGCCGGCTGGACTGAGGACATCTCCGGCGTCCGCCGCTTTGCCGACCTGCCGAAGAACGCGCAACTCTACACCGCCGCCATGGTCCGCAGCCTCCTCGCCGTGGCCTACGCGGGTAATCTGCCCGCCGTGCTACCCAACCTGCGCTACCTCGGCGTCGGCCCCGAGCCGTCCCAGATCATCAAGGACGTGCCCGCCACGGCCGAGCTGATCACGCTGCGGTAGCCCTGGGGTTTTCGTTGCTCGAGGTGGAACGCGTTGACCCCAACGCGTTGGCCAGTCGGCTCGCGTACCCGCGGGTTGCGGTCAACCCGCCCCGACCTCGCCGGCCTGGCCTGCCTCAGCCGAGCTTCGCCGTGAGCGCGGCCACCTGCTTTTCGAGCTCGCGCATCCGCATCATCATCTCGGGCAATTTTTGCACGGCGATCCACTGCCGCTTGGCCTGCTTGTCCGGCACGGCCGGATAACCGAGCACCACTTCCTTGTCGGGCACATCGCGCGTGACGCCAGATTTGCCTCCGACTGTCACCTGGTTGCCGATCGTGAGATGTCCGGCCACGCCCGATTGCGAAGCGATCACGCAGTAGTCGCCGAAATGCGTGCTGCCGGCGAACCCGCACTGCCCCATGATGAGACAATGTTTTCCGAAAACGACGTTGTGCGCGACGTGCACCAAGTTGTCGATTTTGGTCCCGGCGCCGACCACGGTCGAACCGAGCGCGGCGCGGTCAAACGTGCAGTTTGCCCCGATCTCGACGTCGTCATGAATGATGATGTTGCCGACCTGGAGAATCTTCCGGTGCCGCCCCTGGTCAAAGACGTAGCCGTAGCCGTCGGAGCCGAGGACCGTGCCCGCGTGAATCGCGACGCGGTGGCCGATCTCCGTGCGCGCATAAAGCACGACATGGGGAAACAGCCGGACATCGTCCCCGATCCGGCAGTCGCGACCGACATGATTCCCCCCCAGCAGCGCGGAGCGCGCCCCAATGGTGGCTCCCTCGCCGATCACGCAACCGGGCCCGATGTGCGCGGTGGCATCGACCTTCGCCGACGGCGCGACGCACGCACTGGCGTGAATGCCGGCGGGAAATTCGTCCGGCGGGAAAAACAGCGGGAGCACCCGGGCCGCGGCCACCCGGGCGTTGGGCACGCGGATGACCACCTTCGTGGCCGAGGTGAAAGGACCGGACACGAGAATCGCCGAGGCCGCGCTCGCTTCGGCCGCGGCAAAATAGGTGTCTTTCTCGGCAAACGTCAGGTCACCGGGGCGAGCGCGCTCGGCCGAAGCGAAGCCGGCGAGCACCACCGCGCCGTCGCCGATCACCTCGCCCTGGAGTTGTTCCGCGAGCTGGGCAGCCGTGAAGGTCATGGCGGGAAGAGGCGCTGACTACAGGCCGCGGACGCCGACCATGGTTTGCGTCTCGACGTCCCAAACCTTGAGCCGGAGGCAGCGGACAATATCCGTGGGCCAGAGCGACGTCAGCTTGGGCGCCTGCAATTCGGGAATCGCCTGCAGCACTTCGGGCAAGCGATAGAACGGGATGCGGGAATTCAGGTGGTGGATGTGATGGTAGCCGATGTTGGCGGTAAACCAGGCGAGCAGGCGGCCGGTGCGCATGTAACTGGAGGACTCCATCGCCGCCTTTTCGTAGGTCCAGCCATCCTTGTCGCTGAAGGAGACGCCGGGAAAATTGTGTTGGGCGTAGAAAAAATAGGCGCCGACGCCGTGCATGACGAAATGGGGGGTCAGTTGGGTCAGGACGACCGCCGGCCAGCCGCCATAATACCACAGCGCCGCGCTGATGGAAAAATGAACGACCATCGCAACCAGGCAGTCGAAATGCTTGAGGGGATGATTGATGAACGGCTTCACGCACATCCCGTGGAAAAACATGAACAGATAGCCGAAGAGGATCGTGAGCGGGTGGCGGATGAAGAGATACCCAAACCGCTTGGACCGGGAACTCTTGCGGAACTGCTCCTTGGTCATGATCGGATAGGAGCCGATGTGCGACCCGCGCAGCTTGGAGTTGTGGTTGTGGTGGTGGTTGTGCGAGCTGCGCCAGATGCTGCTCGGGCTGAGCGCCAGAATGCCGAAGATTCGCATCAGGCCCTCGGCCAGCTTTGACCGGGGCAAAATCGCGTGGTGCTGCTGATCATGGTAGATGACGAAGAACCGCGTCATCAACAGGCCCGAGATGATGCTGAAGGCGATCTTGGCGCCGACGTGGAAATTCCAGATCGTGCCGGACAGGGTCACGACCAACAACGCGGCGGTCGAGAGGATCGCCCACCAACTCCGCAGGGCATTATCCTTCGCAAAAGGTTTGGTGGCCAAGATGAGATCCGTGCCGGTTCTCATCGGCGCTGTGGGGGTCGTGGGTGCAATCATATCCTCAGCAAGTTAGATGAAGCGTTGTCCTTCCCGTGCAAGAAATATGTGCCCCGTTCTTCCCGAATCCGGGCGGCAGTTTCGTAAACTCCTGAATCGGACGGCTAACCCGCGGACGCGAAGAGCTCGGCAAAATCATTCCACTGATGGTAGAGCGGGCGGCCCGGGCGACGGCGGCCCGGCGCGCCCGACTCCGCGCTCACTTCACGCCCGCAGCCTGGAGGGTGGCCAGGTAGAACTTGGCGGCGTCCGTCTTCAGTTTCGCGAGCTCGGTCGGCACCATGTACATCATATGGCCGCCTTCGTAGAACGTCAGGCTGATGTTGCCGCGCACGGTCGGGTCGAGGCCCATCTGGCGCACGGTGTAGTCGGTGGCGAAGAACGGCGTGGCGAGATCGTAGTAGCCGTTGGCGATCCAGACCTTCAGGTTCGGGTTGCGGCTCATCGCGCGGTGCAGGAGCTCGGCCGTGTTGAGGTACTCGTTCTGCACGTTGTTGAAGTTCCACGGTTGCACGTCACCAGTGAGTGCTTTGTACGGAAGGTCGCTCTCGTACTTGAGCTCGCGGCGGACGTAGTCGTTGAAGCAGGCGGAGTAGGCGCCGTAGATCGCCTCGTAGCTTGGATCAAAGTCGTACTGGGCCGTGCCTGGTTGGTAGCGGATGCCGGTAAGCCGCGCGTCGAACCGGCCAATCGAACGGTCCCGGTCAACGAGCAGTTCTCGGGTGAAGGTGAAGATGTCGATGCGGAGGTTGCGTTGCGCGATGAACGCCTCGGGCAGGCCGGTCAGCCCGGCCAGTTCCTTCGCGAGCGCCGCCTTCTCCTTGGCCGGCAGCGCGTCGCCGAGCATCAGCGCGGGCGTATATTTCTCCTGCACAAATTTCTCGGCAGCCCGGATCGCGGTGCGTAGGTCGGCGGTGGCGAGCGCACCGCCCAGTTTCTTGTGGTACCAGGCGCCGGCGGTGTAGCTAGGCAGGAACAACTGGTACGGCAGATCATTGCCCGGCGTAAAATCCGCCGTCTGGAAATTCATGATCGAGGAGATCAGCGTGATCCCGTTCAGGTAGAGCCCGTGGCGGTCCTGCAGGTAGTCGGAAAGGGCCGAGGCGCGCGTGGTGCCGTAGCTTTCCCCGACGAGGAATTTCGGCGAGCCCCAGCGCTGGTTGCGCGTGGTGTAGAGCCGGATGAAGTCACCCACGGACGCGATGTCCTCGGTGAACCCGTGAAATTGCTTCGGGTCCTCGTCCTTCGCCGCCCGGCTGAACCCGGTGGAAACGGGGTCGATGAAAACCAGATCGGTCGTATCGAGCCAACTCTGATCATTGTCCACCAACCGGTAGGGAGGGGGGAGCGACTCGCCCTTTTCCGTCATCGCCACGCGCTTCGGGCCGAGGGCGCCCATGTGCAGCCAGATCGACGCGGAACCGGGCCCGCCATTGAAGGAAAATGTCACGGGGCGCTTCGCCGGGTCCATTTTCTCCGGGTCGGTGTCGAGCTTCGTGTAGGCCACGAAGAAGAGGTTGGCCTTGGCCTTCTCGTTCTTCGCGTCCTTCATCAGCATGTACCCGGTGGTCGCGCGGTATTTGATGACCTTGCCGCCGATGGTCACCTCGTGCTCCGTGACGGACAGCACCGGCTCCTTTTCCGCGACGGCCGGAACCGCCTCCTTGTCCGGGCCTTTCTCCTTCTTCTTGGGCTCCTCCTGGGCAATGAGCAGCCCCGCGGCGGCGAATGAGCAAAGCATGAACCAAAACAGGCGGACCACATTCATGGGGGGGGACGGGTTGGAGATGAACGAGCCAGCAGCGAACCGCCGCGAACCAGCCGTGGCAAATTAAATTCCGCAGATGAAACCTCCGACCCCATCCCGGCGTCTAAAACTCTCACCGCCAGCGGGATTAATTTGCCGCCGGCCCAATTGTCGCCTCACTCCCTCCTTCATGGCCTCTTCCGGGAAATCCTTTTTCAAAATCACCGCCATCGTCGCCGTGCTGGCGGCCGCCGGCGGGGGTTATTACTCTTACCAACGCGAACACCGCGCCACCCAACTCCCGAGCTATAATACGGCCGCCGTCGCCGCGGGCGCCGTCCGCCAACTCGTCACCGCCACCGGCCAGCTCGACCCGCTGCTGAACATCGACGTCGGCAGCCAGATCTCCGGCTTGGTGCAGAAGGTTTATGTCGATTTCAACTCGGTGGTGACCAAAGGGCAGAAGCTGGCCGAGATCGATCCCTCGACCTACCGGCAGCGCCTTCGCCAGGCCGAGGCCAACCTCGCCTCGTCGGAGGCGGGCAACCGGCTCCAGCGCCTGAACACCGACCGGACGAAGGAGCTCCTCGAAAAGCGCCTCGTATCGCAGCAGGACTACGACCAGGCCGCGGCCCTGCTCCAGCAATCCGACGCCCAGCTGCTGACCAGCAAAGCCGCCGTGGAGAACGCCCGGGTCGACCTCGACCGCTGCACCATCGCCTCTCCGATCGACGGCATCGTCATCGCCAAGCAGACCGAAGAGGGCAAGACCGTCGCCGCCAGCCTCAACGCGCCCGTGCTTTTCACCATCGCGAACGATCTGGCCAAAATGCAGATCACGGCCGCGGTCGCCGAGGCCGATATTGGTGCGGTCGAGCAGGGCCAGGGAGTCACGTTCACCGTCGATGCCTTTCCCAACCGGTCCTTCAGCGGCCAGGTCGTCCAAGTGCGCAATTCCCCCAAGACCGCCAGCAACGTGGTCACGTACGAAACCATCATTACGGTCGACAACAAGGACCTGAAGCTGCGGCCCGGCATGACGGCCAATGTGTCGATCATCGTGGCCAGCCGCGAAAACACCCTGCGCGTCCCGAATGCCGCCCTGCGAGTTCGCCTGCCCGAGACGGTCGTGATCACCGGCGCGCCGTCCGCGGCCCCCGCGCCTGCGGCCACTGCGCGCCCGGCCCCCAGCGCCGCAGCGAGCAGCGGTGAGCCGCGCCAGCGCGAAGGTGGCGGCGGCGGCGGACGCCGCAGTGGCGGCGGATTTCTCCCCGAGGATGCCTCGCCCGAACAACGCGAGAAGGCCCGGGCGATCATCAGCGAACTCGGGATCGACTTCCGCAACGGCCCGCCCACCGCGGAACAGCGCGCCCAGATCCGCAAACTCCTGATCGAACGCGGCGTCATCACGGAAGCCGTCGAGGGCCAGCCCGTGGTCACGACGCGCACCGTTTACCGACTGCCCAAAGGCGATAAAAGCGCGAATCCTGAAGCCGTCGCGGTCAAAGTCGGCATCACCGACGGCAGCTTTTCCGAAGTCGTCGACGGTCTGACGGCGGGGGATATCCTGATCACCGGCTTGAGCGCGGGCAATGGGAGCGGTCCCGCCGCGCAGCCCTCGAACAATCCCTTCAGCGGCAGTCGCCGGTTCTAGGCGCCCATGACCCCCGTCGTCCACCTTGAGGAGATCCACAAGATCTACGAATCCGGCGAGGTGCCGGTGCATGCCGTGCGCGGCGTCACGCTGACCATTGCGGGCGGCGAGTTCGTGGCGATCATGGGCGCCAGCGGCTCGGGCAAGTCGACCCTGATGAATCTGCTGGGCTGCCTCGACCGACCGACCCGCGGCCGCTACCTGCTCGGCGGGACCGATGTCTCCGGTCTGGACCGCAACCAGCTCGCCGACCTGCGCAACGAGAAACTGGGCTTCATCTTTCAAGGCTTCAATCTGCTTTCGCGCACCACCGCCCGCGAAAATGTCGAGCTGCCCATGCTCTATGGCCGGCGACACTTCAGCTCGCGGGAGATCCACGAGCGGGCGCTGCACAGCCTCAATCTTGTCGGCCTTTCCAATCGGGCCGACCATTTCCCGAGCCAGCTCTCCGGCGGCCAGCAGCAGCGCGTGGCCATTGCGCGCGCCCTGATCAACGAGCCGCAGATCCTCCTCGCCGACGAGCCCACCGGGAATCTCGACTCCAAGACTTCGGTCGAGATCATGGGCGTGTTCCAAAAACTCAATGACCAGGGCATCACCATCGTGATGGTGACCCACGAACTTGATATCGCCCACTACTGCAAACGCAGCCTCATCATGCGGGACGGCCGCCTCGTCAGCGACACGACGGTGGCAAACCGGCTGGTCGCCACCGTCGAGATGCAGCGCATCGTCGCCGCCGAGACCGAGGCGAAACTAACCGCCTGATTTCCCGATGCGCTTCATCAATGTCATCAAAGTCGCCCTGCGCGCCCTGCGCCGCAGCGCCATGCGCTCGGTCCTGACCGCCCTCGGCATCATCATTGGCGTGGCCGCGGTGATCGCGATGGTCAGCATCGGCAACGGGGCGAAGTCGCAGGTCGAGTCCTCCATCGCCAGCCTGGGGCAGAACATCATTTCCGTTTTTCCCGGCAGCTCCAATTCCGGCGGCATGCGCGGCGGCTGGGGTTCCGCGAGCACGCTCACCAGCGAGGAAGCGCTGGCGATCCGCGAGGAAGTCGCCGGTGTCGTCGCCGTCAGCCCACAAATGCGCGACCGCGCCCAAGTCCTGGCCAACGGGCTCAACTGGAACACCACGGTGGCCGGGGAAGACGTGAGCTTTCTCGACATCCGCCTCTGGAAAATCGCCGAGGGCGAGATGTTCAGCGAGGGGGAGGTGCAGGCGGCGGCCAAAGTGTGTGTCATCGGCCAGACGGTGGTCGACAAACTTTTCCCGGACAGTGATCCCGTTGGCCAGTCTCTCCGCATCCGCAACCTGCCCTTCAAGGTGGTCGGCGTGCTCGCCGCCAAGGGGTTTAATTTCTTCGGCTCAGATCAGGACGACACGGTGGTCGTGCCCTACACGAGCCATATCAAGCGCATCGCCCGCCGGCCCAACCTCAACTCGATTCTCATCCAAGCCCAGTCGCCGGAAATGATGGCGCGGATCCAGCAGGACGTTACCGACCTGTTGCAGCAACGGCGCAGCGGGCGCGAACTCGACTTCACGGTGCGCAACCAGAAGGAACTCGCCGAAGCCGCCACGGCGACGACCAAGACGATGACCGTGCTGCTCGGGGCCATCGCGGGCGTTTCCCTCATCGTCGGCGGCATCGGCATCATGAACATCATGCTTGTCTCCGTAACCGAGCGCACGCGGGAGATTGGCATCCGGCTCGCGGTCGGCGCCCATGGCCGCGATGTGCTCACCCAGTTTTTGGTCGAGGCGATCATCCTCAGTCTCATGGGCGGCACGCTGGGCATTTTGCTCGGCGTCGGCTCGTCTCAACTCGTTTCGCGCCTCAACGGCTGGCCGGTGCTGGTTTCCACTTCGGCCGTTGTCGGCGCCGTGGCCTTCAGCGCGCTCATTGGGATTTTCTTCGGCTTTTATCCGGCCCGCAAGGCGGCCCAGCTCGATCCGATTGAGGCGCTCCGGTACGAGTAAACGAAGCCGCGGGTCCGCCCGGCGGACGGCGGCGGCGCTTCCCCGCAGCTCATCTTAACCGGATCGAGGCAATTGATCTGGGCGAAACACGGTTTCCGGACGCATTTTCTCCGGCGCAGCAGCGAACAACCGGGCCCATCGGCGATTCCGGGGTGGTCGTCGATTTCCCAGCCGCCGCGCAGGCGGCGCGACTGGTCCTGGGTTCGCAGCCGCGAACAACCGGGCCCATCGACGATTCCGGGGTAGCGCCAGGCGGCGATATCTTCATCGCCACCCTGTCGCCGGTGTGGAAACCGGCGACCACCTTGGGTTGAGCCGAACGCTTCAACCTCACAGGCACGGCGGCCTGTGGCCACACGATCCTCCGAGGTGGGCGGGCACGTCTCTGTGCCCGCTTTGCGCGCTCGGACCGAGCTTTACCTCACTGCGCCGACTGAGCGGCCCTGCTTCCAGTCACGCCCCAAATGCCTTCTGTCCCAGTTATGGGAATCGAGCCTCCCACAGCCGAGGATCCTGAGGAAGTCAGCGAAAGCCCAATCGGGCGCGGTTCAATTTTATCTAGCTCCCATCCGACAAGTTAACCCAGCGCCGCAAAACTTGGCACGGCGCTAGCAATGGAGGGAGCAACAACAAAACTCAGCCATGAAAAACTCCTTCAAATCCATCTCCCCTCTTCTCGCCGCCAGCGTCGCTGGAGTGGCTTTTCTCCCCTTCGTGAATTCCGCCTTCGTCGCCGCGCTGCCGGTCGACATCCTGACCGCCATCGCGGTTTCTGCCGCCGTCATCGGTCTCGCGGTCTCCGATTACTCCCGGGGCTTTCAGCCGCTGACCGTTCGCCGCCCCGCTCTCCGGCCCGCGCTGCCGCGCACGCCGGCTCGCGCAGTCGCCTACGACGCGTCCTCCAGCCACGACGACCGCATCGCCGCCTAAGTTCGCGGTGACCCGGCCTCCGCCCGCCCGCGACCTTGCGGGCGACGACCAATGCCGGGCGCCCCGCTTCTCCGGCGGGCGGTCTTGACACTTGCCACCGGTCACTCGTCACTTCCCTCCCATGGCAGCCAATGATCCCGCGCCCCACCGCATCCTGATTGCGGACGACCAACCCGATGTGCTCGAAGCCCTGCGCCTGCTCCTGAAGGCCGAGGGCTACCAAATCGAAACCGTCAAGTCGCCCTCCGCCGTGCTCAAGGCGATCGAGGCGCGCGACTTTTCGCTCGCCCTCATCGATCTCAATTATTCGCGGGACACCACCTCCGGTCAGGAGGGACTCGACCTGCTCGCCAAACTCCAAGCAGCCGACGCCACCTTGCCGGTGGTCGTGATGACCGCCTGGGCCAGCGTCGAGATCGCCGTCGAGGCCATGCGCCGCGGCGCCAAGGATTTTATCACCAAGCCGTGGGACAACCCGCGCCTCCTCGCCATCGTCAAGAACCAGATCGAACTCGCGGGCGCGGTGCGCGCTTACCGGCGCCTGGAGCAGGAGAACCAGATCCTCCGCGGCAAAGGCGGCCCCAACCTCATCGCCCAGTCGCCCGCGATGCGGCCGGTGCTGGAAATCATTTCCCGCGTCGGCCCGTCCGACGCCAACGTCCTGATCACCGGTGAAAACGGGACCGGCAAAGGGGTCGTCGCCCAGGCGCTGCACGCCGTCTCCGTCCGCGCCGGCAAGGCCTTCATCTCCGTCAACATGGGCGGCCTGCCCGAGGGTGTGTTCGAGAGCGAACTCTTCGGCCACGTCCGCGGCGCCTTCACCGACGCGAAGGTTGACCGCGCCGGCCGTTTCGAGCTCGCCGACGGCGGCACGCTGTTCATGGATGAAATCGGCACGATCCCGATGAGCCAGCAGGCGAAGATTCTCCGCGTCCTCGAGACCGGCGAACTGGAGCGCGTCGGCTCGTCGCGCACCTACCGCGCGAACGTCCGGCTCATTTCCGCCACCAACTCCGACCTCGGCGCCGAAGTCGCCGCGGGAAAATTCCGCCAGGATCTGCTTTTCCGCCTCAACACGATCCACATCCACCTGCCGCCGCTCCGCGAGCGCCGCGAGGACATCGCGCTGCTCGCCCAGCATTTTCTGAAGATGCATGTCGAACGATACCGCAAGCCGATCACGGGCTTCGACGAAAGCGCGCTGGAGGCGATGCGCGACTACCCTTGGCCCGGCAATGTCCGCGAACTTGACCACTCGGTCGAGCGCGGCGTGCTGATGGCGCAGACCAAGCTGCTCCGGGCGCCCGACCTCGGCCTGAACGCCGGCCAGGCGGCGCCGCGGCTCGACGACATGAGCCTGGAAGAGGTGGAATCTTTCCTGATCAAGAAAACGCTCGCGCGCTGCGACGGCAACGCCCGCAAGGCCGCCGAAGAACTCGGCCTGAGCCGCAGCGCGTTCTACCGCCGGCTGGAGAGGTACAAGCTGTAAGGTATAAGCTTTAAGCGATAAGCTTTTTGAGGAAACCTAAGCGCCCGGTGAAAGATTATCGCAAGATACACGTGTGGCGGCGGAGTCACCTGTTTACCGTCGAAATCTATCGGCTGACCAAGCTCTTCCCGAAAGAAGAAATGTTTGGACTGACAAGTCAGATGAGGCGGGCGGCTTCATCCATCCCGGCGAACATCGCCGAGGGAGCGGGACGCGAGGGAGATCCGGAACTGAAACGCTTCCTGATTATCGCCCTGGGCTCAGCCTCCGAGCTGGACTACTTCATTTTGCTCAGCACCGAGCTGGGTTACATCGAGAATTCGTCGGCTATAAAGGCCGCGGATGAAATCATCGAGATCCGTCGCATGCTTGGCGGTTTTGTCCAGAAGCTTAAAGCTTAAGCCTGATCGCTTATCGCCATGGCAAAGCCATCCCACCGCCGCCTCGCCCACGAACAGCGCGTTTTCTACTACGTGCTCCTCGCGGGCCTGCCGGCGCTCATCGTCGCCGGCTCCCTGTTGTGGGCGGGCGACTACACCTCCAAGGTGCAATGGACGCTTTCGCTGGTCATGGCGTTTTTCTGGCTGGGCTTCGCGCTCGCCGTGCGCGAGCAGGTCGTCCGGCCGCTGCAGACAATGGCCAACTTGCTCACCGCTCTCCGCGAGGGCGATTTTTCGGTCCGGGCCCGGGGCGCCAACCGCGATGAGCCGCTGGGCGATGTGCTGGCGGAGATCAACCTGCTGAGCCGGGTGCTGCAGGAACAACGCCTCGGCGCGCTCGAGGCCACCGCCCTGCTTCGCACCGTCATGGAGGAGATCGATGTCGCGATCTTCGCCTTCGACGCGAATGAGACGCTGCGGCTGGTCAACCGGACCGGCCAGGAGCTCATCGCCCAACCCGCGGAGCGGATCTTGGGGCGGCCGGCGAGCGAGCTCAACCTGACCGATTGCCTGACCGGCGAGGCCACCCGCGTGCTTACCCGCACGTTTCCCGGCGGCACCGGCCGCTGGGGTTTGCGCCGGACCAGTTTCCGGGAAGATGGCTTGCCGCACAAACTCATCGTCATCGCCGACCTGAGCCAACCGTTGCGTGACGAGGAGCTCAAAGCCTGGCAGCGCCTCGTGCGCGTCATCGGCCACGAGCTGAATAATTCGCTCGCGCCGATCAAGTCCATCGCCGGCAGCCTTAACACCCTGCTGCGGCGCCCGCAGCGGGCCGCTGACTGGGAGGAGGACATGCGCGGCGGCCTCGAAATCATCGAGACCCGGGCCGAGGGCCTGAACCAGTTCATGCAGTCGTACGCCCGGCTCGCCAAGCTGCCGGCTCCGGTGCGCCAGTCCGTCGATCTCGCGCCGCTCTTGCGGCGCATTATCACGCTGGAGACCCGCGGCAATGTCGCCATCGTCGACGGACCGGAGATCACGGTTGCGATCGACGCCGCGCAGATTGAACAGGTCGTGATCAATCTGGTCAAAAACGCCGTCGAAGCCGAACCCGAATCCACCCAGTCGGCGCCGCCGACCTGTTGCGTGCGCGTCGGCTGGCACCAGCACCCCGGCGCCATCGAGGTTTTCGTCGAGGACGACGGCCCGGGCATCGCCAACACGCAAAATCTATTTGTCCCCTTCTTCACGACGAAACCCAGCGGCTCCGGGATCGGCCTCGTCTTGTGCCGCCAGATCGCGGAGAACCACGGCGGCTCGCTCACCTTGGAAAACCGGGTCGGAGCCAGCGGCTGCATCGCGCGCCTGCGCCTGCCGGTTTAAGCTTAAATTCTGCAATTGTTTACCCGCAAATTTCCGGCAGTCGGCGCTCATGCAGACGGGAGCCGGATTAGCGTGCGGGAGCTTTCGTTCACCGATCAGGTGAACGGGTTTGGGCCTCGGTTCCGTCTCTCTTCCTTGATCCTGAATTCCGCATCCGGAACGGCCACGAGAAACACCAAGAACACAAAAATCGAAAATGGGATCGCCTAATAAAGATTCCCGGAGCCAGCTCCGGGGCATTTGATCAAACCCACCCTGCCCCTTTCCTTTCGTTTTTGGAGG
>CAZAOI010000060.1:0-13940 GCA_964486705.1 uncultured Oleiharenicola sp. | reverse complement strand
CGTGCTGCTCAGGGCTCGCGGCGGCGATTTCGTAGCCGAGGTCAAGATCGGCGCCAGCCGGTGCCTGCGGCCAGTGCGCTGCCGTCGAGCCAAACACAAACAGCCGCACCCCGCGGGGAGCGAAGCGCGCCGCGACTGCGTTAAGCGTCTGGCGGACGCGCGGGGCAACGGGTGAGAAGGGGCGCATGAAGCGAGGCTTGTCGCGCGAAGCTTGGCCGTCAATGCCGGGTTGGGCGCGGGAAACCCAGATTTCACTCTCGCCGATGCCCGGCCAGGGCTTTACATACCGCTCCATCCATGAGGCATTTCCTACAGGAGACGGATTTTTCCCGCGCCGAGGTGGCGGAGATTTTCACGCTGGCCCGGCGGCTCAAGGCGGAGCGCGGCCGGCACGAAAAGCCCCTGGCTGGTCAGACGTGGGCGATGATTTTCGCCAAATCGAGCACGCGCACCCGGGTCTCGTTCGAGGTGGGCATCCACGAATTGGGCGGGAATCCCCTTTTTCTGAACAAGAACGATATTCAGATCGGCCGCGGCGAGACCGTCGCCGACACCGCCAAGGTGTTGGCGCGTTTTGTACACGGCCTGGTTGTCCGCACCTATGCGCAGCGCGACCTGGTCGAGCTGGCGGCGTTCGGCGGGCTGCCGGTGGTCAACGCCCTGACGGATTTCCTGCACCCCTGCCAGATCTACACGGATGCGTTCACGGCGGCGGAGCGCTGGGCGGGCCCGCAAGGCGACCTCTTGGGATCGCTCCGCGGCCGCAAAGTGGCCTTTTTGGGCGACACCTGTTTCAACATGGCGAATTCCTGGATCCTCGGCGCCCATCTGTTCGGCATGAAAGTCTCACTCGGCGGCCCGGCGGGGTATGAGCCGACTGGAGAGATTCGGGAGCTGGCCGCGCAGACCGGCGCCGCCTTTCACTACACGGCTGATCCGTATGAGGCGGTAGCCGGCGCCGACATTGTCTACACGGATGTCTGGGCCAGCATGGGCCAGGAGAGCGAAGCGGCCGAACGGCACACTCGCATGATGCCCTTTCAGGTTAACTCGAAGTTGTTTGCTGCGGCCAAACCGGATGCGCTCTTCATGCATTGTTTGCCGGCTCACGCCGGCGAGGAAGTGTCGCAAGCGGTGCTCGATCACCCGCGGTGTGTGATTTTCGACGAAGCGGAAAACCGGCTGCATGTGCAGAAGGCCATTTTGGCCCGACTGGCCGGGAGCCGGGACTGAAACCCGGGCTTATTGCTCCAGGATCAGCATCACCCGGTTCGCTTGCACGAGCCGGAAGTGCCCGGCCGCGAGGTCGCCATCATCAAGTTTGGCGTCGATTTCGACCAGCTGCGCTCTGGTGCAAGTGAATCCGGAAATCGAGACCCCGGCTGTGAAGCCGGAGATGGTGGTGTCCCAGTTCCAAGCGCCGCCGAGCGCGGTTGGCGCCCGCCAGACATCGGTTTTAAAATCGCCCAGCATCCCGGCGGGAACGACGCCGGCGCCGACATTGGCCGGCCAACTTCCGTTGGTGGTTGAGTAGACTTCAAATGCCTGCGAAAAGACGCGAAAATCATTTACCGTGCGGCTGTTCTGGGAGGCTCGCTGGACCCGCTGAAAGGCCGGAACCGCCAAGGCCGCCAAGAGCCCAATAATGACCGTGACGATCATTATTTCCACCAACGTGAAGGCTCTCTGCGCCCTCCCACTTCGGCTGGATTGGGGTGCCATCATGAAGTTAGCCGGACAATGGCGACGGGTGGCTTCATGACAATCCCCATTCGTCCCGGGGAAAAATTTCCGATTTTTGTTTTGCGCGATTTTTCCGTCCGCCGACACTCGGGCCCACTATGAAGATCGTGCTCGCATACTCGGGGGGCCTCGACACCTCCGTCATCGTCAAGTGGCTCAAGGAAACCTACGACGCCGAAATCGTCACTTTCGCCGCCGACGTCGGCCAGGAGGAAGAGCTGAAGGGCCTCGAGAAAAAGGCCAAGGCGACTGGTGCGTCGAAGCACTACACGCTCGACCTCGTCGAGGAGTTCGCGCGCGACTACATCTACCCGATGATTCGCGCCAACGCGATCTACGAGGGCCAGTATTACCTCGGCACCTCCATCGCCCGTCCGCTCATCGCGAAGGCGCAGGTCGACATTGCCCGGAAGGAAAACGCCGATACCGTCGCGCATGGCGCCACCGGCAAGGGCAATGACCAGTGCCGCTTCGAACTCACCTACATGGCGCTCGCGCCCGATCTGCAGATCATCGCCCCGTGGAAATTGGAGAACTACCGCGCCGAGTTTCCCGGCCGCGCCGAGATGATCGCCTATTGTGCGAAACACAAGATTCCGGTCGAGGCCTCGCTGAAGAAGCCCTACTCGATGGACCGCAATCTTCTCCATATCTCCTACGAGGCGGGCATTCTCGAGGACCCGTGGTTTGATCCGACGACCAAGGAAAACAAGGGCATGTTCAAGCTTTCCGTGTCGCCCGAGGACGCGCCGGACAAGCCGGAATATGTAGAACTCGATTTCGCGCAGGGCAACTGCGTCGCGGTGAACGGCAAGAAGTTGACGCCCGGCGGCGTGCTCAAGGCGTTGAACAAGCTGGGTGGCAAGCACGGCATCGGCCGCGTCGATCTCGTGGAGAACCGTTTCGTCGGGATGAAGAGCCGCGGCGTCTACGAGACCCCGGGCGGCACGATCCTGATGCAGGCGCATCGGCAGGTGGAGTCGCTCACGCTGGACCGTGAGGTGCTGCATCTGCGCGACGGCTTTATCCCGAAATACGCCGAGCTGGTCTACAACGGCTTCTGGTTCGCCCCCGAGCGCGAGATGCTGCAGGCGATGGTGGACGAGAGTCAGCGCTACGTCGCGGGCACCGTCCGCCTCAAGCTTTACAAGGGCAACATCATCACCTGCGGTCGCAAGTCAAAGTACTCCCTGTACGACGACAAGATCGCCTCGATGGAAGGCGTGAAGAGCTGGTACAACCAGAGCGACGCCACCGGTTTCATCCGGCTCAACGGCCTGCGCCTCCGCGCGCGCAATCTCGCGCAAGGCGGTCCGAAGGTCTAACCGAGGTGAAAGGCAATCCGGTTTTCAAGGCGGCCGCCGGGCCGCCTTTTTTTCGGTAGTTCGGTCCGTCCTTGACCCTTTCCCTCGGTGTGCGGCCGGCCGGGATCCCGGACCGTTAACGAGGAAACCTGCTGGCATCATCCGGAATCATGCAGTTGCGCGTCGATTCCTCTCGTGAAAAGGGCGAACTAAAAGGGGGTCGCCGAATTCCCCATCGGCGACGAGCGTCGGTATGGAAACCGACGCCCACCACAGGCATGATCCCGGATCATTCGCCCAGCACCGTGTGGCCGGCGGCTTCGAGTGCGGAAACCGCGGCGACGAGTTGCGCCGCCTTGAGCAGCAGGTAGTCAGTGTCGAAGGTCCCAACGGCGAGCAGGCTGACCCCGGCGCGGGCCAGCGGGGCGGTGACGGAGGCGAGCACGCCGACCGCACCGAAATCAAAGGGGCCTTGGAACTTCAGCAGACGCCAGCCGCGCTCACTGTGCACGCCGGAGGGGATTTCGTCGACGGGACCGATTACGGACAGCTCGTCGGCTGTGCGAGTGACCGAACTGAAGACAGCGGAGTGGGCCCACGCCGGGACCGCCGCCGCCGCCGGCAGCCGGCTTATGGCAAATTCGCCTGGGATCAAGCAGAGGGTTAATCCGGGCATCAGAAGAGTTTGCCGGCCACGGTGCCCACGGCGGTGATCGGGCCGGAGTCACCCAGGCCGTCGATGGCCCGGTCGACTTTCTTCATCGTTGATTGCACGCTGAGATAGAGGCTGTCGTCGTTGATGAGCTTGCCGAGGGTCCCCTGGCCACGGGCCAGTTTCTCCGAGACCTCCCGAAGATTGCCCAAGGTGACTTTAATGGAATTTGCCGAGGGTTCGTCGTAGAGGAGAACGCCGAGCGCGCCCTTCCCGCTCTTCACATCGGCGACGAGACCCTTGGTGTCGCTGATGAAACCGCGGGCCTCGGTGGCGGCGGCCTTGATCTCCGTCACCGAGGCCAGCAACTCATCGTGCATCTGCGGGTCGTTGACCAGCCGGCCGAGGGTTCCGTCGCCGCGGTTGATCTTGTTCGTGATGTCCTGCAGGTTGCCGATGGTCTCGGTGAGTTTGGGGCCGTTGTCGGTGACGAGCTTGTCGAGTCTTTGGAAAAGATTTCCGCTCTCGCCGCCACCCATGGTCTTGCCGATGTCGCCGATGACCTGCTCGAGCTTTGAGCCCAGATTGCCGAGCTGGCTGATGACCTCACTCATGTCGATTGTGGCCTTGGTCATGATCTCATCCTGATCCTTGAGCAGGGCTGCGCCGGGCGAGCCAAAGGTGATGCCGAGATAATTACTGCCGAGCAGGCTGGATTGCTCGACGCTCGCAACCGCATCGGCCGGGATCTTGGTTTCGATGTCAATTGCCAGGACCGCCTCGACCCGGCGGTCGGCCAGGCGAGTGAGTTTGATGGTGCCGACCTTGACGCCGGCCATGCGCACTTCGTCACCGGTTTTGAGGCCCTTCAGGTTGGCGAAGCCGGCGACGAGGGTGTAACCCTTCTTTTTGAAGGGGACGCCGCCATTCAGCACATCAAAGGTGATCCAGGTCAGGGCGAGACCGAGGATGAAAAATAGACCGACGCGGATGGATTGGGACGTGTTATTCATGGTGGGACTCCAGTTGTTTGAAACGGGGATTCTTCAGGTCGATGACCGGATTGAGGAAATTGGCGATGACGGGATCGCTCGGCTGCTTAAAATCGGCGGGCCCGCCGACGCCGCGCAGGCGGCCGTCCATGATGAAGGCGAGGCGATCGGCGATGTTAAACGCCAAGTCGCGGTCATGGGTGACCACGATGCTGGTCACGGCGGTGTGTTCGCGGAGGGTCGCAATGATCTCGGTGAGAGTGGCCGACATCACCGGGTCGAGCTCGGAGGTCGGCTCGTCGTAGAGTAGCAGCTGAGGTTCCATGACCAAAGCGCGGGCAATTGCGACGCGCTTTTTCATGCCGCCGGAAAGATCGGAGGGAAATTTGTTGGCGGCTTTTTCCAGCGACAGAATCGAAAGGGCGTGCATCACGCGCTCACGAATGCCCGCTTCGTTGCAGAGCCGGTGCTCGCGCGGATAGAGGGCGAGGTTATCGTAGACGCTGAGCGAGCTGAAGAGGGCCCCCGCCTGAAACACGAGGGCGAGATGAACCTGATTGCGGGTCTCCGGATCAGCGGCGTCGTAGTCGCCGATGCGGACGCCGCCGCTGGTGGGGATCTCGAGCCCCGCGATATGTTTCAGCAGGACACTCTTGCCGGAACCGCTGGGACCCATGATGCAGAAGATCTCCCCCGGTTTCACCTCGAGGGTGATGTCCGTCAAGACGGTGGTTTTGCCGAATTTCTTCGTCAGATGGTCCACCGTGACTCCGAAAGTCTTCCCAAGAAACGGGGCGGCGGTAAAGGAGGTGGGTGCGTTCATGACATGAGGAGGGCTTTGGTGACGAAGTAATCGAGCACGAGGATGAGGATCAGCGAGGTCACCACGGCCTTGGTGACGGAGGCGCCGATCTCGCGCGGTCCGCCGCGGGTGTTTAGGCCGATGTAACAACAGACCAGTACCACGACGAATCCGAAAACCTCGGCCTTGACCAAGCCGTCCACGATGTCCCGTGGCTTCATGTAGGCCTTGAGGGCGGCGAAGTAGGCCTCGGAGTCGACGGAGATGGTGTTCGTGTATTGGCAGACGAGGGCGCCGCCATACCAGCCGCAGAGATTGGCGACGATGGCCAGCACGGGCATCATCACCAGCACGGCCGCCAGGCGCGGCAGCACGAGCATGCGCTCGGGTGGAATATTCATGGTGACCAGGGCGTCGATTTCCTGGTAAACTTTCATCGACGCCAGTTCCGCGGTGATCGCCGAGCCCACGCGGCCGGCCAAGAGGATCGCCACCATCACCGGGCCGAGTTCCCGGGCCATCGTGAGGCCGACCAGCGTGCCGATGAACTGTTTGGCGCCAAAGTTTTCCATGCTATAGCCGCTTTGCAGCGCGAGCACGCTGCCGATGAAGAAGGTCAGGATGGTGACAATCGGCAGCGTGGTGTAGCCGATAAGGTAGCACTGCTCGATGAAGCGGGGGAACTGTTGCGGCAAGGTGCCGGTAAATTTCAGCGAACGCACCAGCAGGAGCCAGATGCCTCCGATGTGTCCGATGATAGCGGTTAGGTATTTCATGGCAGCAGGACCGAGGGAATCTTGTTATCCTTTTCCGGGTGAAAATCGAACAGGGAAAATTTCCAGCTCCGGGTATCTGCCCGGCGTTGCCAGGCGAGCACGCCGTTGCCCAGCGTGATCCGCCGAGCGACGCCCGAGGATTTTACACTGAAGAGGGGCCCAAGATGGAATTCTTTTGCCGCGGGTGATTTTTTCCAGCTCACGAGGCTGAAAAGCACGGATTGCCGGATGTCATCCGGGGCGCGCTGGTCGTATCGATAGAGGGCGAAAAGCGGCGAGTAGAGCCGGCGGATCGGCTCATTGTTGGGAAACAAAACTTCGAATGGGCTGAGCAGTTGAAATTGGCGCAGACCAGCTCCGTTGTCCCATGAGCTGAACAAGGGCCAGAGATGGGTCTTGTGCGCGGGCGCCGCCTGGGGATTGGTCGTGCTTCGCTGGGTGAGTGACCAATAAAGAAAGAGGAGCACTTGATTCTGCTCCTGGGAAACCTTCTCGTCAGTCCAACTCGCGTGGCGGAAGAGGGGCCAGGCCAACCAGGTCTTGTCGTAGCCTTTGACCACCGAGTGGGTGTAGAAGGGCGCCCAGCGATTGATGTAGCTGACGTCGCCCCGCCCCTGGACCAGAAGCGGCCAGAGGTAGCGCCGTTCGTCATACTTCACGGGCTCAGTCCGGTGGGTGTAGCCGAAGAGCGGCCAGACATAGGTCTCGTCGATATAGCCGGGGGCAGTGGAACGCGCATAAAACGGCAGCACCCCCAGTTTCACGTCCGGTTGGGGCGCGGATAGATTCGTCGAAGATTGATAGATCAGCGGCCAAAGGTAGAACTGGCTGTCATAGTCGTGGGCCCGTCCGCGGTGCCCGAAAAACGGCCAGAATTCGAAGCCGTGATGGCCCGCGCCGTCGATGAATCGTAGGATGGGCCACGGTGCATGGGTGATTTTCGCGCCTTTCTGTTCGAATTCAGCGTAGAGCGGGAAAAGCACGAAATGGATCCGATCGTAGCCCAGGCGTTGCTTGATCGTCCCGCCAATGGGGAACAAGGCCCGGTAACTCGTCCCGGGCTCGCCGGTCGCGCGGGAAAAATAGAAGGGCCAGAAATCAAAGGAGTGCACCGTCGGCTTGCCGGCTTCGATTTGGCGGCTTTCGTTGGCCAGTTGGAAAAAGCTAAACGAACGGTGCCCGGCCTGTTCCTGCCAGGTGAAGAGGGGGTAAAACAGGTAGTTCGCTTCGGCGCCCTCGGTTTGGCTCTTCAGAAAAAAAGGCCGGAAGCCCGTCCGATGCGGCTCGCCGGGCATCCGCTGATCGAAAAAAAGCGGGCCGACATACGCTGCGGCCACCACCGAGCCATCGGGCTGCTCCTCGCTCACCGCCAGCGGCCAGCCATTGCTCTCGTCTCCGCCCAAACGGGCGGCGAACAAGACGGCCGGGATCAGCCAGGCTGGAAATTTGGAAAACATGCGTGGTTTACTTGGTAAGGCATTGCCTTTGCGCTAATCGAGAGCCAGTTAGGTGGTCGGCGTTACGAAATCAGGGCGAGACCTTACTCGCTTCCGGTTGCCGCGCAATTGCTATGTTACAACCGCTAGAAAGAATAAGTGTTCCGTCGAAATTGGGGAGGCTGTTAAATCGCTTTCGCCGGACTTTCCCTTTGTCTGGAGGCGTCCCATGCGCATAACTGGCGGCGGCGCGCGCGGCGTGCCCTTGATCGTCCCGAAAGGCGACGCCGTCCGTCCGGCCACCGATGCGATGCGGCAGGCGGTGTTTTCGAGTTTGGCGGCGTGGATGCCGGGCGCGACGTTCCTCGACCTCTTCGCCGGGAGCGGGGCCTACGGCCTGGAGGCGCTGAGTCGCGGCGCGATCGGAGGGACTTTTGTCGAAAAGAACGCTTCGACTGCGGCCTGCATCCGGCAGAACATCGCCTCGGTCTGCAAAAGCCTCGGTTGCGGGAGCAGCGGCCTTCAGGTCCTCTTGGCCGACGCCACAACCATTCCGCTCGGCGAGGCCCCGGACTTGGTTTTTGTCGATCCCCCCTACGAAATCATTCCGACGATCGCCCCAAAACTATTCCTCCGGCTCACCGAATTGCTGGAAGGAAAACCGGATCCCTTGATTATTTTTGAAATGCCCGGCGAGCTGACGCTCGCGCCTGACGGGTGGACTTGCGCCAAACGGCTGGGCAAAGGGCCGGGCCAGCCGACCGTTGCGGTTTTTAGGGCGAAACGAGTTTTGCCTTGAGCAAGGTCACGGCGGCGACGCAGGCGGTTTCGGTGCGCAGCACCCGCGGCCCGAGGTGGGCCAGGGCAAATCCGCTCGCCTGCAAACAGCCACGTTCGCGCGCGGACCAGCCGCGCTCGGAGCCCAGAGCCAGACCCACCGGCTTGCTCGGTTCCGGGTTGCACTGGCTGAGATGGTCCGCCCCTTCGTAATTGTCCAACGCGATCCGGACGGCCGCGGTCGGAAGGCGAGCAATGGCTTCCGGCAGGGAGAGGCCGTGGCTCACGTCGGGCAACCGGGTACAGAACGCCTGCGCGGCACCCTGCAGCACGCAGGCCTTCCATTCCTCGTGGATCCAGGTGTGGCTGCGGGCGTAGCTCGCCTCGCCTTTTTCGCTGCGGAAAAAATGCAGCGCCGCCACCCCGAGGGTCGTGGCGTCGCGGAGAATGTCCCGGGCCGTTTGCGGGCGGGGCAAGCCGACGAGGAGATAAATGGGACAGAGCGGAGCCGGGGTTTCGGCCCAGGTGAAATTCAGGGTGAGCGAGTCCGCGTTGACGGCGGTCAGGGTGCCCCGGCCCCGCGGTCCGTTGATCAGACCGGCGTCAAAAGTGTCCCCGGGCTGGCGGCGGAGCACCGCCAATAGATGCACCGCCCTTAAATCGCGGCGCGATAAGGGAAGCTCGACTTCGGCGGGGTGAAACAGGATGATATTCAAATGGAAACTGGGGAGCGATCAGATCGTGACAAAGATTTCGCAGGGAGGAACAGCAATCTTGCCGCGGCGGGTGCAACTCGGGCAGTGGTCTGACTCCGATGAAAAAGGTGAAGGCCAACGATCCCGCCGCAGCCGTCGTCTCGAGCCAGAACCCTGAAGGCCGACGGGTGATCATTGTCGAGGACCAGCGGCTGGTGGCGGAGTTCTTGGCCGTCCATTGCCGGGACCTGGATTTGCAGGTGATGCAGCAGTGTGGAAGCTGCCGCGAGGGTCACGCGGCCATTTGGGCGCACCGGCCCGATCTGGTGTTGATGGACATCTCGCTGCCGGATGGCGACGGCCTGGACCTGGCCAAGAGGGTCCTCGCAGAATTGCCGCAGACGAAAATTCTCGCGATTTCCTCCCATCGAGATCGGTGGACGATGCTCCAGGTCCAGCGCCTCGGTCTGCACGGTTTTGTCGACAAGAACGAGCAGCAGCGCGCGGTGCTGTCGGAGGCCATCCAGGCCGTCCTGGCGGGCCGGGTCTATTACACGCCGATCGTCAAGGAATCGAGCGCGAGCCTCCGCCGCGATCCCAAGGCATTCATTCGGGTGCTTTCCGACTATGAGACCAGGATTCTCTCCCTGATCGGGCAGTCCCAAACCGACGGGGAAATCGGTGCGGTTCTGGCGATCAGCGCGGCGACGGTCCAATCACGCCGCCGCGACATCATGCAGAAGATCGATGTCCACACCACACCCAAGCTGATCCACTTTGCGATCGTCAACGGTCTGACCCGGGCGGAACACTTGGAGCAAGGCAAGTTAACTTGACCCGCAGTTTCTCCAGCTGGGCCGCCCCGTCCCGGCCCAGAAGGTGCGCTTCGTCCCACCACCCGGCCGCGACTGCGGCCTCGATTTTTCTCAGGACGAGCTCAAGGTCCCGGTCGTTAGTGATGCCGCAAAGTCCGCAGAGGCGATGGGCGGAGAGGCCGGCCTTGCCGGCCTCCTCCTGGTGCAGCGCGGCGGTGAGTTGCGCCAACTCGGTTTCGAGCTCCGTCAGGTAGCGTGCGAGTTCTTCTTCCAGCGGCCGGTGCTTCTTCGCCGCCAAGAGTCGCAGGTTGGTGAACTGATCAACCGGGAGGGGGCCAGCGACTGGCGAGCACCCCACGGACGCATCGCCCCGACCGCTGGCGGCAAGGGTTTGGCGCAGCCTTTCGATCGTCACGGGTTTACTGAGAAATGCGTCCATGCCCGCCGCAAGGCATTGGGCGCGTTTCTCCGGGGTGTGGAACGCCGTCACGGCGCAGATGAACGCGCGCGCGGAGCGATTCGGCAATCGGCGGATGGTGCGGGCCAGATCCGGGCCCGTCTGGCCGGGCAGCGCGAAATCGAGGAAAATAAAATCGAAGTCGCGACGGCCGGCTTGAGCGCGGCCCTCGGGGCCGTCGGCCGCCGTGTGGACGGCAAACCCGAGCGCCGTCAGCAGACCGGTCAGCGCGATCCGGTTGTACTCCTCGTC
This sequence comes from uncultured Oleiharenicola sp., assembly GCA_964486705.1. Taxonomy (GTDB): domain Bacteria; phylum Verrucomicrobiota; class Verrucomicrobiia; order Opitutales; family Opitutaceae; genus Lacunisphaera. The sequence goes on along the minus strand of CAZAOI010000060.1, from coordinate 3,239 downwards.
ATCGACCACCAAGGCCGTCGGCGGATTCTCGCGATCAGGAAAGAGGAGTTGGTCCGTCGCCGGGACCCGGTTCCCGGCGATTGCAAATGACGCACTGAAGAAAAAACAAGAGCCGAGGCCGATTTCGCTTTCGAGCCAGACGCGTCCACCCATTTTTTCCGCCAGCGTCCGGCAGAGCGCCAAACCGAGGCCGGTGCCGGGAATCCGGCTCGCGTGCGCGGTCGTGCCTCGCGCAAAGCGCGCGAAGATGGTCTCGCGCTCGTCCAGCGGAATCCCCGGGCCTTCGTCCGAGACCGCGAAGAAGACCTCGGTGCGCGCCGGGCTGGTTGGTTTGCACCAGACGGTGATGCTGACCTGGCCGCGGCCGGAATATTTGAGGGCGTTGCTGACAAAATTCAGCAAGATCTGCCGGAGGCGGCACGGGTCGCCGGTGAGTTGGGGCGGGACCAAGGGGGAGATGGCGATTTCCAGGGGGATGCCACGCTGCGCGCTGTCGGTGGCGGTGATGGCGGAAATGGATTCGACCAGTTCCCGCAGGTCGAACGGCGTGGTCTCCAGTTCGCCGACGCCGGCCTGCAGTCGGGAAAAATCGAGAGTGTTTTCCAGCAGCGAAGAAAGATGGCTGGCGCATTGGCGGAGGAGGCCGAACTGGTGTTGGCGCTGAGGATCGAGGGATTCGGTCGGAAACATGGCCGCAATGCCGACGACTCCGTTCAGCGGGTTGCGAATCTCGTGGCTGATGCTGGCGAGAAATTCGTCTTTGGCGGCGTTGGCTTCTACCAGTTCCCCGGTGCGGATCGCAACCAGACATTCCAGCTCGCGATTGCGGCGGCGGATCCGGCGTTCGCGGGCGCGGGCAAAACCGAACGCGGCCAGGGCGAGACTCGCGGCATAACCCGCGTAGGCGGCGGAGTTGCGATACCACGGCGCCAGAATAGTGAAAGAAAAGCTGGCGGGGGCGCTGGTCAGGCCCGCGGCGTTTACGGTCCGGGACTCGAAGCGATAGTCGCCGGCGGCGAGATTGGAGAATTCAAACGACCGGCGCGGGCCGGGAGCCGACCAATCGGAGGCCGCGGTCCCGAGTCGGGTTTGGACCAGCCAGTCCTTTCCCTGTACGTAGTCGCCCGTGTACACCATCAATTTGACGGTCTGATCCGCGGACCCAAACGGCGAATGGGGGCCGCCGCGTGCTCCCGCCGATTTCGGTATGTCCGCGCGGATGATCGGAATCGGGGGCGGTTGCAGCGGGCGGACTTTATCGTAGTCGACGCGCAAAATGCCGTCCATCCCGCCCAGCCAGAGGATCGGCCGGTCGTTCTCCGAAGAGAAGGCCACGGTGCGGATCGGACCAATCGCGCCGAAGGAGTCGATATCCAGTTCCTGCCAGTGGGTCCGGGCAAGATCGGAAAACGAAAGGATTCCGGCCCCCGACGAGATCTCATTGGCGCCCCGGGGGCGTTGGTAGACCACAAAGATGTCCCGTCCGTTGGGCGCATAGTGGACCTCCACGGGCGAGAACACCGGGCCATTTTCAATCGGGCGCAGGTCCTGGCCCCGGGCGTCGGCCTGCAGGATTCCGCCGGCGAAAAACACCAGTAGCTGCCGGTCATTTCCCAAGATCTTGACTGGTCCGGGCAGGGGCGCCCTGGTGACGGGATCGATGATCGGCGAAAATTTTCTGGTGGCCGGGTCGTAGCAGAAGCCGCCGCGCGTGTCGGTGCCGATCCACAGCCGACCGGTGAGATCTTCGTGCAGGCTCACGCAAATGTCGGGCAGTTCCCCGAGTCGCGTGCGCGCAAAGGTTCCGTCGGGCAGTTCGTCCATTCGCGCAATGCTGCCCGATTCGGCGACATAGAGTCGCGCGGGGTTGCCGTGGAAGGGCAACATGTCAGCCAGGATGCCGTTCGGGCTTTTAAAAACCGGGTGGACCTTCGTCCCGTCGAATCGATCGACGCCGCCAAATCGGGAGAGCAGGACGCCATCTCGGTGGGGGAGAATGAACGAATAGACATCCGTCAGGATGGGAATCGGTTTGAAGGACGCTTCGCCGCCGACCGGCGAATCTTGGCGGAAGGTGCCGTCATCGGTGACCGCATAGAGGGCCGATTGCCATTGTCGCAGGGAATTTATCATCCGCCCTTTGAGGCCGTTCCGACCGTTGAACAGGGTGGACCCGCCGGTCGGGGAAAAATGGAAGAACTCGCTTCCGGTGACGCCCAAGACTTCGCCGGAGGCATCGAGGACCAGGCTAAAGATGGAGCGTCCGGGCAGTCCGCTGTTCGAATCCCAAACCCGAATCAATTTGCCCGAGCGACTCGCCAAAACAATCCCGCCGGAAATCGTGCCGATTGCCAGGTTGCCGTCGGGGAGAGCGCAAAACGCGCTGACTACGTGCTTGGCGAGAAATTGGTTCAAAACCGGATCTGAAAACGGGTCCTTGGCTTCACCGTCTCCGGGCCGAATGAATCCCTTGCTACTGACTGTGACCAGCCCCGCTTCGTCCCGCCACAGCCCCATGACCCGAAGGTTTTTCAGCTGCGAGGCGGGAATCTCCAGCCTCGGGCCCTCTGGCGTCAGACGATAGAGTCCGGTTTCGAGGTGATGAAACCATGGCTTGCCCGCCAGTTGGAGCGGAAAGAGACGGGCACTGGTTGCAAACGAGGTCCGCTGCAAGGCGGTGCCATCCCACCGGAGGAGCGTGTCTTGGCCGACAAAATAAATGGCCGGGCCAACCGGCAGACATCCCCAAATCTGGCCGAAGTCGCGGGCCTCATCGGGCAGGTGGGAGAGCAGGGAATGAAATTGAAATTCACCGATTCCTTCCTCTTGAAAATAGCCGAGCTCATTGATGGAACCGGCCCAGAGCCGGCCGTCGTCCCCCATGGCCAAGGCCGTCAAGCCACTGTTCCGCGGGCTCGAGAACGACCGCCAGGTTTGGCCGTCAAACACCAGAAGCTTCTTTGAGCCCACAAAAACCCGGCCGAGTTTATCCGGCAAAATCGTGAGACTGGCTCCGTCCACCCCCATGGTCTTGGCCGAGAGGGTCACGACCGGCGGCAGTCCGACCGTTCGGTCCTTCCACGCGCCCAACAGCGCGGATCCGCAGCAGCACCACGCCAGCAATTGCAGGCCGATCGTCCGATAGTTCACGCCCCAGCAAGGAGCCTGAACGACCGTCGGGAGGCAATTGCTGTCGCCACCTAAATTAAGGTGGGGGCGCCCAGGAGCGGGGGGCGGGG
>CAZAOI010000059.1:0-14021 GCA_964486705.1 uncultured Oleiharenicola sp. | reverse complement strand
ACGGCCTCGATGCGGCGCGTGCCGGCGGCGATGGCCATCTCGGCCACGATCTTGATGACGCCGATCTCGCCGGTGGTGGCGACGTGCGTGCCGCCGCAGAGTTCCTTGGAGTAGCCGCCGATGTCGACGAGGCGGACGCGCTTGCCGTATTTGTCGCCGAAGAACGCGAGGACGTCAGCCGGCTTCTGGTCGTAGTCGATCTCGACGCACTCGACCTTCGCATTGTCGATGACCTTTTCATTGATCAGCTGCTCGCATTCCTTGATCTGGGCGTGGGTGAGCGCCTCGAAATGGGTGAAATCGAAACGCATCCGGTCCGGCGTCTTGTGCGTGCCGAATTGGCGGACGTGGGTGCCGAGCATTTTACGCAGGGCCCAATGAATCAGGTGCGCCCCCGAGTGATGGCGGGAGATGGCGCGCCGGCGGGCCACGTCGACGTGGAGCGTGGCGGCAGAGCCGGAAGCGGGTAGGGCGAATCCTCTGGATGAGCCGACCTTGTGCAGGTGGCGGCCGGATTTGTCTTTGATGGTGTCCACGATGTCCACCTTGGTGCCGTTGATCAGCGCGTGGCCGGAATCGCCAACCTGGCCGCCCATCTCGGCGTAGAAGGGCGTCTCGTCGAACACGAGGTAGGTGTCCTTCTCGGTCTTCACGACGTCGATGAGCTTCGCGTGTGTCGCGTGGGTACTGTCGATGCCGTAGCCGGAGAACTTGGTCGCTTCCGCGACGGTGTCGCCTTCGGTTGAAGCCACGATGATATCGGTCTTGCGGGCGGCTCTCCCGCGGTCGCGCTGTTCTTCCATCAGTTTCCCGAAGCCGATCTCGTCCACGGTCAGGGCGCGCTCGGCGGCGAGGACCTGGGTCATGTCGAGAGGAAATCCATAAGTGTCGTAGAGCTCGAACGCGGCAGCTCCGGTGATGGAGCCATTGGCGGCGGCCTTGGTGAAGATCAGCAATCCGCGATCCAGCGTCCGACCGAAGGATTCTTCTTCCGCGCGGATGGCGCGCTCGATCATGGTGCGTTGGGTGTGGAGTTCAGGGAAGACGCCGCCGAGGGACTCGACGACGGGTCCGATCAGCGCCGTGAAATCGCCGATCTTCAGGCCGAGCGATTTGCGACCGTACATGATCCCGCGGCGCAGGATGCGGCGGATGACGTAGTTGCGCCCTTCGTTGCCGGGGAGAATGCCGTCGGCGATCGCACACGAGACGCAACGGGCGTGGTCGGCGAGCACGCGGAAGGCGACGTCGATCTGTTCCTGCTCGGCCAGGCCGTCGCGTTTCGCCGGGACGGTCTTCGTGTAGGTTTTGCCGGAAAGCGCGGCGAGTTTGTCGAGCGTCGGTTGGAAAACATCGGCGTTGTAATTCGACGGCTCGGCGGAGAAGTCCGTGAAGCCGTTCGTCGTGGCATGAATGCCGGCGACGCGTTCGAAACCCATCCCGGTGTCGACGTGCTTGGCGGCAAGCGGCGCGAAGGTGCCATCAGCATTCGCGTTGAATTGGATGAAGACGTGGTTCCAGATCTCGATGCAGCGCGGGCTGCTTTGGTTGACGCCGACGCGGCCGGCCGTCTCGTCGTCGGACGGCAGCAGGTTGAAATGGATCTCGGAGCACGGGCCGCAGGGGCCGGTGTCGCCCATCATCCAGAAATTGTCCTTCTTGTTGCCGTTGACGATATGAACGGCCGGATCGAGTCCGGCGGCGCGGAAGATGCCGGCCCAAATATCGAAAGCCTCCTGGTCGAAGTCGGCCGGGTCGCCCTTGGCCTTGTCGGGCGAGTAGACCGTCGCGAACAAGCGCTTGGGTGGAATCCCCCAGACCTTGGTGAGCAGTTCCCAGCCCCATTGGATGGACTCTTTTTTGAAGTAATCGCCGAAGGACCAGTTGCCCAGCATCTCGAACATCGTGTGGTGGTAGGTGTCGAAGCCGACATCCTCGAGGTCGTTGTGTTTGCCGCCGGCGCGAATGCATTTCTGGGTGTCAGCCACGCGTTTCCAGGGCGCCGCCTGGTCGCCGAGGAAGTAGGGCACGAACTGGTTCATGCCGGCATTGGTGAACAGCAGATTCGGGGCCGTCGGCATGAGCGAGGACGAGGGCACGATGGCGTGCTGCTTCGAGGCGAAGAAATCGAGGAAGGACTGGCGGATGGCGGCGGAGGTCATGGCGGAGAATGAAGGGACGAAGTCAGCGACCGGAGGGCGGAAAGGCAAGAACAGGAATTTTCGTTTGCGGCCCGCCCCGGCCTGCGCCCAAGTAGGCTCGTGAAGATTCATATCCTGCCGTCCGGGCCGATCCAAACCATCGGCTACCTGCTGACCGACGCCGCGCTCGGCGAAGCCGTGTTGGTCGACGCCCCGGGAGACATTCTGGCCAAGATCAAGCCCCTGCTCGCGAAGGAGGGCTGTGGGCTGAAGGAGCTCTGGCTGACCCACGGGCACTGGGACCACACGCAGGAGGCGGCCAAGGTGAAGCGCGAGACCGGCGCCTTGGTCCGGGCGCACCGGGCCGATCGGGATTTGATCGAGACGCCCGAGTTGATGGAGGAGTTCATGGGCGCCAAATTGGGGCTCGAGCCCGTAATCGTTGACGCATGGGTGGCGCAAGGCGACCGGTTGGCGGCGGTCGGCCGCGAGTTTGAAGTGCGGCATGTGCCCGGGCATTGCCCGGGCAACGTGCTGTTTTATGAGCCGAGGGCGAAAGCGGCGTTGGTCGGCGACGCGTTGTTCAACCGGGGCGTGGGCCGCTGGGATCTGCCGGGCGGCAGCTTTGAAATTCTCGCCCAATCCATCGTCGAACAAATCTACAGCCTGCCTGAAGACACGGTGGTGTTTCCGGGCCATGGTCCGCGGACGACCGTGGGCGAGGAGAAGACGGGCAACCCGTACGTGAACATCAACCCGACGTTGCGCGCGGAATGACCGCCTCCGAAAACCATCTTTTTTTCATGCGCCAGGCGCTGGAGCTGGCGCGGCGCGGTTGGGGCGGCACCCACCCGAATCCGATGGTCGGCGCTCTCATCGTGGAGGACGACGAGGTGGTGGCGCAGGGTTTTCATGAGCAGGCCGGCGAACCGCACGCCGAAATCAACGCCCTGCGGGCCCTCGGCCGAAAGCCAAAACCGGGCGCGATCCTTTATGTGACCCTCGAACCGTGCTGCACGCACGGTCGCACCCCGCCATGCACCGAGGCCATCGTCGATGCCGGTATCAGCCGGGTCGTGGCCGGGGCGACGGACCCCAATCCCGCCCATGCAGGCAAGGGTTTCGATTTGCTGCGCGCCGGCGGGGTGGACGTCATCCACGGGGTACTGGCGGAGGAATGCGCGGACATGAATCTGATTTTTAACCACTGGATGAGTACCGGCCGGCCGCTCTTCGCTGCGAAGGCGGGCGTGACGCTCGATGGGAAAGTGGCGACGCGCACGGGCGATTCCCAATGGATCACCGGGGAACGGTCGCGGGCGGACGGCCATCGCTGGCGACGGCTGTTCCCGGCCATTGCTGTGGGCGCGGGCACGGTGCGGGCGGATAATCCGCGGCTGACGGCGCGCGTCGGCGGCACGGAGTGGTCTCCGTGGCGGTTCGTGTTTGATGGCTTGTTGCGCACGGTGACGGACAAGGCGATGCCGGCGGTTTATACGGATGAATTTCGCGAACGCACGATCGTGGTGACCACGTCGCATGGCGGCTTGGGATACGTCCGCAAGCTCAACGCCCTTGGCGTCAAGACTTGGGTTTTCCCGGGCAGTTCGCCGAAGGTGAATTTTGAGGACTTCCGGCAGCGGTGCGTTGCCGAAGGAATCACCGGGGTGTTTTTCGAGGGCGGGGCCCAGTTGCTGAGCGAACTGCTGCAGGGGCGGGAACTGGACTATCTGTTCACCTATCATGCGCCGGTGCTGTTCGCCGACGACAAGGGCAAAAGCATCCTGCGCGGTTTGCGCACCGAGAGCCTGGCCAATGCCATCCGGCTGGAGCGGGTGAAGCATGAAGTCCATGGCGACGACATGCTGATGCGCGGCTATGTGCGTTATCCGGAGACCATGGTGGTCGATGAGGCGGAGTTTAACCGAAAGATTTATGGCGAGTGAGGGAAGCAGAAAAATGATTCGCCTGAGTTCACGCAGCACCGGACCGAATCGACAGGCACTGACCGCACTTGATCAATCCGTTTTTCTCCCACGAATTGCACAAATCACCACGAATGATGACCCGACCGATCTGCCAGTCTGCGCCGCCAGTCGTGTCCATTCGTGGTATTCGTGGGTCAATTCCTTTCCGACCTTTCGGCTTCCATTTCGCGTGAGTGTTCGTCTCATTCATCTCGCCACGGGCAATGCGCACAAGGCGCGGGAAATGCAGACGCTGGCGGATGCGTCTGCGCTGCGGATTCAGATTGTGCCAGCGGCAAGGATGCCGGCGGTCGTGGAGGATGCGGGGACCTTTGTGGGCAACGCCCGGAAGAAGGCGGTGGCCCTGAAGGCGCTGCTCCCGCCAGACGCGTGGGTGTTGGCGGATGACAGCGGGCTGAGCGTGGATGCGCTGGAGGGAGCGCCCGGCGTGGAGTCGGCCTATTTTGCGGGTGCACCGAGCGATGGAGCGGCCAATTTGCGCAAGCTGACCGAGGTCATGTGTACTGTGCCAGACGGGAAGCGGGGCGCCCATTTCGTGTGCGTGCTGGTGTTGTTGGCGGGCGCCGATCGGGCCGAGCAGCTTTTTGAGGGGCGTTGCCAAGGGTCGCTGGTGCGTACGCCCGTCGGGGGTCAGGGCTTTGGCTACGATCCGCTGTTTGTGCCGGAAGGATCGGCTCAGACGTACGCCGAATTGGGCGACGCGGCCAAAAGTAAAATCAGCCACCGGGCGCAGGCCTTCGCCCAACTGGCCCGGTGGCTGAAAGATGAAGCCTCGGCTCAGGGCAGGGCGGTCTAAGCCCAGGCGCTCAGCTTGGCGTTGTGGTCTGCCTTGGTAATTTCGTTGACCCCGAGCGACGGAAATTGACGGTCTTGGGCGTGAGCGGAGGTTTTGCGCCGGAATCGGAAAGCCGATTGAAGCCCCGGATGCGGTTTGGGAGTTGTAGGTGCGGAGGCTCCAGGGAGAAGTGGCCACGCGGTATTCACCCAAGGCCACAAATGAGCCGCGAATCCGGCCGTCCACGCCCGTCCAATTCTCGAGGAAGCGGGGAAAGTTATGCAGGCCGCCACTATTCTGGCTGACCCATTTTTGCCGGTGGGAACCAAGCCGCAAAGGATCGCGACTGCGGACTCCGAAAATTCGGGTTGATATTCCCGGCGGAGTGCGGGAGGCGGTAATCAGGAGGCGGTCTCGGACTGCGTGGCCTCGGTGTAGAGCGTTGCCGCCTGCGCGCGGCGCTCGATGTTCAGCTTGGTGAAAATTGTGGCCAGGTAATTCTTGACGGTCTTTTCGGTCAGGTCCAACGCGTCACCAATCTGCTTGTTGGTTTTCCCCGCCGCCAGCAAGGCGACCACCCGCCGTTCCTGCGGGGACAATTGGGCCAGTTTTTCCGCGGCGGAGGGTTCGCCCCCATGCTTGACCAGATTCAGCATCTGTCCGGCCATCGAGGGGTCCACTACGGCTTTGCCCATCGCCACCGCGCGGAGCCCGGCGGCCAACGAGGCGCCGTCGTTATCTTTCAGCAGATAACCTTGCGCTCCGGCGCTCATGGCGGCCTGCAGATTGCGCTCGTTGCTGCTGGAAGTAAGAATGAGCACTTGGGTCAGCGGGCTCGCCTTGCGCAACTCCCGGCAGGCGTGAATTCCGGAGTGGTCGGGGAGATGCAAGTCCAGCAGGACGGCGTCGGGCTTGTGCTGTTTCACCGCGGCGATGCCCGCCGCCGCCGTCCCGGCCTCGGCCACGATCACGATATCGGAATAGTCTTCCAGCGCACTGCGCAGTCCGAGCCGGATGATCGGGCTGTCGTCGATCAAAACCACGCGCAGGGGTTTCTTGTTCGGCGTCGAGCTCATGCCGGCGAAGCAACGGGCAGGGTCAGCAAAACGCGAGTTCCTTTTCCCGGTGTTGACTCGACCCGCAGGCTGCCGCCCAGTGCGGCGGCGCGGGCCTGCATGTTGGACAGACCGTGACCGCTGCTGGGGGAGGAAATCTTATAGCCGGCGCCATCGTCCTGCACCGCCAGGGCGATCTCCTGGTCGCTCCGCCCAGCCAGCAGGCTGATGTGACGGGCCCGGCCGTGGCGCACGCTGTTGCTGACGGCCTCGCGCAAAATATTCATGATCTCGGCGCATTGCTGGGGCGGAATCAGCGCCACCGCCTCCGCGTCGAGCCGGTGCTCCACCCGGACGCCGTCCTCGCTCATGAACGGAGCCAGCATGGCCTCCACGGCCCCGGTGAACGACTGCCCGTTGACTTGCGCCGGCTCCAGATCCTCGAGGTACGCGCGCACTTCATGGTTGAGCCGGCGCAGCTCGATCATGCACTGATCCACCCGCTGCTTGAGCTCGGGGGCAAGGCTGTTTTTTTTCTGCACGCTCTCCAGCGTCAGGCAGACGGCAAAGAGCGTCTGGCAAATGTTGTCATGGAGTTCGCGGCCGAGGCGGACCCGGGAGGCCACGGAGTGATCGAGCAAGGTGCGGTTGGTTTCCAGGTTTTCTTCAGCGCGAAGGCGCGCGCCGTGTTCTTCGGCGAGGGCCGTGGACTTTTCATGGGAAATCTTGGCGAAGTGCACCATGCCGGCGGCCTGCGATCGAACGGCGGCCCACGGGGAGCGGGTGACGCCGTCCGGCAGCGTGGTCCCGCGCGAACCCATCAGCACGAGTAGCAAGGGGACCGTCGCGAGCAGCAGCGCGAGAAGCACGATCACGATCAGCGTGCTTTGATGGAGCCTTTGCACGCGGAGCAAAGCCGGCGCGGCGAATTGCACCTGAGCCCGCCAGCCCGGCTGGGACGAAAGGTCCTGAATAAAGGACAGGGCCGCGGGGCTGTGCGGGAGGGGCGGGGCCTCGGCTTGGAACAGTTGCACCGTGCCACCCAGCAGGACACCCAGTTCGCCTTGAAAGGCCGTATCCCATTGCGCCGGGGTCCGGCCGCTGACGGCTATGACGCGCACCAGCCGGGCCCGCTGCTCCTCGATCGCATGGGTTTGCAACTGGCGGGTTTCCCGGGCGAGCCACCATTGCAGCGACAGTGTCGCCCCAAGAAAAAGCAGCAGCAGGAGCAGGGCCAATCCGAGGGAGCGCGTCGTGAGGTTCATGGCGGGTCTGGGAGCAGGCTGGGCGAACAGATCGCCGGTGTCGCGTCAAAATCTTCGACATTTGCGCGGGAAGGACTAGTTTTGATCTTTTTATGGAGTCGTTCTATCTCACCACCGCCATTGACTACGTCAACGGATCGCCGCACTTGGGCCATGCCTACGAAAAAGTGCTGGCGGACGTTATTGCCCGGACCCGGCGGCTGATGGGGCAGGAAGTCTATTTTCTGACCGGCACGGATGAGCACGGCCAGAAGATCCAGCAGAGCGCCCGGGCCAAGGGCGTGCCGACCCAAGAATTCGTCGATGGCTATGCCGCCGAGTTCGTCGGGCTGGCGAAACTGCTAAATCTTTCGAACAACGACTTCATCCGCACCACGGAGACCCGGCACAAGCAGGTCGTGCGCGATTCGCTCCAGAAACTTTTCGACAAGGGCGAGATCTACCGCGCCGAGTACCGCGGCTTCTACTCTACGCGGCAGGAACAATTTCTGCAGGAAAAGGACCGGTTGCCCGACGGCCGCTGGCCGGAAATCTACGGCGAGGTCACCGAGATCACCGAGGCGAATTATTTCTTCAAGCTGCGCAGCTATCAGGAGTGGCTCGTCGGCTACATTCAGGAGCATGAAGATTTTGTTTTCCCCGCTCATCGACGCAAGTCACTGCTCGAGTTCCTCAGCGAGCCGCTCAACGACCTGTGTATTTCCCGCCCGAAGGAAAGGCTGGAATGGGGCATCCCGCTGCCCTTCGACGAGAATTACGTCACCTACGTCTGGTTCGACGCGCTGTTGAACTATTACTCCGCGGTCATCGCCAAGGGCCACTGGCCGGCGGCGTTCAACATCATCGGCAAGGATATTCTCATCCCCGCGCACGGCATTTACTGGCCGATCATGCTGCACGCACTCGGTCTCCCGCCGCCAAAGACCCTGCTGGTTCACGGCTGGTGGTCGATCAATGGCGATAAGATGTCCAAGAGCACCGGCAACTACGTCGATCCGGTGGAATTCTGCAAAACCTGGAGCGTTGACGCGCTGCGCTATTTCATGATCCGCGAGATGGCGGTCGGCCAGGACAGTGATTTTTCGCAGGAGCAGTTCCTCGTCCGCTACAACAGCGAACTCGCCAACAATCTGGGCAACCTTGTCAACCGCACGCTCAACATGACCACCCGGTTTGCCGGCGGCGTGCTGCCCGCGGCCGAAGTCGTCGAGGAGCCGGAGCGCGAGCTCCAGGCCCTGTGGCCCCGGACGCGCGATGAGTTTCACTCGCTGTCGGAGGGCTTGCAGTTTCACACGGCCCTGGAGCGCGCGATGCAGTTTGTGACCGCCACCAATGCCTATATCGAGCGGCGCGCGCCGTGGAAGCTGGCCAAGGATACGACGCCGGCCGGACAGGCTTTGCTGAAAACCTCGCTGGCGACGATGGCGGAAGCCCTGCGCTTGGCCAGTTCGCTGCTCTGGCCTATCATGCCGACGGTGGCGGACAAGATCCGGGCCGGGCTCGGCCAGCTGCCGCTGGGGCGCTGGGCGGGTGAACTGGAGTGGGGCACGGTTTTGGCCGGCGTGGCGGTTCAGCCGGTGGAGATCTTGTTCCCCAAGCCACCCGTCGAGAAAGCTCCCGCCAAGTCGTGAAGATTCTTCCGGTCAATCCGACCGAGAACGTCACGCCCGAATCGCTCCGGGCGTTTTTGGATCGCTGTAGCGCGCTGGCGAAGGAGGCCGGCCGGCCGCAACTCGTGAGCATCAGCCTGGCCGTCGATCACCTCGATCCGCTGGCCGTGTTGGAGTCGATCTTTGAGCCGTCGGAGCTGCATTTCTACGCCGAGCGGCCGGCGCAGGGTTTTGCAGTGGCGGGGGCCGAGGCCGTGCTGGAGTTCACCGCGTCCGGAGCCGACCGGTTCGCGGCTGCGCGGGCTTATATTGCCTCGGTGCTGGCGGACACAATTGCGGTCGGCCCGCTGGACGAACCCTTTGCCGGCCCGCATTTCTTTTTTGCGAGCGGGTTCCGGGAGAACGCTGGGCCCGGGGCTCCGTTTCCCGCCTTGCGCCTGTTCGTGCCGCGCTGGCAGGTGGCGCGCATGGGCGACAGCACAGTGGCGGTGGCCAATCTTCTCATCGCCGAAGGAGCGCCGGTTGACTTGATCGCGGCGAAGGTCTGGAAAGCGCACGCGAAGTTTCGCGCCTTTGATTATCGCAGTGCACGGCGTAAAGACCGTCCGTCGGCGCCCAATCAAGTGGAGGAAGCCGGCGGTTCGGGTGGTTATCAACGCAACGTAGCGCGGGCTTTGGAGGAGATCGCCCGCGGCGATTACCGCAAAATCGTCCTCGCCCGCGCCCAGCGGCTGACGACCACGGAGGAGTTTCATCCGCTCGGGGTGCTCAATCATCTGCGCCAGCATTTCCCCTCGTGTTATGCCTTTTCGATCGCCAACGGCCGCGGCCAAAGCTTCATCGGCGCCAGTCCGGAACGGCTGGTCCGCGTCGCCGGGGGACGGCTCCACACCGAAGCCCTGGCCGGTTCCGCGCCGCGTGGCGGGTCCGCCAGCGAGGATGCCGCGTACGCCCGCGCCCTGTTGCAGAGCGAGAAGGATCTCCGGGAGCACCGGCTCGTGCTTGAGTCCATCGCGCGCCGCGTCGCCGATCTGGGTCTGCAGTTGGAGCACGCGGCCCAGCCGCGCGTGCTCGGCCTCGCCAACGTGCAGCACCTGTACCTGCCGATCAGCGCCGCCTTGCCGGCGGGCGTGCACATCCTCGACCTGATTGCGCGGCTGCATCCCACCCCGGCCGTGGGCGGGACGCCGCGCGAGCCGGCAGGAGCGGCCATTGCGCGGCTGGAGCCGTTTGACCGCGGCCTCTACGCCGGCCCCCAGGGTTGGGTGGACCACCGCGGCGGTGGGGAGTTTTTCGTTGGCATCCGCTCGGCGTTGATCGACGGCCACGCGGCGACGGTCTACGCCGGCGCCGGGATTGTCGCCGGTTCGGAGCCGGAGAAGGAATTTGCCGAAACCGAATTAAAGTTCAAAGCTCTGATCGAGGCCCTGACCACCGCATGAACTCGCCGACCTCCATCGCACTCGACGATCGCAACACGAACAGCCTGTGGGGCAGCGTGCTGGTGGAAACCCTGCACCGGCTCGGGTTGCGCCAGGCGGTCATTTCCCCGGGTTCGCGCTCAACTCCGCTGACCCTGGCGTTGGCGCGGCACCCGGGCGTGGAGTCCATTCCGCTGCTGGACGAACGTTCGGCCGCTTTTTTTGCCCTCGGGCTGGCCCGCCGCTCGCGGTGTCCGGTCTTGCTCCTCTGCACGAGCGGGACGGCCGGGGCCAATTATTTTCCGGCGATCATCGAGGCGCAGGAGAGCGGCGTGCCCTTGCTCGTCATCACCGCCGACCGCCCGCCCGAAATGCGCGACTGCAGTTCCGGCCAGACGATCGACCAGCAAAAACTTTTTGGCAGCCACGTGAACTTCTACCACGAGCTGGCCGTGCCGGTCGCCAGCCTGGCGATGCTGCGCTATTTGCGGCAGACGACGGCGCAGGCTTGGGAGCGGACGCGCTGGCCGTTCGCGGGCCCGGTGCATCTCAACGCTCCGTTCCGCGATCCGTTGCCGCCGATCGCGGACGGCACGGTGGCCGCGCTGCGGGGCGCGTTGAAGGAGAAGCGGTTTTTCGCCGCCCTGAAGGCGGAGCACAGCGACCTCAACCTGCCCGCGAACTCCCGTCCGGCTGCGGCGGCCTTGCGGGCGATGCGCTCGGCTCGCGGGATTATCGTGGTCGGTCAGGCCCAGCCGGCGAATCCGGCGGCCCACGCCGCGGTCATTGGTCGGCTTTCGTCTGCCCTTGGCTGGCCCGTGCTGGCTGACGCATTGTCGCCCCTCAGGAACTATCAGCGAATGCTCCCGCACCTGGTCACAACCTACGACCTCGTGCCGCGCGCCGCGGGTTGGGCCCGTTTGCTCCAACCGGAGCGGGTGCTCTGCATTGATGGTTGGCCCACCAGCAAGCAGCTCCGCGGCTGGTTGGAGTCGACTGACGCGGAAATGTTTTTGCTCAACCCGCGGCCGCAAAACGCGGACGCTCTGCACGGCCGCACGCGGCCGCTGCGGTTTTCAGTCGAGGCGCTGGCGGCGGTTGCCAAACCGGCGGCGCGGCCCGGAGCGTGGCTGCCGCTTTGGGCGCGGGTGGAGAAAAAACTCGCGGGTGAACTGCAGCGTGGCTTAGCGCGCGCGACCGGATTTTTCGAGGGCGGCATCAGCCGGATTCTGCCGGGGGTGCTCCCGAAGCAGACGCCGATTTTTGTCGCAAACAGCATGCCGGTGCGCGACGCGGAATATTTCTGGCCGGCCAACGACCGGGGGCACGAGCTTTTTTTCAACCGCGGCGCCAACGGCATCGACGGCACCCTGTCGACTGCGCTCGGGGTGGCGCATGGCGCCGGTCGGCCGGCGGTGCTGCTCACAGGCGATCTTGCCCTGTTGCACGACACCAACGGCTTTCTGCTCGGCTCGAAGTTCAAAGGCAGCCTGACGATTGTGCTCATCAACAACAATGGCGGCGGCATCTTTGAGCATTTGCCGGTGGCGCAGTTCAATCCGCCGTTCGAGGAGTTCTTTGCGACCCCGCAGAATGTGGATTTCAAGCAGCTCTGCGCGACCTATCGAGTGAAACACATCCGCGTACGGGATAGAAAACACTTGGCCGGGCTGGTCTCGAAGTTGCCCGGGCGCGGCATCCGCGTACTGGAGGTGCGCACCGACCGGAAACGCGACGCGGCATTCCGGAAGAAACTTTTCGCCGAGGTCGCGCAGGCAGGGGAGAAAGCGCTGGGGTGATGTTTGGCCGCAGGTGTTCGCCGATTTCCACATCGGCGACAGCGTCGGTATGGAAACCGACGCCCCTCTCCGCCTACAGCTGGATCGGCAGGCCGACCTCGATGATCTGCATCGGGGGCAGGCGATAATAGTCGCGGGCCTGGCGCGCGTTCCGGCTCAGAAAGGCGTAGAAGTGCTTTTGCCATTCAAACATCCGCGTGTCGCCGCCGGTGAGAATCATCTCCCGGTTGAAGTAATAGGTGGCTTCGTTGAGCTTGAGTGGCACGCCGGCGTCGCGCACCCGCTCCATCAGGGTGGAGACGTCGGGCGATTCCATGTACCCGTAGCGGCCGACCGCCCGCCAGACTCCGTGACCGATCTCCCGGACGGAGAATCGTTCCGCTTCATCGACCGTCGGGACCTCCTCGGTGGTGATGCTGAGCAGCACGACCGTTTCATGCAAAACTTTGTTCGCTTTGACATGGTGGAGCAAAACGAGCGGCGTGCCGGTGGGGTTGCCGGCCATGAAAACGCCGGTGCCGCGGACTCGGGTGATATGCTCGCTGCACGCGATCCGGCTCAGTTCGCCTTCAGTGATCTCGTTGGCATAAATGCGGCGGAAGATCTCCGCTTTGCCGAGCTTCCACGTCGTCATGACGGCGAGCAGGCCGAGCGCGATGAACACCGGAAGCCAGCCGCCGTCGCCGAACTTGTGCATGTTGGCGCTAAAGAGCGTCACATCCACCGCGAGAAACAGCACGCAGGGAATGGTCGCCTGCCACGTCGGCCATCGCCAGGCCCGCCGCATGACGACGAAGAGGATCATCGAGGTGACGATCATGGTGGCGGTCACGGCGATGCCGTACGCGGCGGCCAGCGCCGAACTGGACTTGAACCCATAGACGGTGGCGATGGCCCCCAAGGCCAGGGTGATGTTTACCAGCGGCAGGTAGATCTGCCCCGGTTGGTCCGGATTGGTGTGTTTGATCGTCAGGCGCGGGAAATAGCCCAGTTGGATGGCCTGCCGGATGAGCGAATAGGCTCCCGAGATCAGCGCCTGGCTCGCGATGATGGCGGCGCAAACTGACAGCGCGAGCAAGGCGAGGCGCAGCGGTCCTTCGGGAGCGAGCGCCAGAAAGGGGTTTTCCACATGGCCCCCTTGGGCGATGACGTTGGCCCCTTGCCCGAAGTAGTTGAGCGTAAGGCCGGGCAGGACGATGGAATACCAGCCGGTCTTGATCGCGCTGCGCCCAAAATGTCCCATGTCGGCATAGAGCGCTTCCACGCCGGTGACTGCCAGCACCACCGAGCCGAGGAGAATGGTTGATTCCTTGGGATGCAGGATGAGCAATTCGACGCCCAGAAGCGGGTTGAGGGCCTGCAGCACCATCGGAGTCTGCACGATATGCCAGAGGCCGAGTGAACCCAAAACGACAAACCAAACCAACATGACCGGTCCGAAGATCCGGCCCATAAATTTCGTCCCGTGGTGCTGAAAAGTGAACAGGCCGACCAGGATGACGATGGCGATGGGCAGGACGAAGTGTTCAACGCCGGGCCAGACCTCCTTGATGCCCTCAGTAGCGGCGAGCACCGTCATCGCGGGTGTGATAATGGCTTCGCCGCACAGCATGGCCGCGCCCGTGAGGACGATCAGCACGCCAAAGTTGAGGACGGATTTACCCGGCCGGTCGAGTTGGCTCAAGGCGAGCAGGGCAAAGATTCCGCCTTCGCCGCGATTGTCCGCGCGCAAAACGAAGAGGCTGTATTTCACGCTCACCACGAGGATCAAGGACCAGAAGATCAGCGAGAGCACTCCCAGCACCGCATTGGCGTGCTCTCCGGGTGGGAGGGCATGGAGGCACTCCCGAATGGTGTAGAGTGGACTGGTGCCGATGTCGCCGAACACCACGCCGAGGGCTCCGAGGGTGAGACCGGCCTTGACGGAGGTGCTGGCCTTGGGCGATGCAGGTTGCATGAAGGGGGGG
>CAZAOI010000058.1:0-14027 GCA_964486705.1 uncultured Oleiharenicola sp. | reverse complement strand
TCCAGCGGATTGGTGTGGGTGAACGCCTTCGGGTCGCAGCAGAGCACGACATCCACGTGGTTGAGCTCACAGTTCACCTTGATCTGGGACGGGGCGACCGTGAGGTAATAGTTGGTGGGGGCGCCTTTCTTTTCGGAGCCGTATTTCGGATTGGCCATCACGAAGAGTTTTTCCTCGAGGGAGCCGTCGGCGGCATACGTCGGGTGTTGCTCGGAAATAAAGGCGCCAAAGTCGCCGATGATGGAGCCGAGGTTCTTGCCGGTTGTGATCATGCCCCAACCGCCGATGGAGTGGAAGCGCACCGCGATGGCGCCCTCGGGCAGGAGCGACGGGGTGTCCTTGCTGATGACGGCGTAGGGATGGTTGACCCCGAGGACGAAGAATGACTCCCCGGTGGCGGCCGTCCGGCCGTCCTGCCGGGCGGCGCCGCCCGTCGCGAATTCGTAGGCGCCGAGCGTGTGTTCGGGGCGGAAGTCGCGTGAGCCGATGCCGTACGCGCCGCGGAAAAGCCGCGGGGTTTCGGCCGGGGTCAGCGCGGGCAGCGCGCCGCCGAAATGAGCGACTTCCTGAGCCTTGCCGAAGGCGACGCGAATGTCCCGGGCCAGCGGATTATCGCCCGCCAGGCTCTCATCCGTGCGCTCGAGGATGATGATGTTTTTCTTGCCGCGCAGCGCGTTGATGACCGCCGCTTCGGGGAACGGCCGGATGACGTTGAGATGGATCGAGCCCACCTTCGCGTTGCGCTGTTCCCGGAGATAGTCACAGGCCGCCTCGATGTTTTCGGCCGCGCAGCCGAGGGAGACGAAAACGGTGTCGGCGTCGGCGGTCCGGTATTCGGTCACGAAGCCGTAAGTGCGGCCGGTGAGCTGGCTGAATTCCGCGTAGCATTGCCCCAGGAACCCGAGGATGTATTCGTTGAAATTATTCCGCCGGGCGACGACGCCGTTCATGTGATGTTCCTGATTCTGCACGGGTCCGAGGAGGATGGGGTTTTTCAGATCCATCATCTGCGGCACGCGGCGGCGCTGCGGGCCGAAAAGTTCCCGCTGGGCCGGCGTGGGGCAGTCGATCTGCTCGTCGGGCGCGCCGAGGAACTCGCGGAGCATCTCCGCCTCGGGGGCGAGATACATCCGTTCCGAGTGGGTCGTGAGCATGCCGTCCTGGATGTTCATGCCCGGGTTGAGCGAAAGCTCGTTGGCTTTGCGGAGGATAATCGCCTGATCGGCGGCCTGCTGCGCGTCCTTCGCCATCAGCATGGTCCAGCCGGTGTCGAGCGCGGCGTAAAAGTCATCGTGGCCGCAGTGGACATTGAGTGCGTGTTTGGTGAGGGCGCGGGCGCCGACCTCGAGCACCATGGTGGAGAGTTTGCCGGGAGCGTGGTAATATTGCTCCATCGCATAGACGATACCCTGCCCGGAGGTGAAATTGACGGTGCGGCGGCCCTGGACCGCGTAGGCGGTCGCGCCACCTTGCGCGGCGTGCTCGCCTTCGGTTTCGGCGGCCACTTTCTGCTGGCCCCAGACATTGAGTTCTCCTTGGGCGTAGGACTGCTGGTAG
Organism: uncultured Oleiharenicola sp.; assembly: GCA_964486705.1. Classification (GTDB taxonomy): domain Bacteria; phylum Verrucomicrobiota; class Verrucomicrobiia; order Opitutales; family Opitutaceae; genus Lacunisphaera. The sequence continues at coordinate 12,470 of CAZAOI010000058.1, read as the reverse complement.
ATTTCGCCGCCTTCAGTGGACGGGGTGATCGGATAAAATACCCCGCCTTCCGTGATGCGCGTCTCGACGTATTGGGTGACGAGTTGGTTGCCGTTGCAGGTGACGCGGAAGCCGGGGTAGCGCGGTGGGGCGCTGGCGGCCGAAGACGATGAGGCAGGGCGGGGGGTACCGGCGGGGGGTTGGCTCATAGTTGAGGAAAACTAGCGGGGGTAATTTCCAAAAAAAGAATCCGTGGGCGGTCCGTATTCACAACACGGCGAGAACAGGTAGACGTTTTCCGGGCGGACTCAAAGGAAAAGAACGGCGGGGTGCTGGAGGTCAGGGTCTTTTGTTTTGGACGAGCTGGAGCCGCGCCGCCCTCGGCGCGGGGCTTGGGCAAAACGCGGCGTGGGCGCCGCGTCCCCATTGGAGCCGACCCAGAACAAAAGCCCCTGCCGGAGGTGGGCCGGCAGGTCCCTCTGCCGGTCAGACGGGCACAGGGACGTGCCCGCCCGCCTTCGTTCGGATGGCAGGTCAAAGACCTGCCCTACTTCTTCTCGCGAACGAGCGTGATCACGCACTCAAGATGCCGGGTCTGTGGAAACAAGTCGAAGGGCTGCACGCCCACGAGCGCATAGCCCGCAGCGAGGAGGGTCTTCAGGTCGCGCATCTGCGTCGCCGGGTCGCAGGACACATAGACGATCGTGCGCGGGCCGAAGGCGCACAACTGCGCGAGAAACGGTTCGTCGCACCCCTTGCGGGGCGGATCGATGACCACAGCCGTCTCGCCGGGGGGAAAGCTGAGACCGGCGAAAATCCGGGCGGCATCGCCGGCGAGGAAGGTGGCATTGGTGATGCCATTGGCTTGGGCGTTCTCGGTCGCGAACTTGACGGAGGTCTCGCTGATCTCGATGCCGGCCACGCGGTCGAAGGCCGCGGCCCCGGCCAGGGCGAAGAGGCCGCTGCCGCAGTAGGCATCGACCAGAAAGCGGGCCCCGCCCGCGGCTGCCTGCGTGCGCACATAGTCCGTGAAGGCCGGCAAGATGAAGGGATTGTTCTGGAAAAAATCGCGGGCGAGGAAGTGGAGCTTCAGGTTGCCGACGGTCTCGGTGATCACAGCATCGTAGTCGGTCGTGACCTCGCCCGACGCCTCGCGCAGCATCACTGTGGCGCCGCGGATGTAGGTTTCGGCCTTGGCGAGAATCCCGGCGCGGACCCCGGGCAGGCGCGCATTGATCGCATCGGTGGCGAGATCGCAGCGCGGCACGTCGACGAGTTCAAACCGGTTGCCCGTCTTGAGGAACCCGATCGGCATGGTAGGGCGAGTCGTCTCGACAAGCCGCGGCTCATCCAGAGGATTCGCCCTACCGCGCGGCGGGTTGAAATGCGGGGTGATTTTCGACCGGTAGCCGAATTCGCGCGGCGAGGCGATGACCGGGGCCACGGTGAATTCCACCCCGGCCATGTATTTCAGCAGTTCCTCCACCTGCTGGCGCTTCCACTTCAGTTGTTCGGAATAGGTCAGGTGCTGGTACTGGCAGCCGCCGCAGCGGCCGAAGAGCGGGCAGCGCGGCGCGATCCGGTGCGGCGATGGCGTGAGCACTTCCAGCAGGTCGGCCTCCGAAAAATTCTTGTGGTTGCGGTAGACGCGCACCTTCACCCGTTCGCCCGGCAGGGTGAAGGGGACCATCACCACCCAGCCTCCTTGCGGCTGGGTGAGTTGAGCGTCGCGCCGTTGCTGGCTGCTGCCATCCCGGGATTGGTCCGGGCCGTCGCCCGGCAAAGGCACGCGGCCGAGGCCGACGCCGAGGTTGGTCAGCGTGGAAATCTCCATTTCCAGTTCATGGTGATAGGGGAACGGCTGGTCGTTGGATTTCTTTTTGCCCACGGAACACACAGAACACACTGAAGGGACAGATAAAAGGAAATTGCTGAGACTGGTTTCCGTGTATTCCGTGTGTTCCGTGGGCCCCCTTCCGGAAAAAATCACCAGTTTGCAAAATCCCCGCGTCAAACAGCTCGTGAAGCTCCGCGACCGCCGGGACCGCGACGAGGCGGGCTTGTTTCTGGTTGAAGGCTATCGCGAGGTGCGCCGGGCCCTGGAGAAGAAGATCCGGTTGACCGAATTGTATTTCTGCCCGGAGTGGTTCCTCGGGGAAAACGAGCCCGCGCTGATCGAACAGGCCCGGCTGGCGGGCGCGCAACTGTTTGAGCTCTCGAAGGAGGCTTTTGCCAAATGCGCCTACCGCGACCGACCGGACGGCCTGCTGGCCGTCGCGCCGCAGTGGAAACACGCGCTGGCCGACCTCAAGCTGAGCCCCCACCCTTTCCTGCTCGTGGTCGAGTCAATCGAGAAGCCGGGGAATCTTGGGACCATCTTGCGCAGTGCCGATGCGGCCGGCGTCGACGGGGTGATTGTCTGCGATGCGGTGACGGACATTTTTAATCCCAACGTCGTCCGTTCCTCCACCGGGGTGCTTTTTTCCGTCCCGATTGTGGTGGCGGACAGCGTGACGGTGCAGGCCTGGCTGCGCGAAAAAGGTGTCCGGATCGTCGCAACCACGCCCGACACGCCGATCCTCTACACACAGGTCGATCTGCGCGGACCCTTGGCGATCGTGATGGGCAGCGAGCAATACGGGCTCAGCGAGTTTTGGTTGAAGGAAAGCGATCAGCTCGTGCGCATCCCCATGGCCGGCCAGGCCGACTCGCTCAACGTGGCGATGGCGACGATCATCACGCTGTTCGAAGCGGTGCGGCAACGGCAGGGGTGACGCTTTTTCTGTCGGGAAAGAAAAGGAAGGCTCGGGTCAGGCCGTCTCGCGGACGGCAGGCGCAGGCAGAAGCCATAATAACGGCCGACCCAATGGCAGTAGCACAGCTCGGTGTTGGAGGCGAAATGCAGCAGGCGGATCTTCACCTGGATTGAAAGCAAGACATCAGCGCGTGATTTCATGGAGAAATACTGGCTGGTGGCCCCCGACAAGAATGAGTTGATCTGCGCCCGAAGAAAACTAGGGTCCACCACATAATCAATCCGGGTTTTTACCGAGTTGCTTTCTTCCAACTCCGTCCCCAGCAACCAACCACGACTTTGATAGAGCCAACCGGCGTCGCCTAGTCGTTTTGGTGGCCCAGGTCCGGGCCTTTCCTAGAGTTGATTTTGATCTAAACCCTCACCCCCTACCCTCTACAATTTTGATTATCCGACTGCCGGTCGCATAATCAAAGTTCGGCCAGAACAGCAGAAGGAAACCGATGAACCTATCATCCAAAGAAGTGACCGTCCTCCGAGCGTTGGCCATTTTCGGACTCATCGTTCCGAATGGAGTTTTCCTGTACTTCGCCTTTTCGGATACGGCAGTGTTCCTCGACGCTCTCAAGAACCCCATATCGCTCGTCTTCATCGCTGAGGCCTTTTTCTTGATGGCGCTGTTCGCCTGGCTGCTCAAGCGAGTCGGGGTCCGTAAATCGAGCGCGACCGTTTTTGTCGCGATGTCGCTAGTGGGAAGCATGGCCTTCAGCGTGCCAATGACGCTCGCGCGGATTGCCAAACACACATCCTCAGATGAGAAAAACGCCTAATCAGGCACTACAGCCAACGGGCGCAAGCGCCCGTGGCTGATCTTTAACGTTGGGCGAAATATAAATGACATTCGGAATCCAAAGTTACGCCAGTTTCCTTGGAGCGATTGTCCTCTTCCAGATAATCCCGGGGCCTGGCACATTGGCGATTCTCGGAGCTACGGCGCGGGGCGGGAAGAGTGCAGGGATCTGCGCCGTATTGGGCACACTTTCGGGCGACCTCCTATTTATGCTTTGTGCGGTACTTGGTCTTGCATCCGTTCTATCCGCTCGCCCGGTGGTACTGGCTTCATTGCAGTGGATCGGGATCGTCTATCTGTGCTGGCTTGGCTTGCAGTTACTTCGCGCTCCCCGAGCTGAAGACGGTGTGGGTTTGGCTGTGGTACCGACAAAGCGGGTATATTTTCGGAATGCCTTTTTCGTGGGTCTCACTAATCCGAAGGCCATCATGTTCTTCATGGCGTTCTTCCCGTTGTTTCTTTCACCAGAATCAAAAGTATGGACGCTGATCGTGATGATGGCGCATGTCAGCCTGATCAGTTTTGCCTACCAGTTCGCACTAGTCATCGTTGGGAACGTGTGTGCGGTACGGCTCTCAGGCTTTCAGTGGGTTCCTATTGCCACCCGGCGAGTGGCCGGATTGGCCTTGATCGGTTTTGGGATCAAACTGGCCATTGCCAAGAAATGAAGAAGCGGAACCAGGCGCTACGGCCAACGACCAGGTCTGTCGCGGTTCGTGCTGACGCACGCGAATGATTCACTAAGACGCGTTTCCGGCTTTGTAGTGCGCGACGAGCTCGGCGGTGCCGGCTGCGACGGTCATGAGTGGAAGATAGCCCAGGTCCCGGCGGGCCGCTGTGATGTCGAACCAGTGGTTGGTCGCCAGCTCCTTGGCGACGAAGCGGGTCATCGGCGGTTCCCCGGCCAGGGGAAGGACGCGCCAGAGGGATTCCAGCACGCCGCCGGCAAAGTACGCGGTGCGGAGCGAGACGTGCTTCTGGATTTCTGGACGGCCCACGCCGCGCAGCAGCTGATTGATCCAGTCCCAGAGGACGATCGGCTCGCCATTTGTGATGAAGTAGGCTTTCCCGCCCGGATTCCGGGGAGCCCCCAGGCCTCCGGAGGCATTGTCACTTATTAAGTGACAATTGGCTAGGGCCTGCTCGGCGAGGAGGTGGGCGGCGACGACGTTTGTGATATGGGTGACGTCGACGCGGTTTTGGCCGGAACCGATGATTTTGAGCCGGCCTTGGCGCGCTAGCGCCAGGACGCGCGGCACGACGTTTTTGTCGCCGGGGCCCCAGACCAGATGCGGCCGCAAAGAGACGGTTGCCAGTTCCTTGGAATGCGCGGTTGTCACGAGCCGTTCGGCGGCGGCCTTGCTCGTGGGATAGGCGCTCGGCGCCTGCGTGCAGAGCGGGGCGGATTCGTTCACGCCGCTCAGGTCGCCGCCGTTGTAGACGACGCTCGGCGAGCTGGTGTAGACCAGCCGCGCCACGCCGGCGGCGCGACAGGCGGCGATGACCTGGCGTGTGCCTTCGACATTCACCTGGAAAAATTCCGCCGCCGGACCCCACACGCCCACGCGGCCGGCCACGTGGAAGACCGTGCCGACGCCCGCACAACCGCGGCGCAAGGCGGCGGGGTCCGCGAGGTCGCCCAACACGACTTCCGCTCCGAGTTTCTCGAGGGCGGGCAAAGGGCGGCGGGCCAGCACGCGCACCTGGCGGCCATCACGGAGCAATTGCTCCGCGAGCTTGCCGCCAATGAAGCCGCTGGCGCCGGTGAGGAAGACAGGGGAATTATTGGCCACGGATTGCACGGATAGACACGGATGATGCATACATCCAGGCGACAAGACGGTTTAGCCACAAAGAGGCACAAAAAGGACCATAGAAACAGGCGGAAATCGTCTGCGCGGCTATAGCCGCCTTGAGAACAGCATTTGCCGTCGGATTTTTGTGACTTTTTGTGGCCATAAATTCTCAGGCGGTTTCATAGCCCTTCTGCCCGGCCGCCCAGGTTGCGAGGGTCAGCCGATGGATTTTGGCGTTGTGGCGGACGTCCACCGGCAACGCCGGATGAAAATAGAATTTCCTGATGGCCGAAGTGTGCGGATATTGGACGGCTAGTTTTCTCAGTTCCTGGGCCAAGCGGGGTTTGTCAGTCGAGTTGGGCGTGGGTTGGACGACCAACGCCGGTTCCTGTGCGCCTTTGGGGCCAAGCCCGATCAGGGCACAGCGGGCAACCTGTTTGTGTCCGCGAAAAACCTGCTCGCACGGTTCGGTGTGAAGGGTCCCGGTGGCGGTTTCGACGCGTTCGGCGATCCGGCCGCAGAACCAGAGCCGGCCGGTGGCATCAAGGCGGCCGGCGTCACCCATCCGGTGCCAGACGGCGACCGAGTCGCCAGGTTGATGGTCGAGGGTTGAGAGTTGAGGGTCAGATATTTTTGCCCGGGCTGTTGCAGCCGGGAGCTGATCGTATTCTTTGGTGACGGTCGGGCCGGTGACTATGATTTCGCCGGTCTCACCGCGGGGCAGTTCGCGAGTGTCGGCCAAGGAAGAGATGGGCTGGTCGGAGAGGGCAATGATCTTGATCTGGTTGGCCGGGAGGGGGCGTCCGATCAGCGAGCCCAGTTCGGGCCTGATTTCAATTTCTTCCGATGATACCGTCGCGACGGGCAAGACTTCCGTTGCGCCGTACGGACTGGACAATTTCCCATTCGGCAGCACGCGCGGCGCGTCGGCCCAGAGCGAGGCGGGGACGGCCGCGCCGGCGCAGAGCACGCGGCGCAGACTTGGCAACGTGAGGTGGTGGGCGAGGCAGTGGTCGAAAATCTTCCGCCAGAGTGTGGGCGAGCCGAAGGAGTTGGTGACATTTTCCTGCAGGATGGCCTGGACAATCTTGGCCGGGTCGACGGCGGCCGGGCGCGACGGGTCGAGTTCCGGCACGATTGTCGTCATGCCCAACGCCGGGTTAAAGAGCGCGAAGATGGGCAGCATGGGCAGGTCGATTTCGCCGGCCGTGATCCCGTAGGTGTCGCGCACAAGCCGGACTTGGGCCTCGAACATCGCGTGTTCGTAGCACACGCCCTTCGGCGCGCCTGTGGAACCGCTGGTGAAGAGGATGGCGGCGAGGTCGCGAGCGGAGCTCGCGACCGGTTGAGAGTTGCCCCGTTGCTGACTGCTGTCAGCCCGGGGTTTGTCCTGGCCGTCGCCAGGCAAAAGAGTTGAGAGTTGAGAGGACGAAAAAATCCGAGCGGTGGTCGAACCGCTGACCCAGACGCGAACTTCGACCGATCTGAAGGCGGCGCGGAAGACATGGCTCAGCAGTTGGGCAAAGGGAATGCCGAGCAGCACGCGCGGGCGGGAGCGGGCGACGCAGGCCAGAAAGTTTTTGCGGCCCATGCCCGGGTCGATGATCACCGGGATGGCGCCGAGCTGGAAAAGGGCAAAGGCGGCGGCGATCAGGGGCAGTCCCTGCCGGACGAGCACGAGGACACGATCGCCTGGCCGCACGCCAGCTTTGGTCAACTTTTCCGCCCAGGCATTCACTTCCCGTTCGAGTTCGGCGAAGGAGAGAGACAGGTAATCAATCGCCCCTTCCGCCGTGCGACCGCGGGGAATTTTCACGGCCGGATGATCCGGCTGGCGTGCCGCGATCAACGGCAGGTGGCGGGCGATGTTGGCGGACTCGGGCACGGGGATGTCGGGGCGTAAAGCCCCGCCCACAATTTCAGCTGTGCAAAGAGGGTTCCGCCTTCAGGAGCGTTGCCTGCCAGGGCAGAAGCACGGAATCGATGCTGGCGGGTTCGCGGGCGATCAGCGCGAGTTGCGCCCGGGTGGCGATGAGCGTGGGGTCGAGGTTCAGGCCCACGGCGAGGCGGTCGCGGTCGGCTTTGATGCGGTCCTGCCGGGCCAGTTCGTCGGGATTCATCGGGGCGAAATCACGCCGGCGCTCGCGGCGCGGCAAGGTGTGCGGGTCGGTGGCCAAACCGTTTTGGACCGCTTCGGCGAGGCTGGGAAAGAGGCGTCCATGGCGACGGCCGAGATGGACGTGCAGGATCTGCTCGATCGGGAGACCCTCGTCCGCGCTGCGGGCGATCCGCCCAAGGAGCTCATTGCCGGTCACCTTGAAGGGCGGAGTGTTGATTTCTTCGGCCCAGCTCTCGCGCCAACGCCAGATGGAGTGCAGGACGGCGAGACCGCGTCCGCCGAGTTTTTCCGAGCCGTTGATGCGCCAAGCGTTTTCATCCGGCGCCGAAAAGCCGTCGCGGCCGACATCCATTTGCCAGCGGCACTTTTGATCCAGCCAGTCGAGCCGGCCGAGCTTGACCAGTGCGTCGGTCAGCCGGTCGCGCAACGCAAAGAGGTGGAAAACGTCGAGCGCCGCATAATCGAGCATGGCGCGGTCGAGCGGCCGCTGCGACCAGTTGGCTTTCTGGTGGTCCTTGTCGAGAATGACGTCGAAGTTCTGTTCGAGGAGGGCGGCGAGCCCGAAGCGCGGGATGTTCAACAACTGGGCGGCGAACATGGTGTCGAACAGACGCAGCGGGCGGAACCGGCAGAATTCCCAGAGCAGGCGCAGGTCGTAGTCACTGCCGTGCATGATCAGTGGCCGGCTGGCGAGGCGTGCCCAGAGATCGTCGAGCGGCAGACCCGCGAGCAGGTCCACGAGATAGATTTCGCCGACGACATGGATTTGCAGCAGGCAGATATGCGTCCGGTAGCGGAAGAGATTATCCGCCTCGGTATCGAGGGCGATCTCGGTACTGCGGTCAATCGCGTCGAGCAGCGGCGCCAGCTGGTCGGATTGGTCGATGAAGCGGTAGTGAGGTAAGGTATTCAAGTGGGGGGCGGGGTTGGGTTGTCCCAAGCGGAAAGGAAGGCGTCAATCAGCTGTGGCAAATCGGAGCTGTAGCCGCCTTCGAGGACGCCCGCTGCCGGCAAGGCGCTCTGGTTGAGCCAGCGGCCGAGTTCAGCAAAGTCGGCGAGTTCAAGCGTCATCGCCGTGATGGGGTCGCCGACAAAGGCGTCGAATCCGGCGGAGACGAGGACGAGGTCGGGCTGGAAGGCCAGGACCGCCTCCCATGAACGAGCGAGGGCGGCGAGGTGGTCCGCACGGGCCGCGTGCGGGGCCACCGGGTAATTTTTGCAGTTGGCGGAAGAACGGGTCCCAGTGCCGGGATAGCCTGGAAATTGGTGGACCGAGGTGAAGAAGAGCCCCGGGCGTCCTTCCAGAATGTCCTCGGTTCCGTTGCCGTGGTGGGCGTCGAAATCCCAGACGGCGACCCGCCGGCCGTCGGCCGCGGCGCGCAACGCCGCAATGGCGATTTGGTTGAGATAACAAAACCCCATGGCTTGGTTGCGCGTGCAATGGTGGCCCGGCGGGCGCATCAGCGCAAAAGCCCTCTGCCCGGCGAGAGCAGCGTCAGTCGCCGCCAACGCCGCGTCGACGGCCCGGCGGGCGTGATTGTAGATTCCGGGCAGGATCGGCGTATCATCGTCGATGTCGGGCGGGTGTTGGATTCGCGCCAGCAACGCCGGGGTGTGGGCGGAGAGCAAAACCGCCTCCTCGGCGATCACGGGCAACCGCCACTCCCAGTCGGGATGCGTTGATTTCAGGTGGGCGACGCTGCGGGTGATGCGGGCCGGCTGTTCGGGCCGCAGGGGCGAACCGTAATCAGTGCAGGAAGGGTCGTGATAGAGGATCATGAACAGGTGTCCGCCTACGGACGAAATGGAACGGCAGTAGAAAGCTAAATCACCCGTTTCAGCAAGGCGGGATTATCGCCCAGGAGCGCATCAATCCCCCACCCGGCCAGCCGGCGGGCGGTGGGGCGGTCGTTCACCGTCCAGCACCAGACGGAAAAACCGCGCGCATGAAAATAATCGACCCACGCGGCGCTCCGGACGGCCCGGTGGTTGACGCTCAGGCCCCGTGCGCCGAGGGCCGCCAGCTGCCGGGCGAGCGCAGCCGGGGCGGCCCGGCCGGGGGAGATTAACATGCGCGGGATGGCGGGCGCCAGGCGGCGGGATTCGCGGATCAAGAAGGGCTCGAATGACGCGAGGATGACCCAGGCGGTCGCCCGGCTCGATTTGATGGCTTGGATCACGGGCGCAACACCCACGCCGGCTTTGAGCTCGATCTGGACGACGGTGCGGCCGCGGGTGAGGCGCAGGACATCGACTAACCGGGGAATAGGTTCGGTGCCCCGGACCCGGAGATTCGCCAGTTCCGCCGCCGACTTTCCGGCCAGAGGACTCCGGTTGCCGGTGAGGCGGCGCAAGCTGGCATCATGAAACACGACGGGCACACCGTCACGGGTGAGCTGCACGTCGAGTTCAATGCCATCCACCTTGAGCGTCAGAGCCCGGCGGAAGGCGGCGAGGGTGTTTTCCGGTTTTTCGGCGGAGGCACCGCGATGGGCGATAATCAAGGGAACGGCCACGAAAACACAAAGAGCGCAAAAATGGACCAAGCCAATCCAGAAGCTCGCTTGCGAGCCCGGGAGCGGGTCGCGCCGCGGCGGGCCAGAGATCAGAAAAATATTTATTTCTGTGCCTTTTGCACTTTTTGTGACCAATTGATGGGACATGAAAGTCGTCGTGCTTTGCTCCGGTGGGATGGATTCGGTGACCGTGCTCCATTGGGCGCGGGTCCACCACTCCGTGAGCGCAGTGTTGAGCTTTGATTACGGGGCCAAGCACAATCATTGTGAGATTCCGTTTGCGATCGAGCACGCCGGAAAAGTTGGCGCGCCGCACCAAACCATTCCGTTGGATTTCATCGGGAAGTTCTTCACCTCGGATTTGCTTAACTCCGGCGGCGCGATCCCCGAGGGGCACTACGCCGACGAAAACATGAAGCGGACGGTTGTCCCCTTTCGCAACGGCATCATGCTGGCGGCCGCCTGCGGTTTTGCGGAGAGCGCCGGAGCGGAAGGCCTCGTGATCGCCGCGCACGGCGGCGACCACGCGATCTATCCGGATTGCCGCGAGGATTTCATGCGGGCCATGGGTGAAGCGATGCGGCTCGGCACGTACGCTGGCGTCCAGTTGCTCCGACCCTTCATCGCGATGGATAAGAGCGGGATTGCGACCGAAGGGGCGCGGCTGGGCGTCGACTACGCGCGGACCTGGTCCTGCTACAAGGGCGGAGCGATCCACTGCGGCAAATGCGGCACCTGCGTCGAGCGCCGGGAGGCATTTCAACTGGCGGGTCTGGCGGATCCGACGGTGTACGAATCGACGCCGGCGCTGCCGGCGGGGCCGGAGAAAGGAGGAGAGAACGATTAAGAGAACGAGGAACGAGAGCGAAAGGCCCGGAGTGCCATCGTTCTCTTTCTCGTAATCATTCTCACTCTCTCGTGATCTCATGCTGATCTCCGAAATATTTTATTCACTGCAGGGTGAAGGTGAACTGACCGGCGTGCCCTCGGTCTTTGTGCGGACCAGCGGTTGTAATCTCCGCTGTAACTGGTGCGACACGCCTTATGCATCGTGGCGGCCCGAAGGCACCAACCGGTCGGTGGAGGAAATCGTGGCGGCCGTCCGGCAACATCCAACGCGGCATGTGGTCTTGACCGGCGGCGAGCCGATGATTGCTCCGGACATTCACGAGCTGGCGTACCAGCTGCAGGACTCGGGCTATCACATTACCATCGAAACGGCGGCCACGGTGCGGCCGGCCGGCATCGCTTGTGATTTGGCTTCGCTCAGCCCGAAGCTGGCGCACTCCGCGCCGGACGCGCGGCTGGACGAGACGTGGCGGCGCAAGCACGAGGAACTCCGGTGGCAGCCGGAAGTGGTGGCGGGCTGGATCGCGACGAGCCGCAGCTACCAGTTGAAATTTGTCGTCGGCTCGGAGGGTGATCTGGAGGAGATCGAGGCCATGATCCGGGAAACGGGCTGTGCCGTGCCGCCCAGCAAGATTCTGCTCATGCCCGAGGGCGTGACGGTCGAAACGCTGCGGGCGCGGGCTGGCTGGCTGGCGGAGCTGTGCAAGCGACAGGGCTACCGCTATGCCCCGCGACTCCACGTGGAACTCTACGGCAACCAACGCGGGACATGAAATTTGCTTTACGACGCCCGCGTCTGACCCACCGCCCGCGGAGACTCTCCGTGGAGTTGGCGGAGCTGCATGCCCGGGCGGGCGAGCGGGCGGTGACGCTCCGGGAGGTGATCTACACGTTGCGCGGCCGGGCTTACTTGCTGCTGATCATCCTGCTGACGCTGCCATTCATTCAGCCGATTCCGTTGCCGGGGCTCTCCACGCCGGTGGGTTTCGCCATCGTGTTGATTTCCTTGCGACTGGCGCTGGGGCAGCGGCCCTGGTTGCCGATGGGGATCCAGCGGGCGCAACTGCCGGCGGGATTTTTTGGCAAGGTGATGACGGTAACGGAACGGATGCTGCGCTACCTCGAGTCGATCCTCAAGCCGCGTTGGGCCATCCTGACCGACACGCCGCTGCTGAATCAACTGCACGCCATTGTGATCTTGGTTTCAGCCTTGATCCTGCTCCTGCCCCTACCGATTCCCCTGTCGAATCTCCTGCCCGCCTGGGCGATCTTCCTCGTCGCGTGCGGGCTCCTGGAACGGGACGGGTTCTTTCTGGTCTCCGGCTACTTTGCTTTTGCGCTCGGGGTCGCCTATTTTATTTTCCTGGGCGAAGTGGCGCACGATGCGGTGGTCGCCTTGTGGACGTGGGTCATAGGCTGAGGCCAGTTTGCCCGGGGGCCGCCAACGCGGCGGGCAATGATGGAGGCCGGCCGGAGCGCCCGCCGGGTTGGAAGGCGCCGTTAATCCTTCATCCTAGAAACCGCCGTTAAAACGCGGAGGTCGCGGAGAAACCAGAGGAAAGAACAATCCCATGCGCTCAAGTGCAGACTCACCCACCGGGTGAAT
>CAZAOI010000057.1:0-14032 GCA_964486705.1 uncultured Oleiharenicola sp. | reverse complement strand
TCCAGCGCCGCCAGCGACTCGGCCGCCTCGCGCCGAAGATCGTCGAAGGTCGAGCCCTGCACGATGGCAAAAACGTGATGGCCGGAGCCCAGGAACCCATTGTCCGTCGCGATCTGCTTGCACTGTTGCGCCCACCGGTAACTGCGGTCGACCGCGCGCCGGCATTCATCGCGCGAACAGGGCCACGGCGGGCATTCGTCGATCACCATCGCGATATCCGAACCGAGGTTGGCTTGAATGGTCATCACCTCGCGTGGTCCGAGAAAAAGTTTTGCTCCGTCGATGTGCGACTGAAACGCGATGCCGTCTTCGCGAATGTCGCGCAGCTTCGCCAAACTGAAGACCTGAAAGCCGCCACTATCGGTCAGGATGGGACCGTCCCAGCCCATGAATTCATGCAAGCCGCCAAGATCGCGGACCAATTCCGAGCCGGGGCGCAGGTTCAGGTGGTAGGTGTTACCCAGGATAATCTGGGCGCCCGTTTCGCGAATCTGCGCCGGCGTCAGTGCCTTGACCGTGCCTTGGGTGCCGACCGGCATGAAGATCGGCGTTTCGATGACTCCGTGAAGCGTGTGCAGCCGCCCCCGCCGGGCGGCGGTGGCGCTGTCGGTTTTTAACAGCTGGAAATGATCGGGCATGAGAGTGGGGACTTGCCTCACGGCATAATATCGCCCCCCACCCTGCCCGCGGACTTGACCGTCTGTCAATTGCCGGCTAGCTTTGTCAAAAGTGCTCCTAGTCATCGACAACTACGATTCGTTTACCTTCAACCTGGTCCAATATTTCGGCCAGTTGGGCGTAGCGATGCGGATCTTCCGCAACGACGAGCTGACCGCGGCCGAGGCGGAACGCCTCAACCCGGATCGCATCCTCATTTCCCCGGGTCCCTGCACGCCCAGCGATGCGGGCATCAGCCTCGAAATCATCAAGACCTTCGCGGGCAAGAAGCCCATTCTCGGCGTCTGCCTCGGCCATCAAGCCATCGGCCAGCAATTCGGCGGCCTGGTCATCCGCGCTCCCCGGCAGATGCATGGCAAATTGTCGCCGATCCAGCATCGCGGCACGGATATCTTCCGCGATCTCCCGACGCCGTTCACCGCCACCCGCTATCATTCGCTGCTGGTCGAGCGTTCCAGCCTGCCCGATTGCCTGGAGATCACCGCGGAAACGGCCGAGGGCGAAATCATGGGGCTCCGGCATAGACAATTTCCCGTTTTTGGCGTCCAGTTCCACCCGGAATCCATCGCCACCGAAGGCGGCATGCGCCTCCTCCAAAACTTCCTCGCCCTCAACTAAACTTGCATGCGCTGCCCCAAGTGTACCTCCATTGAAGACAAGGTGATCGACTCCCGCATCGCCCGCGACGGCAATACCATCCGCCGCCGCCGCGAATGTCTGGAATGCAGCCACCGCTTCACCACCACGGAATTTCTCGTCCGCGACAGCATGGTCGTCATCAAGCGCGACGGCCGGCAGGAACCCTTCGACCGGGACAAGCTGCTCCGCGCTGTCCGCGCCGCCTGCCACAAGCGCCCGGTGGACAATGAGCAAATCACGATGCTGATCGAGGATGTACTCGACGCCGTCGAAGCCGAATACGAAAGCCAGGTCCCCACCCGGGCCATCGGCGAACACGTCATGCAACGCCTCCGCAAGACCGACCAGGTCGCCTACGTCCGCTTTGCCTCCGTCTACAAGGAATTCCGCGACGTCTCCGAGTTCGTGCACGAAATCAGCAGCCTTGCACCCGCCGACGCACCGGTTATCCAGAAGCCAAAGAAATGACGCGCCCTCTCCAACTGCGCCGGCTTCACTTCCTCAACGCCCTCTTCGCGCCGCTCACCGGTCACGATCTCTATCTGGCTCAGCAGATCGACGACGCCATCAGCACCTCCCTCGGTCAGGCCGAGGAACGGACGCCGAGTGACCCTTCTTTTGTCAGCGCCGCCGCCCAACTTTTCGAACGCCTGTGCGCGGAAACATCGCAGCACGGATTTTTTCATTGGGACGCCAGCGCCGACGAAACCGGCGCGACGCCGCTCTTTACTCGGGCCGGAGTGATGCAGGGACTGAAGCAGCTGGCGGCCTATCCCGAGTCCACCCTGCTCGTCACCAATCTCCGTGCCGCGCAGTGCCCGCCGAACAGAAACTGGACCGAGCGTCGCCGCCGGGAATATGAGGACACGCTCGCCTTTATCCGCGAACTCGCCGCCGCCCGCTCCCGCCGGAATGCGAATTTGAACCTGCTGTTCTTGTAGGACGGGATGTTTTACAGGAGGACGCAGAGATAGCAGAGACCAACCCATGCATCCTCTGTTTCTCCAAGCCTCAAGACTAACCGAGTCAATCATTGGAGCAGCAATTGAAGTCCATCGGGATAAGGGACCCGGGCTCGTAGAATCCATTTACGAGTGGTGCCTGATTAAGGAACTTGGACTGAGAAAACTGACCGCGGTAAATCAGAAAACTGTTCAGATCACCTACAAGGGATTCACCAAGGACGAGTCCTTGCGGTTCGATTTGCTTGTGGAAGATTGCGTCCTGATCGAAGCCAAATCAGTCGAACACGTTCTGCCTGTTCACAAGGCGCAATTACTAAGCTACATGAAGCTCCTGAACATTTCTCTCGGTCTGTTGATCAATTTCAATGTTCCTAAGCTGACCGACGGCGTCTCACGCCTTATCCTACCCGGTGCCGACGGCTAAACCTCTGCTGCCTCTGCGCCCTCCTGTAGAAAATCATGGGCATCCATCTGAAGCCGGAACCCGTTTCTCCTGCAAATCATGAAGACCCTATTTCAGAAAATCATCGACCGCGAGATTCCCGCCCAGCTCGCGCATGAGGACGAGCTCTGCATCGCGATCCATGACATCAACCCGCAGGCGCCGGTGCACGTGCTCGTGATTCCAAAAAAACTTATCCCGCGCGTCGGCGCAGCGTCCACGGCCGACCAATCCCTGCTCGGCCACCTGCTGCTGACGGCCGGTGCCTTGGCGAAAAAACTCGGGATCGACGAGTCCGGCTACCGACTGGTCATCAACAACGGCGCCGACGGCGGCGAGTCCGTGCCGCATCTGCACGTGCACTTGCTCGGCCGGCGTCCCCTCGCGTGGCCACCGGGCTGAATCCGGGATTTCCCCGCCGACATTCCGGACCTGCTCCTGCCTGCGGGTCGACCGACTTCGGCTGGGCCTTTGCGGCGCCAACCGTCCTGCGTGTCCCGACGCAGGGATTTTAGTGTTCCACTTTCGCGCTCAACGCGGTGGCGGCAAAGTCGCGTTTGCCGCGGCACGAAAAAAGTTTCGTGCGCTGTAACTTTCCCGGGGTGGCGGTGTTTTTAATGAAGTCAGCAAATCAATCCAAATCCAAAACAACGCTCCGCTCACGCGGAATCCTCCCATGAAAACAAACCAAGTCCTCCTCAGTGCTGTCGTCGCCAGCGTCGCGCTCGCAACCTCATCGTTTGCGGCTGCAGAAAACTCCGTGAACCTCTCGAAATATCTCGGCCACTATAGTGTCTTGCGCACCGACATCCCGCTCCCGCTCAAGGTTGTCGCGCCTTCCGGACTGCCCCGGAGCTTCCAAGGCACGACGATCAACGTCACGATGCTGATTGACCGCGACGGTCGGCCGCAAGATGTCCGGATTGTCTCCCCGATCAGCAGCGAACTCGCGGCCCTCCTGATGCCCGTGCTTACCCAATGGCGGTTCTCACCAGCCATGAAGGACGGCGTTCCGTTCGCCCAAAAAGTGGAGTTGCCGATCCATTTGTCCTGAGCCCGCCCGTCCGATGGGAACGCGCCCTCCGCGTCTTCCCATTCGGGCCGGCCTCCCGTCCCAATTCATGAGCAGGCTCCCTCAAAGGGCTGAAGGGCTGCGCGGCGCGGACCACCACCGCCGAGGCAAGAGGGACCGACCGGATAGCGGACACCTGTCTTGTCTTCATTGGGAAAAATGGCCCCAGGATTGCTTGGACTAACGTGCCTCAAACGTGCCGTCAGCCCGCTTTGAGACGAGCTTTTTTAACTCAAGACCCATCAGGGCCGCCGATACTACCGCCGGGCCCAGGCCGGTCGCCGAGGTCAGTGCATCGACGCCCAGCAACGCGCCGCCGCTGAAGACCGCGATGACTTTCCGCTCGGGCTCGTCGAGCTGCGGCAGCAATTGCTCCAGCACACTGGTCTCGCCCGCGGTGGCGATCGCGCGTGGTCGCAAGCCGTCGAGGTAGTTCATTTCATTGAGAATATCATCGACGCTCATCAGGAGGGTCGCCCCGTCGCGGATGAGTTGATGGCACCCGTTACTCGTGGCTTGGTCGATCCGGCCCGGGACGGCAAAGATCAGCCGGCCCTGCTCACCGGCAAAACGCGCCGTGATCATCGCGCCGCCACTCGAATCGCTTTCCACCACCACCACGCCCTCGCAAATGCCGGAGACGACGCGGTTGCGCATCGGAAAGGTCTGCCGGTCCGCCTTGCGTCCGAAAGGAAACTCCGAAAGCACCGCACCGGTTTCCACGATGCGCCGATAGAGTTCCAGATTCTCGGGGGGATAGACGATGTCGATGCCGCAGCCGAGCACCGCCGCCGTCTTGCCGCCGACGGACAGGGCGCCCTCATGCGCCGCGGTGTCGATGCCGCGGGCCAGTCCGCTCACGACGCAGAAACCCAACTGTGCCAGTTGGGCGCCGAGTTTTCTCGCGACCGACTGACCGTAAAGCGTCGTGCGCCGACTCCCCACAATGGCGATGCACGGTTGCTCAAACAGGTAGGCGCCCTTCCGGTAAAGTCCGATGGGCGGATCGTTGATTTCCTTCAGCAATTTCGGGTAGCCCACGTCCCGGGTGGTGATGAACGTGGCCCCGGCCTTCGCCAGCCGGTCCTCCTCGCGCGCGAGGTCGAAAAACGTGCGCCAGTTGATCAGTGCCGAACTGGTTTCCGGCCCGACGCCGCGCACGGACTCCAACCGGCGCCGGTCGGTGGCGAGGATTGCGCACGGATCGTTGTCGAATTCCTCCAGCAAGCGGTTGAGCGTGATGGGGCCGATGTTGGGCAGGTCGTTCAACACCATGAACGCCTGCCGCTCCGTCAGTGAATCTGCCATGAAGTGGGAAGGAGCGCTGGCCCGAGCTGCTCTAGAAGTTGGGATGTCTCTACGGCGACCTGCCCATGAGTGCGAGCCAGTAAATCCGCCGCGTGCCCGTGCCACCCCACGCCCCGGCACGCCGCCAGCAACAGATCGTCCGGCTGCTGCGCCAGCAAGCCGCCGATCAGTCCCGCCAGGATGTCGCCGCTACCCCCGCGCGCCAGCACCGGCCCGCCGAAGAGCGAGTAGCAAGTCGGGCCGGTCTCCGACCGGCCTGACTCCGCAATGATTCGGGTAACGGGACCTTTAAGCACCCCGATAATTTCTCCGGTTGCCGAACCGCCTTGGGCCGGTCGCAGGCCGGCCCGACCGCCGATCCGGGCAAATTCCCCGGCGTGCGGCGTGCAGATAAAGGGTTTTCCCTGCGCGGCCGTGATGACCTCGGGCCGCAGCGCATCCGCGTCAAGCACGAGTGGAATGTTCGTCTTACGAACAATCGCCTCCATGGTGCCCAGCACTTCCGGTTCGGCACTCAGCCCGGGCCCCATCAGCAGGGCCGTGGGGTGAGATAGGCGCGTCTGGATCAACTCCAGTGTGCCGAGCGCCAGTCCGCCGGACTTGGTTTCCGGACAGCCCACCCACATCGTTTCGGAGTAGAGCGCGGCATATTCGGGCGCGAATCGTTCCGGGACAAACGCCGTGACAAGCCCCGCGCCGCTGCGCAACGCCGCCCGCACCGCCAGCACCACGGCGCCCGGATAGCTGTGCGAGCCACCCACCACGGCCAAGTGGCCATAGGTGCGCTTGTCCGATTGCGGTGAGCGCAATCCCGTAAGCGGCGTGAGAATCGACGGCAGAAGCACCCGATCATGTAGGTTAGTGTCCCCATGTCCGTTCGCGAAGAAACCGAGGTCGAGGTAACGCAGCCGGCCGACCAGGGCCGCATTGGCGGAAAGCAGCACGGGAGCCTTTACGATACCCGTGGCATAGGTGAAATCGGCGCGAAAGACTGTCCCGGCGTTCTGCTCCCCCAGCCCACTCGGCAAGTCAACCGCGGCGCGCAGCCGGATACGCGGATGAGTGTTGGTCCAGGCCAAGATCCCAGCGGTGGCTTCATCCATCGGCGGCTGGAACTGAAAACCAAAGACCCCATCGAGGCAGAGGTCGTAGCTGGCCAGCTCGCTCTTGAGCAACGCCAGCGATACCATCCCAACCCGCGTCCCGGCGGCACGGCGCACCTCATCGAGCGACCGCCGTGCCAGCGGTCGCAGCGCCGCTTCGCCAAAACAAAGCAGCACGCCAACGACGGCATCAGGAAATTTTTCCAAGAGAGCCTTGGCCGCCAGCAACGCATCGCCACCATTGTGTCCTTTGCCAGCGAGCACGAGCAGCCGCGCGCGATCCGGCAGGCCGCCGATCTCCCGGAAATCCTCCGCAACCGCACGCGCGATCGCTGCGCCCGCCTGCTGCATCGCCAGCCACTCCGCCTCTTCGTCCTTCAGCAGTGCCGACTCCCACGCCTTTGCCTCGGCGCAAGTGAGGACGGGATGGGACGGGACGCGATCCATAGATCTCTAATGCCTCACCAGCGCGGCGACCGCCATCGCGTGAGTGTCGATGTGCGACAGGCTCAGCCACACGTGGGTGGCGCCGACTTCCTTGAGCAGGGCCGAAGCCTTGTCGTCGAGCCGCACGAGTGGCTCCTTGCGCGAACCGTGATAGACGGAAACCGACGTCCAGTGCAGGTGCTCGCCGATGCCGGTCGTGAAGCACTTCGACACCGCCTCCTTGGCGGCCCAGCGGGCGGCGTAGTGTTTGTGCGGGTATTTCAGGCTGTTGCAGTAGGCCTGTTCCTCCTCGGTGAAAACGCGCTTCAAAAACCGGTCACCATGCTTGGCCAGCACCGAGCGGATGCGCTCAGTCTCGATGAGATCACAGCCGAGACCAATTAAAACGCCACCGGGAGGGAGAATGATGCTCATGGGGAAGCGCCCACGGAATACACGGAACCCACAGAAGACAACACTCCACCAAAACCCAGGCGACCGACACTGGATCCTTCACGTTTCTCAGGGTGGCAGACTCCATTCATCTCCGGGTATTCTGTGGGTTCCGTGGGGAAAAATCAGGGGTTCATCAGGCGCTTCATCTCGCTCACCGCCTCGCGGATGCCGGTGAAGAGCGCGCGACTGACGATGCTGTGGCCGATATTGAGCTCGTGGAGATGGGGAATGGTCCGCACCTCGGCGATATTCACGTAGTTGATGCCATGGCCGGCGTTGACCACGAGACCCGCGCTCTGCGCGACCGTTGCCCCGCGGCAAAGGCGCAGAAATTCGGCCGTCCGCCCGGTGCTCTGGTAGGCGTTGGCGTAGGCGCCGGTATGAAGTTCGATCCACGGGGCCTTCAACTCGGCGGCCATCGCGATCTGCTCCGGCTCGGGATCGATGAAGAGGCTCGTCTTGATGCCCGCAGCGTTCATCGCGTCGGTAACGCGCGCGACCTTGTCGCGATGCCTGACGACATCCAACCCGCCCTCGGTGGTGATTTCCTCCCGGCTCTCGGGCACGAGGCAGACCGAGTGCGGTTTCAGCTGGAGCGCGAAAGCGGTCATCTCCGGCGTGCAGGCCATCTCAAGGTTGAGGCGCGTGGTTTTGGATTCACCGAGTCGCAGGACGTCCTCGTCCTGAATGTGCCGGCGATCCTCGCGCAGGTGGACCGTGATCCCGTCGGCGCCGGCTTTCTCGCATTGGAACGCCAAGGCGACCGGGTCCGGTTCAATATTGCCGCCAATCGTAAAACCGGCCTGCCGGTAGCGGGCCTGGCGCAGAGTCGCGCAATGGTCGATGTTGACGCCGAGAAGGATCATAAGGTCAAGGTTGACGATTAAGAGCCGTACTCTTCTGCTTGGCAAAAGCGAAATGACCGACACTCCCGCCGCCTCCAAGCCCAAGCCGGAAAACTTGTGGCTGAACCTCATCTGCAACGTTGCCATTCCGACAGCGATCCTGACCTGGGGCAGCGGCGCCAAGGCGCTCGGACCGAAGTGGGGCCTCCTGGTCGCCCTCGCCTTTCCCGTCAGCTACGGCATCCATGACTTTGCCAAGCGCCGCCGGTTCAATTTCATCTCGGTCATCGGTTTCGCCAGCGTGTTGGTCTCCGGCGGATTCGGGCTGATGAAGCTCGATGGCTTCTGGTTCGCCGTGAAGGAGGCCGCCATTCCCGGACTGATCGGTCTGGCGGTGCTGGCGTCGATGCGGGCAAAGACGCCGCTGGTGCATGAAATGCTCTACAATCCGCAGGTGATTGACGTCGACCGAGTCGGCGCGGCGCTCACGACCCGCGGCGCACAGGGCGACTTCCAGCGGCTGATGAGTTCCGCCAGCTACCTATTGACGCTCTCGTTCCTGATCAGCGCCGGCCTCAATTATGGGCTCGCGCGCTACCTGCTAAAAAGCCCGACCGGCACCGAGGCCTTTAACGGCGAACTGGCCAAAATGCATTTGTGGAGCTGGCCCGTCATCGTACTGCCAAGCATGGTCATGATGATGTATGCACTCTGGCGGCTGCTGGCCGGATTGCAGAAGGCCACCGGACTGACTTTGGATGAGATTTTGAAGCAGCCTCCGGAGAAGAAGACGGGCGCGGCACCGGCCGGAAACGGACGGCGGGATCGCTGATCCCGCCAAGCCGGGCGCGGAGCGCGCAGCCCACCTTTGAGCGGAGCCTAGACCCGCCCTCCTGGTTATCCTCGCTTGGTCAGCGGCTGGTAGTCGCGCTTGACCGGGCCGACATAGATCTGCCGCGGGCGATAAATGCGACCCTTGGGGTTCGAAGCGACCTCGCGCCAGTTTGCAATCCAGCCCGGAGTGCGGCCGATGGCGAAAAGCACGGTGAACATGTTGGTCGGAATCCCGAGCGCCCGCATGATGATGCCGCTGTAGAAATCGACGTTCGGGTAGAGCTTGCGCGAGATAAAATAGTCGTCCTTCAACGCGGCCTGTTCGAGATTGTGCGCGATGTCGAGGAGTGGGTCCGACTTGCCAAGCTTGGCGAGAACCACGCCACAGGCCTGGCCGATGATCCGGGCGCGGGGGTCGAAGTTCCGATAAACGGCGTGGCCGAAGCCCATCAACCGGTTGCTCTTGCTCCCCCCCTTGGCGGCAGCGATGAAACGGGAACCATCGTCATGCTCGTCGTGGATGGACTGAAGCATCTGCATGACGGCGGTGTTGGCGCCACCGTGAAGCGGACCCGACAGGGCGTTGATGCCGGCGGAGAGCGAGGTGAAGAGGTTGGCGCCGCTGGAGCCAACCATGCGCACCGTCGAGGTGCTGCAATTCTGCTCGTGATCGGCGTGCATCAGCAGAATCAGGTTGAGGGCCTTGGCGACCTCGGGGATCGCCACGTAGTCCTCATACGGTTCCGAAAACATCAAGTGCAGGAAATTGTCGCAAAACGGCAGATCCTTCGGATGCAGGAAGGGCAGCCCGCGCGAGTGGCGGTAGATCATCGCTCCGATCGTGCGGATCTTCGAAATGGCCATCGCCGCGGCGAGATCAAACTGCTGGAGATCCTTCTCAAAGTTATTCGTGGCGAGCGGATGGTAATGCGCCGCCAGCGAGCCCACGATGGACGACAGCATTGCCATCGGCGGGGCGTCCTTCGGGAAACCCTCGAAGACCTTCTGCATTTGCGTCTCGATCGCGGCATTGGACCGCAGCAGGTCGCTGAAGGCCTTCCACTGTTTCGCGGTAGGCAGCTCACCGTAGATGACAAGGTAGGCGGTCTCGATAAAATTGCTGTGTTCGGCCAGCTGCTCGATCGGGTAGCCGCGATGACGAAGGATGCCGTTGTCCCCGTCGAGGTAGGTGATGGCGCTCTCACAGGAGCCAGTGTTGCCGTAGCCCTGATCGTAAAAGATATACCCGCTGTCCTTGCGGAGATTGCGGGCATCGATGGCCTTCTCGCCCTCGGTCCCGACCATGACTGGGCAGGCGATTTCCTTATCGTCGATCTTGATCAGGGCATTCATTTGCTTGATGGGGTTAAAGAAACAAAGGCAGAAAATGGGCCGGTTGCAAAGCAAAGCCTCGGCCCGCGGGCTCAGACTCAATCTATTAGCTCGTTGTTTGTCCCCCACAAGGGAAAGTAGCAGGCTGGCCCAATTTTCCGCCACGCCCGACCCGTCGGCGCGTCCGCTCAGTCGATCGAAAGCAAAGGGACCGCGAACTCGCCAGCCGGGATCAGCTCGTTCAGGACGACGCGATCAATCGCGAGACTGGTGACCTGCCCGTTGGCGGCCTTGTTGACGACCTTTCGCGGAAAGCGGATGCCGGCGACGATCACCTCGCCCTCCTCATGGATCTCGCCGCCATTTTCCGTCTCGGTTTTGATCAGCCGGCCGGTCGAGCGCTCGAAGTAGCGGATAAAAATGATGTTGTCGGCGTGAAGAAAGGAAAGTTTCACGCACGCCACGCCCTCCACTGTCACGTCGCCGCCCAGTTGTACCGAACCGCCCTTTTTCTCCAGGCCGGAAAAGAAATTAAGGTTTTCCCAAGTGTTGGCCCGCAGTTGCCTGATCTCCTGGGCCTCCAACAAGCGGAATCGCCACTGCTTGGGATTCTTCACGCTGGTGCTCTTCGCCCAGCCGTCATAACCGTCGAGCACTTTCGTTTCAGTCGCGTCTGGCTTGGTCAAAATGATGCGCTGTTGAAAAGGCTTCTGCACCACGATCTCGGCGGACACCGAGCCCACCGAGCCGGTCGGAGTGGTACTCCCCTCCGGCGCCCGGGCGTCATCCGTCGTCTCAAGCAGACCGTAATAATGAATGCTGGTAACGGCATTCAACGCGCTTTCGGCGCCCAGAAACGCGCGAGCCTTGGCAATCCAATCCGCGGCCGTCTCGGCTGCGCGGAGCGCTGAGGGCGCAACCGAAACGAAGGCGGCTAAAAGGAGGACGCAGCGGACATTCATGAAGAACTCTGAGACCGGTAAAATTAAACCCGGTGCCGTGTTTCGCAACGGGAAATTTACTCCCACTCGATCGTGGCCGGCGGCTTGGAGCTGATATCCAATACCACCCGGCTGACTCCCCGCACCTCGTTGGTGATGCGGCTGGAGATTTTTTGCAGCAAGTCGTAGGGGAGCTTGGCCCAGTCCGCCGTCATCGCATCGACGCTCTCCACGATCCGCAGGGCGATGACATAGTCGTAGGTGCGCTCATCACCGAAGACACCCACCGTCTTGACCGGCAGGAACACCGCGAACGACTGCCAGACTTTCCAATAATACCCGGAGCGCATCATCTCGTCCTGGAGCACGGCGTCGGCGTTGCGGAGGATCTCAAGTTTGTCCGCCGTGATGTCGCCCATCACGCGCACCCCGAGGCCCGGGCCGGGGAATGGCTGGCGCCAGACGACTTCCTTCGGCAGACCCAGCGCGGCTCCGACCAGGCGGACCTCGTCCTTGAACAATTCGCGCAACGGTTCAATGAGCTTGAGCTTCATGCGTTCGGGCAGTCCGCCAACATTATGGTGGGTCTTGATGAGCGAGGCCGGGTTGCCCGCGATCGACACGCTCTCAATCACGTCGGGATAAAGTGTTCCCTGCCCCAGAAACTCGGCCCCGCCGATGGATTTGATGGATTTCTCGAAAACTTCCACAAAGGTTCGGCCGATGATTTTCCGCTTCGTCTCGGGTTCAACGACGCCCTTCAGGCGTTTGAGAAAAAGCTTCGCCGCGTCGACCACCCGCAGGTCGATGTGAAAATTCCGCTGGTAGAGCGCTTCCACGTAAGCGCGCTCGCCTTTGCGCAACAGGCCGTTGTCCACAAAAACACAGGTGAGCTGCTTGCCAATGGCCTTGTGCAACAGCGCCGCCGCGACGGAGGAATCCACCCCGCCGGACAGGCCAAGCAGCACCCGGGACTTGCCGACTTTGACCCGGATATCGGCCACAGCATGCGCGATAAAATCCTTGGTCGTCCAGTCCTGCCGGACGCCGCAAACGCCGACCAGAAAATTGCGGATCATGTCCCCGCCCCGCTCGGTGTGGGAAACCTCGGGATGAAACTGGATGCCGAAGAAGCCGCGCTTCCGGTCCTCAATCCCGGCGAACGGGGAATTCTCCGAGACGGCGGTGGCGACAAAACCCGGCGGAAGCTTGGTGAGTTTATCTCCATGCGAGTTCCAAATGCGCAGCTGGCGCGGCAGGCCGGCGAAAAGTTTTCCCGGTTTTTTGATCCGCAGGTGGCCGTGACCGTATTCGCGCGCCTTGCTATGCGCGACCGTGCCGCCAAGGAAGTGCCCCATCAACTGCACGCCATAGCAGATGCCCAGCACCGGGACGCCCAGTTGGAAAATCTCCGGATCGGGATGCGGCGCGGTCTTCGCGTAAACGCTCTGCGGTCCGCCGGAGAGGATGATGCCGACGACACCCTCTGCGCGAAGTTTGGCCGCAGGCGTGCTGAAGTGGTAGATCTTCGAGTAAACCTGACACTCGCGGATGCGACGGGCGATGACTTGGGTCAGTTGCGAACCGAAATCGAGAACGGCGATTGTCTGTGCCATGCGAAGTTATGGGGCGGGGTCCGCCCGCGAATCAACCCGAAAGACGGCACCGCGGTGGATTTCCCGGATCGCGCAGAGTCATCGGTCCACCACCGAAGCATTCCGGGGATCTAGCCGTGCAAGCCGCGGTCGGCAAGAGAGCGAGCCGATCAGAATTTCAGCCGCGTATTGGGATGACGGCACCGGGGGCACGTCGCGGTGTCGGTGCCGGCCTTTTCCGTATAGAGGGTGTCGCAGCGGATGCAGTGGAAGGTGATCTTGCGGCGCACCGCATCGTAGAGCGCCCGGTCCCGGCGGTCGTAGTACACCCAAAGAAACGCAAAAAGGCCGAGCCCGAGCAAGCCCGAGAAAACGACATCGAGAGTGAGATCAAGCGGCGGAGCCACGGCGAGAAGTTCACACGAGGCAGCCAAAGAGCCAAGGGGAAAGAAAAACGCGCCCTCCTGGCAGAGGGCGCGTTGAAAGGGAAAGGGCTCGTCCGAAGGAGTCGCCCGGTTTTTAGGCCTTGGGTGCTTCAGGGGCCGCTTCAGTCGCGGGAGCCGCCTCGGCCGCCGGCTTGGCTTTTTTGGCGCTCTTCTTCTTGCCGCGGGACTTGGAGTAACCCTCGTCCTCGGCGGTGATGAGCTCGATGATCGCCATCTCGGCGGCGTCGCCGATGCGCTGCGGGCCGAGTTTATAGATGCGGGTGTAGCCACCCGGACGTTTCGCGAACTGGGCCGCCTTCTCATTGAAGAGGAGGGTGACCGCCGCTTCGTCGCGAATGTCCTTGAGGGCCATGCGGCGGAGATGAATTCCGTCCTTCTTCTCGGTCGCCGCCGCGGCGTTCTTGGCCTTGGTAATGACTTTTTCGATAAAGGGGCGGAGAGCCTTGGCCTTCGTCAGCGTGGTCTCGATGCGACCATGCTTGATGAGTGAGGCTCCCATGTTGGAAAGCATCGCCTTGCGGTGCTCGCGGGTGACGCCGAGGGAGGCGTGATGTTTATTGTGACGCATTGGGTTTGGTTATGGGCAGTTCCCGATCGGCAATTTGGTTTCCCGGAGCGGGGCAAGCGGACGGCGATTTTGAGTTGGCGTCAGCTTGCTTAGTCAGGGAAAACCGCTCGCAGCGTTGGGCGGCAGCGGACGGCGCGAGAACTGCAGGCTAAATTTTAGGCTTCTTTCTTGGTGTCGAGGAGACGCTCGTCGAATTTCATGCCGAGCGACAGGCCGAGGGCTTCGAGCTTTTCCTTGATTTCGTTGAGCGACTTCTTGCCGAAGTTGCGGTACTTGAGCATTTCCTGCTCGGTCTTCATCGCCAACTCGCCGACGGTCGTGATGTTGGCGTTGTTCAAGCAATTCGCCGCGCGGACGGAGAGCTCGATTTCGTTGACCGACA
>CAZAOI010000056.1:0-14072 GCA_964486705.1 uncultured Oleiharenicola sp. | reverse complement strand
ACCTGCAGCACGGTTTCTCGCTGCAGCCGCTGAACATGAATTTCCAGGTGCTGCCCGGCTACGACCACGTGCTGACCATCACCCCGACCTCGAAGGGCGAGTTCACCATCGTGTGCAATGAATTTTGTGGCGCCGGCCACCACGCCATGACCGGCAAAATCTTCGTCGAATAACCGCACCCCCATGACTACTCTCTCCCACTCCCTCGCCGCGCCCGGCGTTCCGAAGCGCGTTTGCGGCACCACCGGCCTGAGCGTCTGCTTCGACGCCCAACGCTTCATCAAGCTCAACGCCGTCGTCGGCATTGTCTTCCTCCTGCTTGGGGGCATCGCGGCACTGCTGCTGGCGCTCACCCGCTGGCAGACGGTCCACCTGCTGCCGGTCGACTGGTTCTATCGCATCCTGACCTTCCACGGCATCAACATGCTGATCCTGTGGATCCTTTTCTTCGAGGTCGCCATCCTCTATTTCGCCTGCACCACGCCGCTCAACGCCCGGCTCTTCTCGAAGAAAGTCGCCTGGACCTCTTTCGGCATGATGCTCACCGGCGCCGTCATGGTGGATTACATCATCGTCGCCGGCCAGGCCGACGTGATGATGACGTCCTACCTGCCGCTGCTGGCGCACCCGCTCTTCTACCTCGGCATCATCCTCGTGGCGGTCGGCACGCTCATCGGCGTATTCAACTTTTTCGCCACGCTCTATGTCGCCAAGCGCGACCAGGCCTACACCGGCTCGATGCCGATTGTGACCTTCGGCGCCACGGCGGCCGCGATCATCGCCGTCATCACCCTGCTGCACGGCGCGATCGTTATGATTCCGACCTTCACCTACTCGATGGGCTGGACACCCCAGCCGGATCCGGCGTGGTACCGGCTCATCTGGTGGGGCCTCGGCCACCAGTCGCAGCAGGTCAACGTCTGCGCCATGGTCAGCGTCTGGTATCTGCTCACCCACATCGTGCTGGGCTCACGCCCGATCAACGAGGCCGTGTGCCGCACCGCCTTCGTGCTCTACATTCTGTTCATCAACCTCGCGTCGGCGCACCATCTGCTGGTGGACCCAGGCGTCGGCGCCACCTGGAAAATCTGGAACACGTCCTACGCCATGTATCTCGCGGTGCTGGCCTCCATGGTCCACGGCTTCACCGTCCCGGCGGGCGTCGAGATCGCCATGCGCGAGAAAGGCTACACCAGCGGCATCTTCGGCTGGGTCACCGCGCTGCCGTGGAAGAACCCGGCGTTCTCCGGCACCGCGCTGTCGGTGGTCATCTTCGGTTTCCTTGGGGGCATCACCGGGGTCACGCTCGGCACGCAGCAGATCAATATCATCGCCCACAATACGCTGCGCATCCCGGGCCACTTCCACGTCACCGTGGTCGGCGGCACGACGCTGGCCTTCATGGCGCTCGCCTACTATGTGATTCCGCTGATCTTCCAACGCGACTTCATCTTCCGCGGCGTCGCCCGCCTGCAGCCCTGGCTGTTCGGCCTCGGCATCGTGCTCCTGTCCTTTGGCATGTCGTTCGCCGGTTCGATGGGCGTCTCCCGCCGCAGCTGGGATATCGACGCCCAGGGCGTCTACGGTCCGGCAGCGCACCTTTGGCTGGGGGTGCTCGGCATCGGCGGGGTGCTCGCCTTCCTCGGCTTGCTGATCTTTGCGCTGCTCTGCGTCGGGACGCTGTTCTTCGGGGAAAAAATCGAAGGTCGCGCGATGGCCGACTGGGGCACCCCGCCCGCGCTGGCGGGCAGCTCGGCCGGCTCGCTGGCCGACGACCACTACGCGACCAAGGGCACGATCGTGCTCACACTCGTCTTCCTCGCCTGCTTCGCCGTCTACTACTTCGCGAACTGGAAGGCGCTGGCCGATGTCTGGCCCGTGCGCTGAGTTCACCCCAGGTAGGGCTGCCGGCAAGCCCGTTCGACGGGCTCAGGGTCTCGGACGGCAGCCCTACTTTTCAATTGCCATGCTCATCCCCCTCCACGCACCTGATCCCGCCGTCGAAGGTGGAACCCGACCTCCGGGCGGGTTTGAGAAATCACCGCCGGACGAAACGCGCCCGGAGGTCGCGTTCCACCTTCCTGAGCCCCCCGCGCCGCCGGCGCCCGCCGCCCGACGTGATTCGGCGGGGGAGCGCTTCCTGATCGGACCAGGCCTGTTGGTGTTTCTGCTGACCGCGCTCGCCGCTTATGAAGGCTTCCTGCTGCTCACGATCTTCGGCCCCACCTCCAGCGGACTCCTGGGCGACTTCGTCCGCGACTTCCAGCTCTGGTGCTACCGCGGCGATCCGCGCACCGGAGGCATTTCCTGGCTGGCGGTCTCGGTGATGATGCTCGAGCCCATCTTCATTGTCGCGGTGGCCGCGCTGATGTGGCGCAAGATTTTCGTGCAGCTGGGTGACTGGCGCATCTGGCAGACCCATGGGCGGGCCGCCGCCACCGGACTCGGTCTGATCGCCTTGTGCGTGGCCGGCCTGGTTTATTACGCCCGCATCGACGCCACCCGGGCCCTCATCTTGCCGCCGTTTCCCGGCGAGAGCATCCGCGTCCGGCTCGACCTGCCGGAGGTACCATTCATTGATCAGTCCGGGGCCGCCTTCCGCTTCGCCGATCTGCGGGGACGGGTAATGCTCGTCACCGGCGTGTATGCCACCTGCACGACCGCCTGTCCGGAGATCTTCCTTGAAGTGCAGAAAATCCTCGGAGAACTGCCCGCCATCGAGCGGGCCGGAGTCAATGTCGTAGCCCTCTCCCTCAATCCGGAGTATGAGACGACCGACCTGATGAAGGCGGTGGCCGAGGGCCGGGGGCTCACCCATCCGGAGTTTCGCTACATCAACGGGGAGCAGCCGGCGGTGATGCACGACGTGCTCACCCGGCTCCAGTTTTCCGCCACGCGCAACCCGCAGACCGGCGTCGTCGACCACGCCAACCTCTTCCTCCTCGTCGACCGCTCGGGTCACATCGCCTACCGCTTCACCCTGGATCCCCGCCACCGCGCCTGGCTCCGGGAGGGTCTGCGCGCGTTGCTCCGCGAACCCTATGTCGACGCCCCAGCATCCTGACGTGGATTGCGAGGTGCTGGCGGATGCCATGGGGCCGGCGCTCGATCCGCCCGGCAGCCAGCCGCCCCCGCCGCCGGTCCGCGCCGCCCGGCTCTTCGCCGCCGGCGACGGCCTCGGCACACGGCTGGATGCGCTTCTCGAGCGCTGGCTGCCGCGCGAACTCAACCCGCTGGCCCAGCTCGGGCCCGCCGCCAACTCCATGCTGCTGCTCGCCACCCTCTCCGGCGTGCTGCTGCTTTTCTGGTATTCGGCGAGCGTCCAAGCGGCGTGGCACTCGCTGGCGGACCTCGGCCCGCGTTCGCTGGGCGGCCTGGTCCGCAGCGTGCATCGCTACTCCTCCGACCTCGCCATGCTGCTGGTGCTGGCGCACGCGGTCCGCACGTTTCTCGCGCGCAAATTTGCCGACGCCCGCTGGCTGGCCTGGGTCAGCGGCATCGCGCTGCTCGGCCTGGTGTGGTTCATCGGCTGGTCGGGTTACTGGCTGGTGTGGGACGTGCGCGCGCAGTTGCTCGCCCTCGACACCATGAAGGCCGTGGATGTGCTGCCGATCTTCGGCGAGCCGATGCGGCGGCTGTTCACCTCGGACCAGACAGTGCCCTCGCTGCTGTTTTTCGTGGTGTTCTTTTTGCACATGGTGCTGCCGCTCGGCATTGCCGGCGGGCTGTGCCTGCACCTGGCCCGGCTGAGCCGCTCGCAACTGCTGCCGAACTGGCGGCTGACCGCGTGGCTCACCGGCGCAATCGTGGTCGCCGCGCTGATGTATCCGGCCACCAATGCCGCCGCCGCCCGCATGGCGGTGAAACCCACGACGCTCACGATGGACTGGTGGTTCCTCTGGCCGCTGGCGGTGACGGCGCGCCTCTCGGGCGGCGGCCTCTGGGTCGCCACCTTTCTCGCCACCACCGGACTGATGACCGTGCCATGGTGGCTGGCCCGGCGCCGGCCGCGCCCGGTCTACCAGGCGACCGTCAATGTTTCACGCTGCTTCTCCTGCACGCTCTGCTCGCACGACTGCCCGTTCGGCGCGATCACGATGGTGCCGCGCACCGACGGCAAACCGTTTCCCTCCCAGGCGCAGATCGACCCCGATCGCTGCATCGGCTGCGGCGTCTGCGCCGGCGCCTGCGATACGCAGGGCATCGGTCTCGCCTGGTTCGACGCGCAACAGGTCACGCGGGAACTGGAGGCTTTCGTCGCGACCGAAGTCACCCGGGGCACGGCGCCCGCGTTCGCGTTTGTCTGTGCGCAGACGGATGGCGGCTGGGAACTGTTCGACTCCGTCGCTTGGGCGCGGCGGCTGCCGGGCTACACGGTAAAGCCGATTCCGTGCGTCGGCTGGGTCGAGCCGAAGTTGATCGAACGTCTCATCAGCAAAGGCGCGGCGGCGGTGCTGATTGTCGGGTGCGGTTCGAGCGAGGCCTTCTGCAAGGAGGGCAACCAGTGGCTGCCGGCGCGGCTGAACGGCACGCGTGAACCCGAGTTCCGGCCCAGTCGCGCCGACCCGCGCAAAGTCGCGCACGTGAGTTTCGACCCATGGCGCCCGCAACGGTTGACGGACGCCGCCGCGCGCTTGCGGCAGGTGGAGCGCGTTGACCTTAACGCGCTTGAGTCTGGCAGCCTTCAAGGCAGCGCATTGGGGTCCATGCGCTCCACCGCCAAGGCCTTTGCTTTGGCCAAATCATGGTTCGTGGGCCTGAGCGTGACGGCCTGCGCGCTCGTGGTCCTGCTCTTCGTGAGCGAAGCCCCGTTCCGCAACCCCGCGCCCGCCGGGCCGGAATTCGTCTTCACCTTCCGCGCGTATGGCGAGTGGGTTTCGGGCCAAGCCGCCGCCCTGCCCGACCCGGCGCTGGACAGGCGCCCCGTGCACATGCGCACGGCCCAGCCCACGGAACGCACCCGGTCGCCGGTCAGCGTGCAACTCGACGTGGACGGCCGCACTCAGGTGCATGTCTTTCGGCCCAAGGGTTTCAAATCCGACGGCGCCTCTGTCGGGGAACTGCGGCTGCCGCTCACTCCGGGCCGGCACCGCGTCACCGTCAGTGTCGCCACCGCGCGGAATCCCGACGCCGCGCGGCAGACGTGGTCCGCGGAGATCGACGCCCAGCTTGGCCGATTGGCCGTTCTTTCGCTCGAAGGCAACCGCGGCTTCGAATTTTCACCGTGAGTCGTCGTTCCGCCAACTGTCCCCGCCCCACTTGACCTGCATCAAGGCGCGAGTGAAACTAACCGGCTATCTTCTTCGCTTCGCACTCTGCGGCTGAACATGAAATCGATAATTTTCAAAACGCTGGATGTTCGTCCGAACCTCGCCCGCGGCGAGGAACCCCTCCCGCTCATCCGTTCCCGGGTGAATGCCCTCACACCCGGCCACGGCGTGACCATCATCGCCCCGTTCATGCCGGCGCCGCTGATCGAACTGCTGAAGAGCGAGGGATTCCCAGCGACGATTGAGCGCCGCCACGACGGGGCCTGGGCCGTGAGTTTCTGGCGCGAAGTCGAGACCTGAGCGCTCAGCAGGTCGCTCGGCGTCTCGGGTCGACGGGCACGTCCCGGCCCCGGTTGAAACCAGGCCCGACGGGAACGCCCTGACCGGCAGGGACCTGCCGGTCCACCTAGCCCGAGTGCGGAGACAACGGGTGCTCCTAGCCCGTCGCCGACACGTTTGATTTCCCGGAGCGACACACCCCTTCCCACGCTCCGATTTCGCGGCGCGCGATCCTCTGGACCACGCGCTTGAGCTCCGCGACGTCGGCGTCGCGCTCGACCGGATTGAGGTCGCGCGATTCCGCCTGGGCCAGAACCAGCGCTTCCAGCAGCGCCTGCTCGCCCGCGGTGAAATAGGCCACCAGAGGATTCTTTTCACTGGCGGGTGCCACCGTGGCCGGCAAATGCCGGACCGGGGGATTGCGCAGGAGCGCAAAAAATTCGTCGAGCGTCTGCGCGAACAAATAGACCAGCGTGTCCGGATTGGCCAACGGCGTGTTCACGCGCTCGATCCGCAGAAACGCCTCCCACCGCCCGCGAATCTGGGCCCGGCGGGCGTCCAAGGTGCGGATAAATTTCTCTTCCATAAATGCACAGTATGCCGCTTCGGCCCCGAACCCGCTCCGCATCCATTGACGAAGCGTCGGCGGTTATTGCTTTTTGCCCGCGGACAATTCTTGCGTAGTCGCGCGCCGCGGCAGGCCGCCTTCAACTCAGCTCGCAACTACCGCCTGCACAGGCCGCGACTTCCTTGAGCGCAGTCTCATCCGAGTGCTCGGCCAGCGCAGTATAGTCCACCGGAAGATATTTCAACCGGTTCCACTTCGCCGCGTCCTCGCTGGTGATCACCGCCTCGCGCGGTGCCTGCGCATAGCGCTTGTCCCCATCATGGCCCAACAAGGCCACGCCGGTGAAATGTTCGCGGTGCCGCCAGATGAAGTTCGCGACCTCGTCCCACTCGCCGGCCTTCACCGTGCAGGTGTTGGAGACATTGTGATGCAATCCCGGCGAACGGCTCCCCTCGGCCTCGCCGTTGAGCACCCAGTGTTGCTGGACGAGTTGCACAAAATGGAGAAACTGCACCGCACTGACCTCGTCGCGCAGGATGGCGTGAGGTGGAGCCTCGACGGTGAAAGTGATGACGTCATCGGTGGCGGGACGGTAGACCGAAGTCTCAGTCTGGTGAGGATTCGTGGCGCTGAAATGCCGGTAGATCGGGTCGCGGCGATTGGCCTGCACGCGCCGGAAGTAGTGCCGGGCATGATGCGGATGGATTCCGGAAGCCGCACCGAGCAACAGCGAGGCCGTACCTTCGGGCTTCACACACGTCACCCGCGCGGCCGGCCGGATCCCCAGCACCGCGGCCACCATGCGGTTGGCCGCCCGGCAGAGCCGGGCGCCGCGTTCGAGCACCGCCGGATCGAAGAGGATCTCCGGGTTGTCCATGAAGCCGCAAATGGAAACCCCGAGCAGCGCATCGTGCTCGTTCAGATAGCGCGTCACCGGCCCGAGATAAGGAATCTGGGTATAGGCCGCCTGCAGGGTCCCGATGACCGCCGCGTGGATGCACGCGATGAGGAAGTCGTCCACCGTCTGGATGAGGGCGCCGTTGATCGTGCTGAGATTGCACATCTGCCAGCCGCTGAGCCGCGTCCCCGCCGTCAGCGGGCCCGCGTAGCCCAGTGCGCGCAGTTTCGCCGTCTCGGTTTCGTCAAGCGGACCTTCGATCACGGGATGCAGGCCGATTTCACAGCACGGGTTGCAGCCGTAGTCGGGATGATCCGCAAAATAGAATCCCGGCTCGCCAAATTCCTTTTGCGCGGCGAACAGCCGGCGAAAAGCCGCGTCGTCCGGCTCGGAACGGGAGAGCACGGCGGAGTTGTTGGAGGCCGAGCGTTGTGGATTCTTCTCGAACCAGTTGCCGGTCTTCGCCGCCAACATTTCCCCGTCGTCCGGCGAAAACAGGCAGATCGTGGCCGAACGGCGGATGCCGCCGCTGAGCACCGAGCGCGCGGCAAACATGCAGATGTCGTAGACCTCGATCGGGCGCAGCTGGCGGCCGGAGGCTCCGGTCAGCACAGCCTCGGCGTCGAGCAGCGCCTGCTTGAGCGGCAGGTGGCCGGGCGCCTTGCCCCCGGAGGTGCGGAGCGCGCTGCCGCGCGGCCGGACTGCGCTGAAATTAAACTCCGCCTTGAAGCCTTCGTAGTGGCTTCGCATGAGCAGATCGAGCGCGTCGGCCCAGCCCTCAATCGTATCAGCCACGTCGTGATGCCGGACCTCCAGTTCCATTTCCTCGCGCCGTACCGGCAGCACCGGCAGCCGGTCGCTGTGGTGGCGTTGCACGGAGAAGCCGCACCCGGTGCCCGCGAGCAGCAGGAAGAGATATTCGCGAAAGAACTCCAGCCGGTCCACCGGACTGAACGAGCAGTTGAAGAGTCGCGCGTGGTTGCGGAGAATGGCTTCGCCGCCAAATTGCAGCGAGCGCATCGAGGGCAAAACCCGTTTTTGCGCCACCGCGCCAAACGCGCGGTGCATCGCATCGGCGAGGGTCCCGCCCGCCAGCCACTCGGTCAACCGGCGCCGGTCGCCGGGCAGCACCGGCGAATCGTCGCCGGGCGCGGGCACGCGCCGCGGCAGCTTGTCCTGGAAATGATGCAGATGCATCCCGAGCACCCGCCGGGCGGCCTCGGTGAAGGTCTCGCGGCGGCCGAGATCGCGACGGTAGCGGGCATACTTGGCACAGGCGATGTAGTCGCTCAGACCGTTTTCGGGGTAGTGATTCAGCCGGTGCGCCGCCTTCCGCTCGCGATAGATGATGTAGGATCGCGCCACCTCCCACTCGCCCTCGGCCGCGATGGCTTTCTCCACGTTGTCTTCGACCTGCTCGATGGTAGGATGCCGGCCGGTGCGATAGTACAACTCCAGCATCAAGGCAACCCGGGCCGATATCCGCCGCACCTTGTGAAAGGCGTCCGGGTCGAGCCCGTGGTGCGCCTCGGGATGATTTCGATCGGGATTCGCCGCCCCACCGTGTTGGACATCATAGAAAGCAAGCGCGATGGCGCGCGTGACTTTGGCGGTGTCCCATGGGGCGGTCAGGCCGTCGCGTTTTATCACACAGCGCTCGGTGGCGGCTATGGCGGCAGGCGTGGATTGCCGGGGGGTGATTTTGGCGAGAAAGGCGGCGGTGGTGTGGGTCATGGAGGGTTGAAGGCGTCAGCATAGCGGAAGCCCCGCACCGGCGCTAACCATCCATTGTTAAAACGAAAAAATCTCTCCGCACATCTTGTCTTCCGCGGTCGCGGCCACAGAGATTAAGCGCGACACCGGGCCCGCCCCGCGTTTCAGTGCCTCCGCCGATGCCCACGCCACCGCGCCCCCCCAACCTCAAGCTGACCGGCCTGATCGGCTCTTTGCGCTGCTGCCAGCTTTTCGCCGGGCTGCCGGAGGCCGACTTGGCGACCATCGCCAGCTTTAGCCATGCGCTCGCGGTGGCGAAGGACGACTACCTCTTCCACGAAGGCGAACCGTCGCGCGGTCTCTACACCGTGCAGGCCGGCGCCATCAACGTCCATCGCGTCAACGCCGCGGGCAAGGAACAGGTCATCCACGTTTTCCGCGCCGGCGAATCGTTCGCCGAGGCCGCGCTGGCTTCGCCCACCGGTTACCCGGCCGACGCGCGGGCCGTCGAACCGAGCACGGTGCTGCTGATCCCGAAGGGCCCGATCCTCGATCTCATCGGCCGCCGGCCCGATCTCGCCGTCCGCATGCTGGGCTCCATGAGCGCCCATCTGCGCGTGCTCGTCGGGATGCTCGACGACCTGACGCTCAAGGATGTGGAGACGCGCCTCCTGAACTGGCTCGTGAAACACGGCCGGCCGCCAGGCGGCTCCGCCCTCAGCGGCAACACGAACGTCAGCATCAAGCTGCCCGGCACCAAGCGCGTGCTCGCGGCCGAGTTGGGTACGAGCAGCGAGACGCTCTCGCGCACGCTGGCGCGCCTGCGCGACCGCAAACTCATCTCGGTCGCGGTCAAGAGCATCACGGTCCACGATGCGGCCGCGCTGGCCGCCTTGCTCCGCCGCAATCTCGGCGAGGCCTGAAAGTGGCGCCGGCCGGAGATTCTGCTTCCGTCGTCGGGGCCACCCTGGAGGGTTTCCGCTGGGCCAACGAACCCTGCCGTGGGTGGTGAAAACCCAGCTCGCCCTGCCCCGTTTCCGTCAGACGTTCCATGGACCTCTCTCGCGGCCTGCGCTCCAAACGCCCTGAAGCCCACCCGCCAGCAGCGCATGACGGTGGGCGGAGTGGATCACTCTCTCGACCTGCTCGGCTTTCACCGGCGGCTCGGCGCGATCCTCTGCGCCAGCCGAAAAAACGAAACCATCCGCCTGCTCGGCTTGGATCGCGGCGACATCCGCGTGGCCTCCGAGCTCGCCACGGCTCTTCCGCAAAAACAACTCGAGCGAAAGCTCCATGCGGCCGTCACCCAAGCCAGGGCGCGCCTCACAGCGCCGGCAGATTCCGCAAAAACCCGATGGTGAACCGGGCGGTCGCCCGCGCCGCTTCGGGATGGAAGGGCACCCCTTCATAGGGCGCGTCACTGACCACCCGGAAGGCGATGTACCGGATCCCGTAGGCGTGCGCGAGCGCCGCCACGTGACCCGACTCCATCTCCTCCACGTCCATCCCGAAAGTGCGATGCGACCACTGCACGCGGTCCAGCTCGAGATTCACCTCGTGCGCCGAACCGATAATCCCGGGGAGCACCCGGCCCAGGCTATTGCGAGTGCGCAGCGCCACGGCCAACGCCCCCTCATCACCGGCGAAGCCATCAGGAAAGGGAACCAGCCGGTCCGTTGCCGGGTCGCGCAGCGCTTGCGGCCGGGGCGACCATGTCAACGGCGCGCTGCCCTGCCCCGGCGCGCTCACCGGCGTGGTAAAGATACCGTAGTCGAGCGAGCGCCGGCCGATGATAATGTCGTGCAACGCCAGCCGCGGCACCTGGGCGCCACTCGTGCCTTGGTTGACAATCAGCTTGGGCTGAAACTCCTCGATCCCAATGAGCGTCGAGGTGGTGCAATTGATCAAAGCCTGACCGGTGAGCTGGACCGCGACCCGGTGGTCGCCGATGCGCCCGACCCAGAAACTGAACGGCCCGGAGTGCAATTTCTGCGGCTGCTCCAGGGCCGCAACGATCTCCTCCACCTCCAGTCTTTCCGCACCTTGCACGAGGACGTCGACGGGCGCCGGGCGCGCCGCCTGCAACCACCCCACGCCCAGCAGCAACAGCAGGAGATGCTTCATTTCCATTCCTCCAGGAATTTTACCGCCAGACCGGCGGCTTCACCCTCCGCGCCGTCGATGACGCGCAGCCCAAAAACCGGCACGCCGAGCAATTGGGCGCAGCCCGCGACGTGGGCGGACTCGCCGTCCTCGCAGCTCGTGCCCCATTGCGCGTGCAGCCACGCCAAGCGATCGGCCTCCCGGTTGATCTGGCCGGCCGAGCCGAGCACGCCGACGACGACTCGGCCGGGCGGAAGCGACCAGGCTTTCGCGATGATCAAGGCACGGGGATCCGCCGGGAAAAATGGCGTCGGCGTTTCGTTTTCACCCACCGTCGCCAGGGCGTGCGGGAGCTTTTCCCAGGTGAGCGGCGCACTGCCACCCCCCAGCGGGGCCACGGGCGAAACCAAGCCGTCGAAGGCGGCGAACTTTTCGCTGACGACCACATCGCCCGGCCGCAGCGTCGGATCATGCGCCCGCGCCGAGCCAAAGGTGAGCACCAGGCGCGGCGCAAAGTGGCGGATGGCCAGCGTCGTCGCCGCCACGGCATTGAGCGGATCGCCCTCGGTCCGGGTGAGCACAACCTCCCGGCCCCGCAGCGTGCCGCGCCAGAATTTCCATGCCGCGTGCGTTTCGCTCCGCCCCGCCCCCAGCTGCGCGAGGAGCGGCCGGAGTTCCCCCTCGGTGGCGACGAGCAGCACCTCCGTTGCGTCAGCGCGCAAGACCGCCACCGCCAGGACGAGAAAAAACCAGCTGCAGTTGCGCAAACGTGAGGCCACAGGTGGGCACGATGGACGCCGGCCGGGCGACCGCGAGAAGTTTTTCGATCCGGCCGGGAGAACCCGCCACCGCGGCACTTTCTGCTTTCCGCCCCCGGCCGATCGCGTTTCATTCTCCCGTTATGCCCCACCAAGCCGCCGCCAACCGTTACGCCCAGCCCGACCTTTATCGCCGCTGTGGACACAGCGGGCTCAAGCTGCCCCGCCTCGCCCTCGGTCTCTGGCATAATTTCGGCGCCGCCGACGACGCCGCCAACCGCCAGGCGCTCGTCCTCCGCGCGTTTGACCTCGGTATCACCCATTTCGACCTCGCCAACAACTACGGCCCGCCACCGGGCTCGGCCGAAATCAATTTCGGCCGGATTCTGCACGCCGATCTGGCTGGCTACCGCGACGAGTTGATCATCTCAACCAAGGCCGGCTACGACATGTGGCCCGGCCCCTACGGGGAATGGGGCTCCCGCAAATACGTCCTCGCCTCACTCGACCAAAGCTTGAAGCGCCTCCAGCTCGACTACGTCGACATCTTCTATTCGCACCGGCCCGATCCGCACACGCCGCTCGAGGAGACGATGGGCGCGCTCGCCCACGCCGTGCGCGCGGGCAAGGCGCTCTATGTCGGCCTCTCCAACTACAATCCGGAGCAGACGGCCCGCGCGGCGAAGATCCTCCGCGAGCTCGGCACGCCCTGCCTCATTCACCAGCCGAAATATCACCTGTTCGATCGCACCGCGGAAAAAGGCCTGCTCGACGTTCTCACAACCGAAGGTATCGGCTGCATTCCATTCTGTCCGCTCGCGCAGGGCTTGCTGACCAACCGCTATCTCGCCGGCATCCCCGCCGACTCCCGCGCCGGGCACGATCCGCGTTTCCTCAAACCCGAAGACATCACTGCGGCCAAGGTCGCCCAGATCCGCCAGCTCGACGCGCTCGCGAAACAGCGCGGCCAGTCCCTCGCCCAGATGGCCCTCGCGTGGGTGTTGCGCCTGCCCGCCGTCACCACCGCGCTCATCGGCGCCAGCAAGGTGAGCCAGATCGAGGATAACCTCGGCGCGCTGAAGAACCTCGAGTTCAGCGCCGGCGAACTCACGGCCATCGAGCGCATTCTCGCCGGGTGAGCATGCGCCCCCAGCCAACGCCTCTTCACCGGCCGCCGGGCTTTGGTGGTCGCCGATGACCCCTTCGGCGACCGGCCTTCGCCAAAGCTGGGGTCCGCACGCCGACGGCGAGCGGGACACCGACGCCCACCTTCAATAATTCCATGACTCCCCCTGTTCCCCGCATCCTCCTGCTCATGGGCGTCGCCGGCTCCGGCAAAACGACCATCGGCCGACTTCTCGCCGCCGAGCTAGGCTGGCCCTATTTCGAGGCCGACGATTTTCATTCCCCCGCCAGCCAGGACAAGATGAGCCGGGGCCTTCCGCTCGACGACGCGGACCGCGCGCCCTGGCTCGCCGCGCTGCGGGAGCAAATCGACGCCTGCCTCGCAGCCGGCCGCAGCGCGGTGTTCACCTGTTCCGCGCTCAAGGAAAAATACCGCCACGTCCTGATGCCGACCACCAACCCCAACAGGGTGATCCTCGTCTACCTGGCGGCGGACCGCGCGACGATTGAGGCCCGGGTCCGCCAACGACAAGGCCACTACCTCAAGGCCGATCTGGTGCAGAGCCAGTTTGAGGCCCTGGAAATCCCCACCCACGCTCTCACGCTCGACGCGCGGCAGCCGCCCGAGGTGCTGGTGGCGAAAGTCCGGCAAGCGCTGCTCTGACCGCGAAACGCGCGCGCCGATCGGCGTTTTTTCGCGAGCATCCTCCCGGCTGATTCCGTTTGTCCTGCAATATTTCGTTAATTTGCCGCGCGGCGCGGCGAAAAATTGTCCCC
This sequence comes from uncultured Oleiharenicola sp., assembly GCA_964486705.1. GTDB lineage: Bacteria > Verrucomicrobiota > Verrucomicrobiia > Opitutales > Opitutaceae > Lacunisphaera. The sequence goes on along the minus strand of CAZAOI010000056.1, from coordinate 581 downwards.
GCGGGACAATCCGGAGCTTAAACTCTTGTCCACCAGCGGACCACCCCTAGGCTCAGTCTGAAATATCGCCTGCGCCCGCCTTGCCGAAACCCACTTCCAGTTCCCGCCGCCCCGCCGGCTTCACCATCGTCGAAGTGATGATGGCTGCGACGATTCTGGTCGTCGGCTTCATCGGCATGATTCAGGCCATCACCATCGGCTCCGAGGCACTCGACACCGCCCGCAAGCAACAGGTGGCCACGCAAATCATGGACGCGGAATTTGAGAGCCTCCGCGACAACCCCTGGAGCACGATCGCCAATGTCGCGAGCACCGGCACGATCATCATTGATACAACCGGGGCAATCTCAGGCAATACGACCAGCTTTGCGCTAAGCAACTACACCGCCTCCAGCGGTGACGACAACACCGCCCTCAGTGCGTTGGCCAAAGGATTCACCTGCTCGTACACCCGCACCTATTTGCGCCCCGGGTCCGCCACCGCGAGCACGGTGACCTTCCTCCGGTTGGTCTATACCATCAGCTGGAAAAGCAACACCGGGCGCGCCTACAGCCGCAGCGCCCAGGCAAGCTTCGGAGAA
>CAZAOI010000055.1:0-14198 GCA_964486705.1 uncultured Oleiharenicola sp. | reverse complement strand
CCCCCGCTTGACCCGCCCCCAGCCACCGGCGCAGCCACCCTCCCGGCCCACCGCCCGCCAACCAATCCATTTTGTAACGTAATACGTTACATTCGCCGGCCCCGCTCCGCCCATGAAAACCTCTGCTGCTCCGGCCCCCCTTCTCGCTTTTGGCGCCCACCCGGACGACCTCGAATTCGGCTGCGGCGGGGTCATCGCCGGCGAAGCCCGAGCGGGCCGGCCGGTGCATCTCGTCGTCTGTTCCCGCGGTGAGGCCGGCTCCAACGGCACGCCGGCCGAGCGCACCGCCGAGGCGAAGAAGGCCGCCAAGTTTCTGGGGGCAACCTTGGAGTTCATCACCTTGGACGGTGACGCCCATCTGGAGGTGAAGGCCAAGCACGCGATCAAGCTGGCCGGCATCATCCGCCGGGTGCGCCCGGAGCTCGTGCTCGCCCCCACCCTCGTGGAAAACCAGCACCCCGACCACTACCGGCTCGGCCAGTTGGTGCGCGATGCCGCCCGCCTCGCCCGCTACGGCGGGCTCAAGGAGCTCAAGGCGCGCAACGCCCACGCGATCGGCCAGCTGCTTTTCTACGCCATCGCGCCCGACGCCGAGCCCGCCGGCGTGCCGCCGGTGCTGATTGCCATTTCCGCGCAGGAGGTCCTCACCGCCTGGACCGACGCGATGCACGCCCACGCCTCGCAACTGCGCACCCGCAATTACCCCGCGCTGCAGCTGGCCCGAGCCGCCGTCAACGGCAGCCGCTGCGGCGCCATGGCCGCGATCGCCCTTTGGCCGAACGATCCCCTGGTCTTCGATTCCCTCGCGGCACTGACCCGGGCGGCAAGACGGTTTTAACCACGGATAAAGCCGGATAGATTGATTCCACCTTTCACGCTGCTGCATGAACCAACCTTATCTCCCATCCGTGGTCATCCGGGTAATCCGTGGTTAATATCATGTCTGAACGTCGCCTCAAGATCGGCATCACCTGTTACCCCTCCGTCGGGGGCAGCGGCATCCTCGCGTCCGAGCTGGGCGAGGAGCTGGCTGCCCGCGGCCACGAGATCCATTTCATCAGCTACGAACCGCCCTTCCGCATGCCGGCGGATAATCCCCGGGTGTTTTTCCACCCGGTCGTGGTCAACAGCTATAATCTGTTCAAGCATCCCGATTACACGCTGCCGCTGTCCGTCAAGATGGCGGAGGTGAGCCGCGACTTCGGCCTCGACGTCCTGCACGTGCATTATGCCGTGCCCCACGCCACGGCCGCGATCCTCGCCCGCTCGATGCTCCACCAGGAGCACCGGCTCAAGATCATCACCACCCTTCACGGCACCGATACCACCCTGCTTGGCCGCGATCCCGGTTACGCCCCGGCGATCGCCCATGCCCTGGAGAACTCCGACGCCATTACGACCGTCTCCGAATTCATGCGCGCCGAGACGGTGCGCGTCCTTGGGGTCCGGCGACCCATCGAGGTGATCCACAATTTCTTCGAGCCCCACCCGCCGGGCCGCGCCCGCCTCGAGGTGCGACGGGAACTCGGCCTGGCCGACGGCGAGGCGATGCTCCTCCATCTCTCGAATCTGCGCGCGCTCAAGCGCATCGATCTCCTGCTTGCCGCCGCCGCTGCCATCCGCCCGCGCGAATCGTTCAAGCTCGTCATCCTCGCCGGCGACTCTTTCGCCCCGTTCGCGGCCGAGGTGCAGCGCCTCGGCCTCACCGGCCGGATCATCGTTCGCGAGCGCGTCAGCAACATCGACGACTACCTGCAGGCGGCCGACCTCGGGATTTTCACCTCCGAAGTGGAGAGTTTTTGCCTGAGCATTCTTGAGCTGATGAGCATCGGCTGCCCGAGCGTCGCGTTCGCCGTCGGCGGAATTCCCGAAGTCGTGGTCTCCGGCGAAACCGGCCGCCTCGTCCCCTTTGGCGACACCCCCGCCCTGACGCAGGCGGTCGAATCGCTCCTGGCCGACCCAGAGCGCCGCGCCGCGCTCGGCCGCGCCGCGCAGGCCCGCGCCCGCACCCTGTTTTCCGCCGCCGCCATCGTCCCACGCTACGAAGCGCTCTACCGGCAAGTGTGCGCCCGGTGACGCACCCGCAGTTTCGAGCTGCAATCACCGGCGGACATCCCACGCTTTGCCGAATGGAGCCCGTCGACCCGCCGCCGAAGAAATACGAGCTAAAGCCCCGGGAGTTTGAGCGGCTCAATCGCAAGGACCCGGCCGGCAAAGGCGCCGAGCACGACGTTCACGCCATTCTGGAGCAAAACCGGTCCGCCGAGCAGCGCATGGGGCTGGATACCGTTACGATCCGGCCGGCCAAGTCCCGCCGCAAACGCGACTACTGGCTGCTGTTGCTGACGGTCAACTCCGTGTTCGCGTCGGTCGGCTGGCTTGGGCGCGCCAATGTGGTAGTCTTGGTCTTTGTGCTGGCCGGCCTCGTCATGTTCAATCTCTCACTCGCGTGGATCATGTGGGTCTTAGTGGACGATTACTGAGTCCCACTGGCCGTCGAAATTGCGCGGATATTTTTGGGCGCGCCCGGCCGCCAGTCTCCAGCGCCGGAGGGATACATTGCTATTTCCCCCTCTTCGCGTAGGTTGGGATCATGGACACCGACAAACCCGCCGCCCCGCCGCTCAGCGCACTGCGTTGCTGGGTCCAAGGCCGGCGGATTTATCTGGAGATCAATACCCGCCGCTCAGTCAGTTTTCCCGCGAGCAAGTACCCCTCCCTGGCCAACGCCTCGCAGACCGATCTGGAGAAGATCCAACTGCATGCCGAGGGCCGGACCCTGCACTGGGAATCGCTCGACGAGGAAATCCAAGTCGAGGACGTGGCCAACAATCGCTTTTTTCACACGCCCAAGCCGATCGTCGCGTAAGCGCGGTTCATGGCAACCCAGCCCGCACCTAGGCGGGGCCAACCGCTCAGACCGGGAAGATGCCGGTGCGCTGTTCCACCGCCCAGCGGTAAAGCTGAACATATTCCGCGGCACTATGCCGCCACGAAAAATCCCGCGCCATCGCACGCCGTTGCAACCGCCGGATTTCGTCCGGCCGGTCGTAATAGGCGGCACACGCCCAGCCCATCGTATTGAGCAACGCCGTCGCCGTGGCGTCATGAAACATGAAACCTGTGCCCGCATCCCGGCCTTCCTCGAAATTCTCCACCGTATCAACCAGCCCTCCGGTCGCGCGGACGACCGGCAGCGTCCCGTAGCGCATCGCGTACATCTGCGTCAATCCACACGGCTCGGACCGGCTCGGCATCACAAAAAAATCGCTGCCCGCCTGGATCAGCCGCGCCCGCTGGCCATCGAAACCGATGTGGGCCCCGAACCGACCCGGATACGCGGCCATCGCCCACTTAAACGTGTCTTCGATCGGTCCGTCACCGCTGCCCACCAGCGCGATTTGCACCTGCATCTGCTCCATGATGGACGGCAGCGCGTCGGCGAGCAGATCGAGTCCTTTTTGTGTCGCCAGCCGGGACACGAGTCCGAACAAGGGCACGCGGGGATTCACCGCCAAGCCGAAAACTTGTTGCAGCTTGGCCTTGCACGGCGCTTTGCCGGACAGATCGCCGGCCGAATAGTTCGCCGGCAAGACCGGGTCGCGCGCCGGGTCCCACGATTCGTCATCGATGCCATTGACGATGCCGACGAGATCGCCGGCGCGATAACGCAAGACTCCGTCCAACCCAAAGCCGCCGGCGACCGTCCGAATCTCGTTCGCGTAGGTCGGGCTGACCGTGCTGAGTTTGGTTGCGTGGCAGAGTCCGGTCTTGAGCAAATTGACCGTCCGGTTGGCAAACAGTCCGTCGCGATGGAAGTCCGGCCAGGGCAACCGCGCAAAATCGACCACCCGGGACGACGCGTAGCCCTGGTGCTCCAAATTGTGGATCGTGAACACGGAGGCGGTCTTGCCCAGGGGGGTGCCGCGCAGCGTCGTGTTGAGCATCATCGGCAGCAGGCCGGTCGCCCAATCATGACAATGCACCACATCCGGCGTCCAATTCAGTTGCTGGCACAGCGCGAGCGCCCCGCGCGAGAGAAAGGCAAAACGTAGGTCGTTGTCCTCGCACGATCCCCAGGGGCCGGTGTAAACTTCCGGCCGCGCAAAAAAGTCATTGTTCTCCAGGAAATACGCCGGCACCGCCGTCCCCGGCACCACGGTTTCCCAAGTGCGGGCCCACATTCCCTCCGGCCCCACCTCCACCCCGAGCGGCTCCGGCAGGGCCCGCCACTCGCCGAGGCGCTTCACCGAGCCATACGCCGGACAGATAATCCGGACATCATGCCCGAGCTTGGCGAGTTCCTTGGGCAGCGCGCCCACCATGTCGGCCAGGCCGCCGACCTTGACGAACGGCTCCACCTCGGGAGTGACAAAGAGAATCTTCAGCGCGCGCACGTGCCGAGCAAACCCATCGACCCCACCCGTGCCCAGCTCAAATTCCACTCACCTCGAGCCCTTCTCCGCCCGCGCCACGGTGATCACCCGGTTGATCGCGGTGGAACGCGGCCTACGTGTTTAGGTCGGAGACACTCCGGACGCGTCTTCCTCCCTGACGCACAGGGCAACCCGCAGGGTCTTTTGTTTAGGAGGAACTGGAGCCGCGCCGCCCTCGGCGCGGGGCCAGGACAAAACGCGGCGGAGGCGCCGCGTCCCCAGAGGAGCCGACCTAAAACAAAAGACCGTGGGGCCACCTGTCCAGAGGCCGGGTTCCTCCTACCGCTTCGCGGCCGGATAGCTGCCGAGCCACTTCACCAGCGGGCAGGTCCGGCGGAGTTCCTTCAGCGCGGATTGCATCGCCGGGTCGTCGTGGTGACCGGTGATATCGATAAAGAAATAATAGTCCCATTGCCGCACCCGGCTCGGGCGCGACTCGATGCGCGTCAGGTTCAGTCCGCGGCGGCTGAGCGGCTTGAGCATCTTCAGGAGCGCCCCGGGTTCGTCGTGCAGCGAGATGAGCAGACTGGTCTTGTCGCTGCCCTGGCCGACCGGGCCCGACGGCTCCCGGCCGATGATGCAGAAGCGGGAGACGTTATTCTTGATGTCCTGGATTTTGTCCACTTGCACCGCCACGCCGTAGCGCTCGCCGGCGATGCGGGCCGCAACTGCGGCCGCGCCCTTTTCTTTCTTCGCCAACTGCACCCCGTAGGCCGTGCTGTCGACGTCGATCAGCCGGGCCTGCGGCAGGTTGCGCTCGAGCCACTGGCGGCATTGGGCGAGGGCGTGATCTTTCGAATAGACTTTGGTAATCTTGCTCAGCGGCGAGTTCGAGAGCAGCGCATGCTGAATATCCAGATAGACCTCGGCGACGATCAACGCGCTTGAATCCACGAACAGGTCGTGCGCATCGCGCACCGCGCCCTGGGTGGAATTTTCCAGGGGCACGACGCCGTAGTCGGCTTCGCCCTTCTCGACGGCGGTGAAGACGTCGCCGATGGTGGCCAGCGCGCGGTATTCGACGCTGGCGCCGAATTTCCGCAGTGCGGCCTGGTGCGTGTTGGTCGCCTCGGGCCCGAGGTAGGCGATCGAAAGGGGCTTTTCCAACGCCAGCGCGGCCGACATCACCTCGCGGTAGATGGCCTGCAGGGCCGTATCCTTCAACGGGCCCCGGTTGGCGTGCTTCACGCGGCGCAAGACCTGAGCCTCGCGTTCGGCCACATAAATGCGGCCCCGCGAGGAACGCTTCAATTCGCCGATCTGGGCGGCTAACTGCAGTCGTTCGTTGATGAGCGCGACCATGCGCAGGTCGAGGGCATCGATGCTATCACGGATTTTGCCGAGTTCTTTTTTCATGGGGCGGAATTTCAGGGTGTAGGAGCCTGCTTGCAGGCGATTCAGAAATTGGTGGTTGGCGGGCGTTGCAGATCGCCTGCCAGCAGGCTCCTACAGGTTGAAATCCTCAGGATGATTTGGCGGACGTGCGGGCGGAGCGAAGCAGAGTATGGAGGGCCTTGGCCTGGGTAATCAACCCCGCAAGCACTTTGGGCGTGATGGCCTGCTTGGGGTCATCGCCCAACCCGTGGCTGGGGCTGACATGCGCCTCGATGCACAACCCGTCCGCGCCGTAGGCCACGGCCGCGAGCGCGCAAGCGGGCACGTAGGCCGCCTTGCCCACCGAGTGCGACGGATCGACCACCACGGGAGCCCACGTCCGCTCCTTGAGCAGCGGAGTGATGGATTCGTCCGGATGGTTGCGGTAACCGTCGAGTCCGGGCTGGGTGCCGCGCGGGCAGAGGATGACGTTGGGGTTGCCAAAATTCACGATGTACTCCGCGGCGGAGATGAACTCGTTGAGGGTGCCGAGGTGCATGCCGCGCTTGAGCAGCACCGCGGTTTCCCGCCCGGCGATGGCCTTGCCGATCTGCCGGAGCAGCGAATAATTCAGGGCATTGCGCGCGCCGACCTGCAACACCTGCACGCCTGCGTCGAGCGCGAGGCGCAACTGCTCCTCGTCCATCACCTCAGTGTCCACTGGCAGACCGGTGCGACGTGATCCTTCCATCAGGATGTCGAGCGAACGGTTGTCCCCCTGGAACGCGTAGGGATTGGTCCGGGGTTTCCACACCCCGCCGCGCAGCGCGTGAGCGCCAGCCTCCTTCACCGCCTGCGCCGTCTCGTAAAAGAGATTCGGGTTTTTCGGATCGATCGTGCACAGACCCGCCATGATCAACAGCTCATCGCCGAGGGTCACGCCGCCCACCTTCACCCGGTGCCGGGCGAGATCCGATTTGATATCCATCAGCTTGTGCGGCGACTGGATGGTATCGACGCGGTCGACGAACGCCAGACCCTCCAGCCGGCTGATCATCAACTCGTGGCGCTCGTCGCCGACGATGGCGTAGATCGTCCGCACGTCGCCGACGATCGGCTGGATGCGGCAGCCAAACTCCGCGACGATGACAGTCAGTTCGACGACTTCTTCAGGGGAGAGACGATTATTTTTGGGCAGGATCATGGTGGCGGTGGGCTAAAACAAAAAAGCCGCCCGGGGTGGGCGGCTCCTTTGCAAATTGGTTCTGGTTGGGGTCAGAGTTTGCGTGAGGACAAGCCGCCGATGGTTTGCGGGGTAAAGTACCCCGCAAAGCTAAAGTAAAAAGAGGCGGCCACGCGATTCATCTTCTGAAAGTGGTGGCGGCTTGCAGTGCGGGTGTCAATTCCGGAGCCCGCTTATGACTTGGCGGCCGGCCGCGCCTTCGCCAGCAACCCCGCCCACTCCGAAGGCTGGCCGCAGGCGAGCCGGGCGGCGGCCCGCGCGCTCAGTGCCCCCACGATATTTCCCGTGCCGGAATAGGCCCCCACGGCCCAGACCCCTTCGCGCACTTGTTCCAACACCGGCAGCCCATCGGTCGCGTAGGCGACCGACGCCGCCCAGCGGTGCGTGACCGGCGCCGTGACCCGCAGGTGTCCGCGCAGAAAATCCTCCAGTAACCTCTGGATAAAATCCGTCGGCGCCGCGTCGGCCGTCCATTCTGTCTCCAGCGCGTGATCGCGAAATCCCCCGAGGGCGATCGATCGGTCGGGCAACTGCTGCCAGTATTCGTAGCCGTAACGCCAGTAGACCGGCCGGGGGAAATCCACCTCAGGCGCGGGCGCGGTCGCCAGCATTTGCAGCCGCGCCGTGCGGACCCGCGGACTCAATTCCGGAAAAATCTTCTCCAGCCGGCCATCGACCGCGACAATCACCGTGCCGCACCGCACCGTCCCCGCCTCGGTCGTCACCAATCCCGGCTCGATTTTCCTCACCGGCGAATTCTCGTAGAGCGTTACGCCGTGCGCCCGCAGCTTCTGCGCCATGGCCCGCACCCGTCGCAAGGGCTGCATCACCCCGTCCGTGGGCAACAAGAGTCCCGCGCCTTCCGGGCCCGCGTAAGCCTCGGCCGCAAAACCGCTCTCCCGCAATGCCGCGAGATGTTCCCGGCAATCGGCCAGCTCCGCCGCATCCGCCGCGATGCGCAGCGAACCGTTTAACCGGATGATTCCGGGCATCTCCTTTGTCTGTCGCTGGATTTCGTCGGCCGTCAGTCGGTAAAGCTGCGCGGCCGGGTCCCGTCCGAACTGGGCGACCGACTCATGGAAAAATTTCGCCAACCCGGCGAGGACGAACCCGCCGTTCCGTCCCGCCGCACCCGCGCCGACCGAGCCCGCATCAAGACCCACGGCCCTGACGCCTAGGGCTGTCAGCTCTTCGAGTGCCGCCAAGCCCGATCCACCCAGGCCGATCACACAGACGTCCGCCCCCACCGCGCTTTCCAGGCGCGGGAGCGGGCTCCACTCGTGGTCGTCCCAGACGGGGGTGTTCACCCGGACAAGTGTGGCGCGGACCGAAACGCCCGCCAGTCAATTTGCTTTCGCGTTTGCCCCCCGTCGCCTTCGTGCGACGCTGGCCCGCATGCCCGACCCCAGTTCCGCATTCCTTCGCCGGGCCACCGCACTCGACCAGGGCGATCCGCTCGGACGTTTCCGCGCCGAGTTTTATTTGCCCGTCGATCAGCTCTATTTCGACGGCAACTCGCTCGGCCTGCTTTCGCGCCGGGCCGAAGCACACCTGCAGCGGGTGCTGGACGAATGGCGCACCCTCGGCATCAATGGCTGGAGCGACGCCCAACCACCATGGCACAGCCTCAGCGAAACGATCGCCGCCCAACTCGCGCCGCTGATCGGCGCCACCCCGGATGAGGTCGCGGTGACCGGGTCGACCACGACCAACTTGCACCAGTTGCTCGCGACGCTGTTTGAAGTGGGAGGGGCTTTACGCCCCAACTCCTCCAGCCCTTCAGCGCACTCCCACAAAAACGTCATCGTCGCGGACGAACTCAATTTCCCCTCCGACTTGTACGCCCTCCAGAGCCACCTGCGACAGCGCGGGCTTGATCCGGCCCGGCATCTCCGGTTGGTGAAAAGCGCTGACGGTCGCACGCTGCACCTGGAGGATATTCTCGCCGCGCTCACCCCCGACGTGCAACTGGCCGTGCTGCCGGCGGTGTTGTTCACCAGCGGCCAACTGCTTGATCTCGCCGCACTGACGCACGAAGCGCACGCCCGAAACATCCTCATCGGCTTTGATTGCTCGCACTCGATCGGCGCGGTGCCCCACGACTTCGACCGCGCCGGCGTGGATTTCGCCTTCTGGTGCAGCTATAAATATCTCAACGCCGGACCCGGGGCCGTCGGCGGCCTGTATCTCAACCGCCGCCACCTCGGCCGCGCACCGGGTCTCGCGGGTTGGTGGGGCGTGCGCGCCGACCGGCGTTTCGCCATGTCGATCCAGCATGAGCCCGCCCCGGACGCCGCCGCGCTGCAAATCGGCACGCCGCATGTTCTGAGTCTGGCCCCGCTGCTGGGTTCGCTGGAGATGTTTCATGACGCCGGCGGCCACGCGCTGCGGACCAAGTCGCTCGCGTTAACCGCCTTCCTGATGGAACTGATCGAGAGCGAGCTCGCCGGTTTCGGTTTTGGCTTCGCCAACCCGCGCGCGGACCACGAGCGCGGCGGACACGTGGCGCTGACCCATCCCGACGCCTGGCGGATCTGCTCGGCACTCAAGGCCGCGGGTGTCGTGCCCGATTTTCGCCCGCCCGACATCATCCGGCTCGCCCCCGCCCCACTTTACACGAGCTTTGCTGATTGTGCCGCCACCGTCGGCCGCTTGAAGGAAATCATGCGCACCCAGGCGCACGAGAAATTTCCCGCCCACCGCCCCCTTTTCACATGAAGTTCTACGACATCAGCCGCCCCATTCACACCGGCATGCCCAACTGGCCCGGCGACACCGCCGCCGAATTCAAACTGGTCGCCACGATTCCCGAGGGCTCGTCCTGCAACGTCGGCCGGCTCCATCTGAGCGTGCACACCGGCTCCCACGCCGACGCGCCGTTTCACTACAACCAAACGGGCGCCAAGATTGATGCCGTGCCCGTCGAGACCTACGTCGGCCCGGCACGGGTCGTCGACATTCGCGGCCAGACAACCGTCACGATTGACCTGCTGGCCGCCCACAACTTCTCCGCCACGCCGCGAGTGCTTTTTAAGAGCGACTCGTGGCCCGACCCGGCGGTGTTTCCGCCCGACTGGCCGCTCATGGCTTTGGACGTGCCCGCCTGGCTGGGCGCGCACGGCGTGAAACTCGTCGGGCTCGACGTCCCTTCGGTTGACCATCGCTTCAGCAAAGATTTGACGATCCACCACGCCTTGGACGCCGCGGGAGTCGTCATCCTCGAAAACCTCGACCTGCGCGCCGTGGAGCCCGGCGTGTATGAGCTGATCGCGCTGCCGTTGAAAATCAAGGACGGCGACGGTTCCCCCGTCCGCGCGGTGCTGCGCAAGACAGAGTAGACAGGATTAACTGCATTGAATGGATTGCATGAAGCCAATCGATCAATTGACCGAAGAGGTGATCGGGTTGGCAATGAAGGTGCATCGGACCCTTGGCCCCGGTTTCCTGGAATCAGTTTATCAGAAAGCCCTCACGCTGGAACTCACGCGAGCCGGTTGCCACGTAGACAGCGAGAAACCGCTCAGAGTATTATATGAGGGAGCCGTGGTTGGTGACTTTGTGGCCGACCTGCTCGTTGACGAGCGGCTGATTTTGGAGCTGAAAGCGGTGCCGACCTTGACTGTCGCACACGAAGTCCAGACGGTAAATTATCTTGCCGCGACCCGGGTCGACGACGCCTTGCTCCTCAATTTCGGCACTTCCAGCCTGCAATTCAAACGCAAGCGACGCCTGCCAAAGTCTTAATCTATTTAATCCCGTCAATCCTGTCCAAAAGCCGAAACCATGAAGCCGCTCTATGATTTTAGTTCGCTCGCGGTCGACCGCACCCTCGCCCCGCGCGACGGCATGGTCTCGGCCGATGACCCTGAACAATACTTCGATCTTGGGCGGCGCGCCCTGGAGTTGATCAAGTTTTCCAGTGAACTCTGCGACAAGCCCCACTACCCCGACATCCTCGACCTGCCCTGCGGCCACGGCCGCGTCCTGCGCTGGCTGCGCGCCCACTACGGCTACGCGAAGATCACGGCCTGCGACCTCGACCGCGAGGGCGTCGACTTCTGCGCGCAGCAATTCGGCGCCCTGCCCGTTTACTCCGAGCCGGACCTGAGCCGCGTCCCCTTCACGGCCCAGTTCGACCTCATCTGGGTCGGCTCACTCGTCACCCATCTGAGCCAGGACCGCTGGCTCGCGACGCTCGACTGCCTCGTCAAGTGGACCCGCGAGTGTGGCGTGATCGTCTTCTCCACGCAGGGCCGCGGCTACACCAGTCAGCTCGCACGCGGCCGGCGCAATGTCGCGGAGAACATCGACAAGGCCGCGCTCCTCGAGGAATTCGCGCGGACCGGCTTCGCCTACCAAAAATATTTTGAAAAGGAACACGGCGACTACGGCGTCGCCGTCACTTCGCCCGAATGGTTGATGCGCACGCTGCAACGTTATCCCGACATCATCATGCGCGCCTACTTGGAGGAGGCGTGGGGCATGCAGGACATCGTCATCCTCTACAAGAAAGCCGGCCATTACGAACCCGTGCTCGGCGGGCCGGAGATGAACTCGTCGTACGTCGCCAAGCCCGGCGGATTCATGCGCAAGTTGCTAAAAAGGTAGGGCGAGTCCTCCGGATGAGCAGGAAGTTCTCGGTGGCACAACGGACTGCTTCGCACGACCTGCGTTTTGGGAAAAGCTCCCAGCAAAACCACGCACCCCAACTTTCCATGCTTGCCGCTCGACACCTGACTTAGCCCCCCGAGCTCCGAGGTAATTGCCTCCACCTATTAACCGCCAAAGAGTGCTTTATCAGCAATCTTTCCGTAGACGCACCGAAAGGCTCCAGTTTCCATTTTTGTTTCCAGAATTAAACGATCCGAAGGTTTGGCTCCTAGATCGATTGCTTGGATCACCGAAAATTCTTTTGCCGCAGCAAAATCTGGTGAATTAGCCTCGAATGAATAGGTCATCGGAAATCGACCGAAGTATTGAAGTTTTGCTTCCAGCGTCCGCATGAACTTCGAATTTACCTCCAGGTTCGAGCCTGCAATATTCAAAGCTTCTTGCCGAAACATTGAAGCCAGATAATCCGAAATTGTCTTTGGAATCCGCACTGAAACTAGCCTTACGTTTGGATCTGTCGTTACAACTGTTGCTCCAAGCGAAAGTTGATTGTTCACCTCGGTGAGTGTTTTCATGCAAAGCTTCTCAAGCGCTTTGATTTGTATGGCTGTTAATCCCGCTTCATCCGCGTAGCTGGAATCCACGAAACTTAGCGGAACTACGTCCGATTCGGCAACCAGAGCCACTTCTGTGGGTTTCGGAGGAACAAGGTTTGTCTTGTTGTTGGCTACAGGGGCTGTGAAGTTTTCGCGAGAGTTAATCGGCATGAGATGACTAACTTGATGCAGATTGGTGCGAATATTCCATATGATCCAAGCGGATGATCCCAGTACCAGTGCCATGAGAATTTTAAAATAAAGTGTCTTTTTCATAAAGTCGCTTTGTTCAACCATACAGATGTTATTGCTGATATTCGTCAGCGGGATTGTCGCTGTCAGGGATCCAAACATCATGTTCGGTCCAATAGCCGGTGATTACCATTGCTCCATTGTCACGGAAATAGACCCGCTGGTGCCAAATTGATATGGTTTGGTAATGTCCCAATCCAAAACCTGAATAGGATCCAATAGTATACTTAATGCCCGAAATCCCATTGGCATCAGGGGCTATTTCTTGAGGGCCTCCACTTTTTTGTATTGTTCCGGGACTATCTTGTCGAATGCGTCCAATCAGCGCCTTCCCCGTCACTTGAACAGGTTCGCTAGGATCGGTTATTATCCAAGGGACTTCGACGTTATAATCACCGCTGGCATTTCTCTTTAGCTCAATTGTGAACGTGAATTGGTTTTCTCTACTTCGATTTGCGACCATATCGTTCCCGATGGTAATGGTAAAGGTCTGATCTATCCCATGGATACCATTGTACAGAGTGGCTGTACCATCAACCCATTGGATATTGTATGAAAGCAGGTAATCGATCCCCGCGAAAAATTGATCTATCTTGCTATCAGCATCCGCGTTACCTGTGTGTAATTCTGTAACCGGAATGGTTTGATTTGAGGCGAAATGAAATTGAGAAAAACCGGTTTTAGGTAAACCGATTGCAAGGATAGCGGCGATAAATATTCTAGTTACCATATGTATTTTCAGTACATAACCGTAACAAGGTCTATTTTGATAATCAGGAATCAATACCACCTAAATCTAGGTGGTAAGAGCCAGCGGAGAGAGTCAGGCTGCGGAAATTGATATTGCTTCGAAAGAAACATCGACGTGCGGATTGCCATCGGCGACCCCACCGCCCGATTAATTCACCCGCGTTTCCCGAAGAACTCCCAGCAGAGCACGGCGGCGGCGGCGGAGACGTTGAGCGACTCGACCGCGTCGGTGCCGGGGATCTTCACGAGCCGGTCGCATTGCGCCGCGACTTCGGGCGACATGCCTTTTTCCTCGTTGCCGAGGATGACAGCCGGCGGACGCGGCAGCCCACGCTCCTTGGCCGCCGCCGGCGACAGCTGGTTGCCGCGCAGGCTGGTGCCGATGAGAAAATGACTTCGTTTCAGCTCCGTGCACAGTGCCGGCAACGAAGGCACGCGGTAGAAATCCACAAACTCCATCCCGCCCTCCGCCACGCGGAAGGCCGCTTCACCCGGCAGCGCCTGCGCGGGATGGTCCGGCAGGATGATCGACTGCACGCCGAAAAAAGCCGCCGTGCGCACGATGGCGCCGACGTTGTTGGCATTGCTCACGCGGTCGAGCAGCAGCAGCGGCGCTCTCGTCCGGCCCCACTCGGCGAGGACTTCGCGCGTCACTTTCTTCATCGGCCGCTCGCCGATGACAGCCACGATGCCCCCGTGCAGTTTGGATCCGGCGATTTTTTCCAATTCGGTCCCGTCGACCTGCCGGTAGACTTTTTTCTGCTGGGCCAGCTGCGAACAAAGTTCGCCGGCCCGCTTGCCCGTGGCAGCATCGAAAAAGAGCCGGCGCACTTCACCTGGATGCCGCGCGAACAGCGCGGAGACCGCCGGCCAGCCGCAGACATTGAGCTCACGTTGCTTGGCGATGATGGGGGGTTTCATGGGTGGGTGTCGCCGACCAGGGTGAATTCCTCGCGGTTGTGGTAGAGGTGGCGGATGCGCAGATTGCGGGCGTGG
>CAZAOI010000054.1:0-14230 GCA_964486705.1 uncultured Oleiharenicola sp. | reverse complement strand
CGCCCGCCTCGCCCCCCGACACTCCTCCGGCCTCCCCGCCCCCGGCGAGTTGATCAATCAAAGAGTTTCCCGCGGTTGAACCGCCAGACCGCGAGGGCCATCACGCCGGCCGCGATCGCGCCGAGAATTCCAAGCGTGGGCAGGAGTTCCCCGAAGGAAGCGTCGGCCCACAACACCTGGTCGAAACCCTCCATCGACCAGTAGACCAGGGTGAGCTTGCTGAAGCGCTGGATAAATTCCGGCATGAAGCTGACCGGAAACCACGCGCCCCCAATCGCGCTCATCAACAGAATGACAAACGTCGCGAGTCCACGGGCCGCCTCCGCACTCGGCGCCACCGCCGCCAGCAGCATGCCGAAAGACGTACAGGCGGCCGCCGCGAACAGGCAGACCAGGACGAGGAAACCCCAATGGCGCTCAACATCGATCCCGTAAAGCATGCGGCCGGCCAGAAAAAGCACGAGCAACTGCACCAGCCCGAGACAAACACCGTAAATAAATTTGCTCCACAAAATGTGGGCGCGGCTGGCCGGCGTGGAGAGCAACCGCTGCAGCAGCCCGTGTTCCTTCTCATGAAACAGCGCCGTGGCGGACGCACTGAGCGCAAATAGCAGGAATTGCATCGCCCACCCACCGACAATCCGCGTGGCCACCGGCGACTTTACGTCGCGCCCCACGACCTGTTCGGTTTCGAGGCGCACAATCTTGGCGAAAAAATCGGCCGAGGCCGGAGCTTCCTTCCCCGGAGCGGCCGCGGGCCCACCCAGCGACCCGATGCCGAAATTCCCTTCCTCAATCTCGCGCTGGATGACCGTCGGATCACCTCCAAACGCCTTGGCGGCCGCACCCGCGATCGACCGGTTAAATTCGCTGAGCTTGCCGCCGCCAA
Source organism: uncultured Oleiharenicola sp. (assembly GCA_964486705.1). Classification (GTDB taxonomy): domain Bacteria; phylum Verrucomicrobiota; class Verrucomicrobiia; order Opitutales; family Opitutaceae; genus Lacunisphaera. The sequence continues at coordinate 13,341 of CAZAOI010000054.1, read as the reverse complement.
TGATTTTCTTGGCGCGGGCCTGCAATGACTGGCCGAGCAACTGCGGCACGTTGGAAAAAATCGTCTGCTGCAAAATGCCGTTCACCGTCTGGGTTTCGATTTCGTTGCGCGGATTGGAAAGGATCTTGAGGTGCAGGCCGAGTTCGTCCTCGCGGACAAGATCAGCCGGGATCACGAGGGCGAAACGAAAATCGTTGTTGCGCATCATCGGCCGGAGGTCGGCCTCGGTCAAAGGGCGGGTGGTCTTGTCCGCCTCGACGAATTGAGTCAGCACCTTGAACGCCTTTTCCGCCTTCAAGACCTCGAGCAGCCGCGCGGCGGCGGGGTTGTCGCTTTCATTCACGACCGCGAGGGGAATGCCGCTCGGACCCGAGTCGTGCCGGTTCACGCCAAAGACCTGACCGAACAGGTAGATCAAGGCGAAGGGCACGATAAAAGTGAGCGAAAGGGCGGCTTTGTCGCGCACCAGATGAGAAAAATCTTTGCGAAGCAGGGTGAGGAGAATACGCATGGCGGGAGTTTATTCGCGGAGATTGCGGCCGGTGAGATGGAGAAAGAGCGCCTCGAGGGTTGGCCGCTGGCTGGTGAACAGGCGGGCCGGCAAATCCAGGGATTCGGTCAGGGTGAAAAAAACCGACAGCCGGCAATCGGGGCGCGGCCGGAATCGGTGCACCCCGTCCCGCGTCGCCACCTCACCCAGCGCCGGGAGTTGCGCCGCTAGGGCATCGGTGGCCGCGGTCGCGGGAAACCGAATCTCCTCCTCAAACGGCAGGCGGGAGAGCAGTTCGTCCAGGGAACCGAGCGCAAGGATTTTCCCGTGGTCGATGATGCCGATCCGGGAGCAGAGTCGCGTGGCCTCTTCCATGTAGTGCGTGGAATAGATGACGGTGAGGCCTTCGCGGGCCCGGGCCTCGAGGAAATCGAAGATCGCGTTGCGGGAGTGCGGGTCGACGCCGACGGTGGGCTCGTCGCACAGCAGCAATTTTGGCCGGTGCAGCAGGGCGGCGACGAGATTCAACCGGCGCTGCATCCCGCCGGAAAATGTCTTCACCTGGTCGTGACGGCGGTCCGCGAGCTGCACCGCGGTGAGCGCCTCGTCGATGCGCGCCCTGAGCACGGCACCATGCAATCCATACGTTTCGCCGAAAATGCGGAGATTTTGCTCGGCACTCAGCTCCAGGTAGAGCGCGACTGATTGCGGAACAAAACCGAGCGCGGTCCGCGCCGCCGAATGGGCAACCGTAAAGGGATTGCCGGCGAGCGTGAGACGCCCCGCGTCCGGCGAGCGCAGGCCCGCGGCCAGTGACATGAGGGTGGACTTGCCCGCGCCGTTGGGCCCGAGCAGACCAAAAAATTCCCCCGGCGCGATTGTGAGCGAGACGTCGTCGAGCGCGAGGAGCGAGCCATAGCGCTTGGTGATATGATCCAGGTTGAGCATAAGAAAGGAGAGTTGTTCGGAACTGATTCATGCCTCTGAGCCGAATTCAAAGCGACCGTCGATGTTCGCCCGGAAGTCATGGTCATGCATGACCCGAGCTTGTCCCATTCACGGGATTGAAGAATCTCACCTTCGTGCGGTTTCGATGACGGGCGCAACGGGAGAAAACAGCCAAGAAAAACTTTTCTTTCTGTTTGAAAGCGACTTACGCCGAGCGCTGCAACTTGGCACAATGCTTGCGTGTATTGAGTTCAGAAACCTACTTCCTATGAAAAACAATACTCTCCTCCTCCTCGCCAGCCTCGCGCTTCTCACCACCGGTGCCCGCGCCGCCCAAAATCAAATCGGCGACGACGCACTCGTGCTGCCCACCTACAAAGTTGAGGCCCAGCGCTTCCAAACGGTCGAAAAGCAAATCAATGCCAGCCTGGACGAAGTTCGCCAGTCGGCAAAGGCCCCCCTTTTGATTCCGGTCGAGTGTTCAGCGCTCAAGGCCTTCGCCAAACAAGGCTCCGCTTTCGCGTCAATGACGCCGCACGCCAGCGATGTCCGCGTCGCCAAATTATAACTTTGGTCAGTTCAGTTCGTTCTTTGTTAGTGTGTGTGTGTGAAAAGCCCGCCCCGCAGGGGGCGGGTTTTTTTGTCGCCGGCTCAACCCGACTGGCGAGTATGTCGCCATGCCTGACGATGACGTTCCCGAACCCGTCGCCATTCCGATCACGGGGGAACTCGACCTGCATGCTTTTCGACCAGCCGACGTCACCTCGTTGTTGGACGAATATTTTTCGGAGTGCGCCACCCGCGGAATCCGGCGGGTGCGTGTTGTCCACGGCAAGGGGACCGGAGTGCTCCGCGCAACGGTGCATTCACACCTGCGCCGTTCGTCCCGCGTGTTGAGCTTCGCCCTCGGGGATGAGACTTCCGGCGGCTGGGGCGCGACGTGGGTTACACTCAAGAGCCAAGATTCCAGCTGAGCATGCGCAACTTTCTTGCGGCCGGCGGGTTTTGTAGGAAACCAATAATCATTATGAATGCCATGCACGAAATTGACTATCACATCAGCGGCGACGACATGCAGTTCGTCGAAATCGAACTCGACCCGCAGGAAGCCATCCTCGCCGAGGCCGGCGCCATGATGTTCATGGACGACGGGATCGCCCTCGAGACCATCTTTGGTGATGGCACCGTCAAAACCAGCGGGCTGATGGGCGCGCTTTTGGGCGCCGGCAAACGTGTCCTCACCGGCGAATCGCTCTTCATGACCGTTTTTCAAAATCAGTCGTCCGCCAAACGCCGCGTCGCGTTCGGCGCACCCTACCCCGGGAAGATCCTGCCGATCAATCTACCTGACCTCGGGGGCGAACTCATCGCGCAAAAGAACGCGTTCCTCTGTGCCGCCAAAGGGGTGAGCATTGGCATCGCCTTTCAGAAGCGGCTTGGGGCCGGATTATTTGGCGGCGAAGGCTTCATCATGCAACGGCTGCAGGGCGACGGCCTGGCTTTTTTGCACGCCTGTGGGACGCTCTACGAGCGCCAACTGCAGCCCGGTGAAACGCTCCGGGTCGATACCGGCTGCCTGGTGGCGCTCCAGCCTTCGGTCGACTACGACATCGAATACGTCGGCGGCATCAAGACGGCGCTCTTTGGCGGTGAAGGCTTGTTTTTTGCGCGGTTGCGCGGGCCGGGCAAAATCTGGCTCCAGTCCCTGCCCTTCAGCCGCCTGGCCGGCCGGATCGTGGCCGCGGCGCCGCAGACCGGCCGCGGCGGGCGTGAAGAAGGCTCGGTACTCGGCGGCCTCGGCCGCGCGCTCGGCGGCGACAACCGCTAAACCCGCTCATCCCGTCCTCCGACCACCGATCACGGCTAGATTGCGCGACCCGCCAGCTTCTGCCAATTGAACCGGCATGAGCACAACATTTCTCTATGCTTTGATCCTAGCGATCGGCCAGATCGTCCTTACCTTGGTCGGGTTTTTCCTCGGCTACCAGACCGATAATATCGCCAACGGCACCTGGTATAGTTTCACGCCACTACTTTTATCCATCACGGTTCTCTTCCTCGGGATGCGGGCCGTGCGCGAAGAGGACGGCGGCGGATATCTCACCTACGCCAAAGGGGTCGGCACCGGCATCATGATTTCTCTCTATGCCGGCCTGATGGGCGCGATCTACACCTACATCCATTTCACTTTTGTGAGTCCGAGCTTCGCGGACTATCTGATCGAAACCACCCGAATCAAGTGGGCGGCGGCCGGCATGAGCGACAGCCAGATGGACGGAGCGGAAAAAGGCATGCGGATGTTCATGAAGCCCGCCATCCAGTCGGTGTTTGGCGTAGTTTTGAGCGTCGTGGCCGGCTTGGTTATTTCGCTGATCGGCGCGGCCATCTTAAAGCGGAATCCGCCGGACGACGACGAGGTTGTCGCCTAGCTCAAGCTGGACTATCTCTCCGGCAGACCACCGATCCAGCATCATGACGCCTCAGCCCGGAGCCGCGCTTTCGCCCGGTTCCGGCGCCGACGGGGCCCGCCGCGTCACTCGCCCCCGGGCCTGATTTTCAGAATGGCCGGGGCTCGAGGGCGGGGACGGGAAGCGGGGCGGACTTCAAACCGTGCCTGATCTTGGTCTTTGTCGGCGGCGGCGGCAGGGGCACAACGTCGGGTTTGAAGTCGTCACCGACTTCGAAACTGATCGTGTCGTTTTCAAGTTTCGCGAGCCGCTGACTCACTTCAGCCGGCAGTTTCTTGCGCTCCTCCTCGGTGGTGATCGGCCCGTCAAACGCCACCACGCCTTTGGTGTCCGTGACGGTCAGGCGGCGTTTTCCGTCATCCACTTTAATCTCAATTGAGCCGGCGTCGTCCAAGTAGGAAATATTGCTTTTGGGCAGATCGACCATCGTCGAGCCCTTGCCGGCGCGGGCGATGATGCGCACGCCGGGGCCGGACATGACGTTGCCACGTTCCCGTCCAATCATGCGCAGCACCTCGCGGGCATGCTCCGGTTCCATGCCCGGCAACTCGCGCAGTTGCTCAAGCTCGGCCAGGCCTTCGGGCAACAGCGACCTGCTCCAGTTCATGTCGCCAGGGCCTCCGTTCCGCAAAAGCAGGGCCTGGCTTTGCTTGGGCACCTCCCGGGTGCCGAGCTTCACCTTGATGATGGTTTCCTTCCCGCCCCGCACCAGGGTCAGTTTGACTTCTTCGCCTTCCTTCCGGGCGCGAATCAGCACGCCAAGCTGCTGCATGTTGACGAGTAATTGATCGTCGAGCTTGAGCAAGACATCGTCCTCCCGGAGCAACTCGGCCGCCGGGCTCTTGGGCATGACCTGGGTGACAACGAGGCCGACTTCCCGGCCCAGACCGAGTTGTGCGCCGAGGGTTCGGCCCACGGGCGCGGTCTCAAGCCCGAGGTAGGTGACACTTTCTCTTTCCCCGCCACCTCCTTCTTTGTTGATGACGAGGTGATGGGGGGCGTCGACATTAAGGCGGCGGATAATGATCTCCTTCTCGGCCCACGCCTGGGGCGCGAGAGAGATGAGGGCCAGGGACGGAAGCAAATACCGGCAATATGATTTCATAGGGAACGAGGGTTGGAGGGGGAAAATTAGCCTGCATCCATCACATCCAGAGGTGTGACGGATCCACTCTGTCGAGCCAACTTGGTCGGGGTTAACCGCGACCAAGTCGCCTTTCCGCGCTCGTCGAGCGCGGAAAGCGGATGCGTTAGATTGAAGAAATTGTGATGCATCCGGGTTAGTTCAGATTCGCTGAAACAAAACGGACTTCATCCCGTGGCACGCTCCATTTAATCGACGCGTTGGTGGCGGGATTCTTCCACGTATACGTGTCCAGGTAGCGGGCGCGGACTCGGCGCGTGGGAGTATCGCCCCCATCCTTCACCAATCCTTCATCCTGCAGGTCGTAGAGCACATTGGTGGCGGCGACGGGCTGATAATGATTCCGGAGTGTGACCGGCACCGATTCGGATCTGGTTGGCGCCGGCGTGGTCACGGCCCATCCAGCGGACGAGCCGCCGGCTGTGGGCTCGGGTGGGCGCAGGAAACTCCGGCCGCCGATGAAAGCAACGAGCGCAACCGCCGCCGCCAGCCCGGCCGGCCGCCAGCCAAACCATTTCCAAGAGCCGAGGTTGGTGGCCGTGGTGTAGCGCGGGCGCATCGCCGGCGGGTTCTCCTGACGGGCGGAAAGTTCAGCCGCGAGGCGTTCCACCAGAAGCGGTGACGGAGCGCGCGGGGGAAGCGACTTCAGCTCCGATTCGAGATCTTGGAAGGATTCATCCATGATAGGCGGGATTCAATTCCTTGCGGAGTGCGACCAGGGCATAACGATACCGCGAGGCGGCGGTGTTGAGCGGAAGATCGAGGATGGCGGCAATCTGTTCAAAAGTGAGGTCGCTCCAGATCTTGAGCACGAGCACCTCGCGCTGTTCGGCGGGCAGTTGCTGGAGGGCGGCCTCAATTTCCCGACGGCGTTGCGCATCATCGCCGGCCGTCGGGGCGAGGTATTCCTCCCGCTCCACCAGCCCGCCCTCCGCTTTTTCTTCCCGCACGATCCGACGCGACTCGCGACGGGAGTGATCGAAGGCAGCCCGGCGGATGGACGTGATGAGAAGCGCGAGCGGATCCCCGGGGAGTTGCCGTTGATGCCGCCAATACCGCACAAAAGCTTCCTGCACGATATCCTCAGCATCAGCCAGCGAACGGGTCCATTGCCGCGCACAAAGCAGCAGCTTGGGCCCGTGGGCTTCAAACCAGTTTCTCCAAACGCTCTGCTCATGTGTTTCCTCCATGCGATCCGTTGAGGGTTGTTTCCTAAAGAGCGTCACGAGCGGAGATATTTGTCTAAGTGTGGCCCGAAAGGCTAAAATGAGGACAATAAAAAAGGCCAGGGGGTCAGCCCTAGCCTCGACTGCACTGCGAATTGACTGACTTAGAGGGCCTCGGCGGCCTTACCGCGCCGCATAGCTCTTTGGGCCTACCCGGTAGTCAACTGCAGCTAGGGCCACCATGATGGCCACCGAGAGGTAGCTGACTGTCACCGCAATTGCCGGGAAAAGGATGCTGGCGGGCGTGTTTTTCGCGAGCAGCAAGGGAGCGACACCGACGGCGAGAGCGCCAAGGATGACTTTGAGAGTGTTGGATTTCATAGATTAGGTTGTTGGTCGATTTTTATTAAGCACCTGATTTTGTACTGACCGGAGTATACGGTACGTGTTGCAATAGTCTAAATACTTAGATTCTATTGAATCCATCGATTTAGACTATGGAATTATACCAATTACGTTACTTCTTGTCAGTCGCTGAGACAGGAAATTTTACAAAGGCTGCAAAACGCTCAAACATCTCCCAGCCTTCGTTAAGTCAGCAAATTTTGAACCTCGAAGAGGAGTTTGGGCGGAAGCTTTTTCACCGACTTGGGCGCCAGGCGGTGCTGACAGAAGGTGGTCAGATTCTGTTGGAAGGGGCGCGCCGGATGTTGGTGCAAGCCGAACAGACCATGGGCGAGTTGAAGAGCAATCCGATCGAGGGTCCCCGGGTTGCAGTGGGCGCAATTCCCACTGTCGCCCACTTCTTTCTTCCCGCAGTTTTGGCCTACTGCCACACCAATGAAGTCCACCTCAGCCTCCAGACGCAGGAAAACTTTAGCGGGCCGCTGCTCGAAGCTCTTTTCGATGGAAAGTTGGATATGGCTCTCATCGCGCTCCCGCTGAACGAGCCACAACTCCATCTCGAAAAACTCTACCGCGAATCTCTCTGGCTCGCGCTGAGCACCTCCCATCGACTCGCCCGGGCCGAAAAAATCACGTTTAAAGACCTCCGCGACGAAAACTTCATTTCGCTCGGAGATTCATCGACGCTCACCTCCCTCCTCCAACGCTATTGCGACGAACACCACTTCGAACCGCGCATAGCGCACCGCTGCGGGCAGCTCGCCACGGTCAAATCCTTGGCCGCCTTGGGACTTGGCGTAAGTGTCCTCCCGCAAAGCGCGCGGAGCGCGACTGATCCCGAGGGCCTTGTCTTTCGCCAATTCGCGGGCCCGGCACCCTACCGGGACATCGCACTCGTCCGCCACCGCCGGCATCACGTCAGCCCGGGCGCGGCACTTTTCGCGGAAGCCGCCCGGGCCGTGGTCGGACCGAATCTGGCCATCGGCACAGCTCCGCCCTTCCAGGTTTCGATCCAGCAAAGCCCAACCTGAGTTTGCACCTGGATTCGTTTCGTGAAATCTTGGCCGCTCATGCCCGCTGCCGTCCCCTCCCCTGCGCTGACCAAAGGTCGCGAACGCGCCACCCTGCTCACACTCGGGGCCGTCCAGTTCACGCATATCCTGGATTTCATGATCATCATGCCCTTGGGCGCGCAGCTCATGAAAACATTTGCCATCACGCCGGCGCAATTCTCCCACTTGGTCGCTTCCTATGGGATCGCCGCGGCGGTGAGTGGATTCGCGGGTGGATTCTTGCTCGACCGGTTCGACCGCAAGCGCGCCCTGCTGGTCCTCTACACCGGCTTCGGCCTGGCCACCCTGGCCTGCGGCGTGGCGACGAGTTACCAGATGCTGCTATTCGCCCGCCTCGCAGCCGGAGCCTTCGGTGGCCTCGCCAGCTCGATGGTCACGGCAATGGTGGGTGACTTCATTCCGCCGCACCGTCGTGGGCGCGCCATGGCTTTTGTTGCGACCGCCTTTCCATTGGCCTCGGTCCTCGGGGTACCGGCGGGTCTCGTGCTCGCCGGTTGGTCCAGCTGGCATGCCGCTTTCTTGCTGCTCGCCGGCTGCGCTTTGGTGAACCTCGTGATTGCTTCGCTCACCCTGCCGCATTTGCGCACCGCCGTGCACGACCATCAGCCCTGGCGGCAGATGAAGGAAATCCTCGCTCATGGCGTGCACCGGCGCGCCTTTGCGGTTGGCACAATGCTGGGAATGGCCGGCGGCATTTTGGTGCCGTTCCTCGCGCCCTCGTTCATCGCCAACGTCGGCCTCAACGAACGGATCGAATTGCCCATCGCCTACGCCGTCGGGGGCGTGGCCACGGCCATCAGCACGCCGATTATCGGCTGGCTCAGCGACCACATGGACCGGCTGCGACTGCTCATCTGGATGTCGGCCGGTTCGTTGGTGGTCACGCTGTTCATCATGCGCGTCGGAACATCTTCGGTCATTTTTGCCAGCATGATGATGGCGCTCTTCATGGTCACCATGTCCGGTCGTTACGCGCCCGCGATGACGATGATCACGAACGCCGTCGAAGCCCGCTATCGGGGTGGCTTCATGAGCATCAACTCCGCGCTGCAACTGGCGGCCAACGCCTTCGCCAGCATCCTCGCCGGCTGGTTTGTCACGCGGGATGCGGCCGGCCATTTGCTGGGGCTGCCCACCGTGAGTTACCTTGCCGCCGGCTTCTTCGTCCTGACGGTTCTCTTTGCCATGGAACTTTGCGCCGCCGCGCCGCAGGTCGCAACTCACCTTAAAAAAGATGTCGCTCCGCCGCCCCCGCCGCCGGAGATTGCCGCTGCCTGACCGCCATGGCCAACCTGCCCACCAGCATCATCCCCGCCGCTCCACGCCCCCATTCGGTGCGACCGGAATTGCTCGCGCCGGCCGGCGATTGGGAGTGCGCCCGCGCCGCCGTTGAGAACGGGGCCGACGCCATCTACTTCGGACTGGAGCGCTTTAACGCCCGGATGCGCGCCAAAAATTTCACGGTCGCCGACCTGCCCAAGCTGATGGAATTCCTCCATCGGCGAGGCGTGCGGGGCTATGTGACATTCAACACCCTCGTCTTTGCCGACGAAATCGCCGCGGCCGAAGAATACCTCAAGTCCATCATCTCCGCCGGGGTCGACGCCGCCATCGTGCAGGATGTCGGCATCTGCCGCCTGATCCGCGCGCTCTCGCCGGATTTTCCGATTCACACGTCGACCCAGATGACGGTAACCAGCGCCGCGGGCGTGGAGTTTGCCCGGGAACTTGGCGCCAACCTCGTGGTGCTGGCCCGCGAAAACTCGCTCAAGGACATCGCCGCCATTCGCGCCGCCCAGCCGGCCGCCGCCGTGCCGCTGGAGGTCTTCGTCCACGGCGCGCTCTGCGTCGCCTATTCCGGCCAGTGCCTCACGAGCGAATCGCTCGGCGGCCGCTCCGCCAACCGCGGCGAGTGTGCGCAAGCCTGCCGCATGCCCTACGAACTGGTCTCCGATGGCGAAACCGTGGACCTGGGCGACCGGCGTTACCTCCTCAGTCCCCAAGATCTCTCCGGACTCGACGTCCTGCCGGACCTCGTGCGGGCCGGCGTGGCCTCCCTAAAAATTGAGGGCCGGCTCAAGAGCGCCGAATATGTCGCCAACATCACCCGCGTTTACCGCCAGGCGCTCGACAAGGTGATGGCGGAGATTTTCGGGCCCGCCCCCCGCGACGAGGCCGGCGTGATGGACACCGTGCGTCGCGAATCGCTCTACGACCTCGAAATGGGGTTCTCGCGGGGGCTCTACACCGGGTGGTTTCGCGGCATCAACAATCAGGAACTGGCCCACGCCCGCTTCGGGACCAAGCGCGGGGTTTTCCTCGGCCGGGTTTCCCGGGTCGGCTCCGACGGTGTGACCCTCACGCTCGAGGGGCCCGCCAAGCCCGGTGACGGCATCGTCTTCGACGCGGGCCGACCCGACGAAAAGGAGCAGGGCGGCCGCATCTATTTTGTCGACGAACGCAACGGAGCCACCTCGCTGCGGTTTGGCCACGGCGACATCGACTTTGCCCGCGTCCACGTTGGCGACCGGGTCTGGAAAACCAACGACCCTGAGCTCGACCGCCGCGTACGCCAAACTTTCGAAACCGAACAGCCGCGCTTCCGCCGGGATCTTTCCTTTGAGGTTCACGGCCACGCCGGCACGCCCCTGACTCTGATTGCCCGCGACCAAGAGGGTCATGTGGCCCAGGCCGATTCCACCTTGCCCTTGGCCCGCGCCGAGAAACAGCCGCTAACGACCGAGCGGCTCTCCGACCAACTGGGCCGGCTCGGGGGCACGCCGTTCCAGCTCGGAACGCTGCAAAACAAACTTGAAGGCGACGTCATCCTCCCCATCCGCGAGCTTAACGAGCTGCGCCGCCGCGTCGCAGCCGAGGTCGAGACCCTCCGCGCGGTCCCCAAACGGTGGGCGCGGCAGACGGAGGCGGCCCGCGGCCTTGCGCCGAGCCCGAAGCTCGGCGGAGACGCCGCGCTCCACTCTTCACCTCGGGAACAAAGCCCGGACGCAAAGGAATCCTCCGCGCCCGAGCTCATTGTCGTCATTCGTGAGCTGGACCAGCTCGCGGCGGCCTGGGCCGCTGGCGCCCGCACCCTCTATTGCGAGTTCGAGAATCCGAAACTCTATCGCGATGCGGTCCAGCAGTTCCGCCAGCTCCAGACCACCGAAACCGCTCCCGCGGTTGCCTCCTCCGTTTGGGTCGCCGCTCCCCGCGTGTTCAAGCCAGGCGAGGAGTGGATCATCAAGCAGGTGCTCTCGTCCGAGGCCGACGGCTACCTCGTGCGCAATTACGACCATCTCACCTGGTTCGCCGGCAAGCGCTGTCGGGGTGATTTTTCCCTCAACGTCGCCAACCCGCTCACGGCGGAGTACTTCATCAATCACCACCAGCTCGAGCGGGTGACCGCTTCCTATGACCTCAATATCGGCCAGCTCGAGGCCCTGCTGCAAAATGCCCCCGGCGGATGGTTTGAGATCACGCTCCATCAGCACATGCCGATGTTTCACATGGAGCACTGCGTCTTTTGCGCGTTTCTCTCCCAAGGCAAAGACTACCGCGACTGCGGCCGGCCGTGCGACACGCACAAGGTGGCCCTGCGCGACCGCGTCGGTGCCGAGCATCCGCTGAAGGCCGACGCCGGCTGCCGGAACACGGTCTACAACAGCCGGGCCCAGACCGGTGCAGAGTTCGCCACCCGGCTCCGGGAACTCGGGGCGCGAAACTTCCGAGTCGAGTTTCTGAACGAAAGTGGCGACGAGGTCCGCCGGACGGTGGAGCGCTACCAACAACTCCTCGACGGCCGGATCAGTGGGGCGGAGCTGTGGCGCGAACTCAAGTTGATCAACCAGCTGGGTGTCACCCGGGGCCAGATGGAAACCGCACCCAAGACGCTTCCGCGCAAGGGCGCTTAAGCCAGCCGGTCCGTCCCGACCCGCGCTGCCGCGCCCAAGTCCAACCAGTAAAAAGCGTTGGGGATAACTCTCACTTTCCCGCGCCAAATATTGTCGCCTCCGGCAGACGCCGCCGCCTAGTCTCAGCCCCCTGATATGAGAGTGACCTCACCAGCCCCCGCCACCACCCCCGCGCAGCCCGCGGGCACGCCATCGTCAGCCGACTTGGAAATCAAGGACGCGCGGATTATTTTCGAGCCGATCTGGGCCGACTTGGGGGCGCATTTCGGTCGCCAGCACCTGCGGTTTCCCAAAGAGATCATTCTCCTCGGAGGTGCGCCCGGCGCCGGCAAGGGCACGAACACCGCCTTCATCTCCAAGACCCGCGGCCTGACCTGCTCCCCGATTGTCATGAGCTCGCTGCTCGATACTCCGGAGATGAAAAAGACCAAGGACGCCGGGAACATGATCGGCGACCGCGAAGTGCTCGCCGTGCTCCTGCGCCGCCTGCTCAAACCGGAATACCGCGACGGCGTGATCCTCGATGGCTTCCCCCGCACCACCGTGCAGGTTGAGTGCCTGAAGATGCTCTACGAGAAAATGACGCAGCTCTGGCGCGAATTTTATGGCACGCCGCTGGGCATCCATTTTCGCCAGCCGGTGGTGCAGATCGTCGTCCTCTTTGTCGACGAACGCGAGAGCATCGCCCGCCAACTCACGCGCGGCCGGAACGTCACGATCCACAACGAGGAGGTCCGGCGCACCGGCCACGGCCAGCTGGAGGAAGAACGGGCCACGGACTTCGACGAAAAATTGGCCAGCCGCCGCTACCGCGTCTTCAAGGAACAGACGTGGAACGCGCTGCTCTCGCTCAAGGATGTTTTCTATTACCACCTGATCAATGCCCAGGGGAGCCTCGCGGAAGTCGAACAAAACATCCTGAAAGAATTCGAGTATCAAAGCTCGCTGGAGCTCGACCCGCGCACTTTTGACCGCCTGCGCATGCTGCCCCTGGCGAGCGAAATCATCATCCACGCGCGCCAGGAATTGGTCAAACGGCTCGACGCCTACGAACTCGGCAATCCCGATCTTTTTCAACGCGTCGTCACCCTGATCGAGAAGAAAATGATCCCGATCATCACCCGCCACGCCCTTTCCGGCCACGCGAACATCAACAGCGAGGATCCCGCCCTCAGCGAGCCGGAGGCGCTCGCCATGCTGATCGATGTTTTTTCCGAGCGCGGCTACCATGCGGTCGTGGACGTGCATCGGATCGAGATTCCGGAGTCGGTGGACCTCGCCACCGGGAAGATCATTTGCCGGACCAAAAAGGTCTATCGGACCATTATCCGCTTCAAGGGCTCGGAGATCCGCCGAGGGTGATCCGGGGCCGGATCCTTTTTCACCTCCAAACCCCTCGACCCGATGGATCGGCCGGTGGCGGCCGGCACTCTGGTGATCCCGCCGCACCAGTCGCCGCAGTTTCTTCGCCCGCGTCCGGTGTTCGGTGTTCGTGACCCTCGCGCAAGATCAGCGGCTCGTTGGGCTCCGTCGTTTGCCGGGCGCAGCCGTGCGGACGTCGACGGATCCCAACGCCCCACCGGAGAGTCCCGGTCGCCGGACCGTGATCCGGTTCGCCCGGAAAATCTGCATCGACCGCAGCCCTACGGGGATCTTCAGCTTGAGGAAATTGAAATCGGGCAGAAGCCCGCCGAGGAGTGGTGGCGTGCGATCGGGATCAGTTACTCGCCGTGGGA
>CAZAOI010000053.1:0-14441 GCA_964486705.1 uncultured Oleiharenicola sp. | reverse complement strand
TCATCAAGCCGACCGCGAAACATTAATCTGCTACCTTTAATTATTACCAGCGCCTTAGTCGGATCCATGCAGGTGGGTGGGCGCCGATGTCCCCATCGACGCCAGTCGCAGGTGTGTCCTGCTGTTCGCTACTGCGAACCCAGGGTCAGTCGCGCAGCCTCCGCTGCGGCTGGGAAACCGGCGACCACCTTTCAGTGGTCGGCCTGTGGGAGCGAGCTTGCGCGCGACGTCGCCGGCCCTGAGTCGCGAGCAAGCTCGCTCCCCCCACTTTCAACTGCCTGGATACGGCTTAGTCGGTCTATCCAAAGTCAAGGGTTGAGAGTTGAAAGAATCCGTGACGGCGAGGGCGCGGTCTCGGTTGTAGGAGCTTGCCTGCAAGCGTTCCCACTCCCTAAATCACCGCACCCTCTGATTCGCCTGCAAGCAGGCTCATCCCACTCCCAAGCTCCCTCGATGAAGTCGGACCATGCTTCCGCCCTTCCCCTCCTGCTCTGCATCGACATGCAGCCGGCCTTTCTCGCGGCGATTCCGGAGAGCCAGCGGGTGCACTGGCGTTGCTCCTTCGCCCTCGAGGTCGCCCGGGGCCTCGGACTCCCCGTGCTCTTCACCGAGCAGGTGCCGGCCAAACTCGGAGGCACCGCCGCGGAATTGTTGGAGCTTTGCGCGACTCCCGAAGCGATGGGCAAGGATGCATTCTCCGCCTTCGGCAATGACAAGATCGCCGCCCAACTCCGCGCCCGCGGCGTGAAGCAGCTTCTCCTTGCCGGCATTGAAACACCGGTCTGCGTCTATCAGACCGCCCGTGACGCCCTGCAAGCGGGTTACCAAGTCACCATCCTCGCGGATTGTGTCGGTGCCCGCCGCGCCGACGACGCCGCGCGCGTGCTGACACACCTCGCCCAAGCCGGCTGCGCCGTGCTGCCGGCGGAGACGGTCTTCTATTCGCTGCTAGAAACCGCCCACCACCCCTTCTTCCGCGACTACACCGCCTTGGTGAAGAAATACGCTTAGTCCCACGCCGCTTTATTGAAAATTGGAGGTTGGAGCTTGGAGCTTCTCGTCTTTAGTCACGTCCATGTCTGATATTTCCACCTCCCTAACCGTCCGGGAAATCAAAGCCCTGAATCGCACCGGCGGCGATCTGTTCAGCAGTGTGCTTCTGATCAAACGCATCGCCGAACGCCCCACCAAGACGGGCAATTCGTTCCTCATGGTGGAGCTCAGCGACAAGACGGGAACCTTCAACTGCAATTGTTTCAGCGACAATCCGGCGTTTGATTTTTTCAAGGCCCTCAAGGAAGGCGCGGTCGTACGCATCGAGGGCAAGGTGGACTATTACCAAAATCGTTTTTCCCCCAAGCTGCTGCGGGCCGAGGAAATCACCGCCGACCAGCTCGCCGGTTCCCCGCTCATGGCCAACCTCGTCGAGACCGCGCCCGAGGACCCCGACGCGCTCTGGGCCGAGTTCCAAGGGCACATCGCGGCCCTCACCCAGAGCGAACTCCGGGCGACCGTGCAGGCCGTCTTCGACGAGATCGGCGAAGTATTCCGCGTCGCGCCGGCCGCCCTCGCCATGCATCACGCCTACCGGCACGGTCTCCTCGAACACACCTGCCACATGGCGCGCGCCGGCAAAGCCCTCGTGCCGCTCTATCCCGAGATTGACGCGGATCTCGCCCTCGCCGGCATTTTGGTGCACGACATCGGCAAGGTCATCGAGTATCAGGGCACCCTCGCCACCTCCCGGAGCCGCCGGGGAATTTTGCAGGGTCATGTGGTCCTCGGCTACCAACTGGTCCGCAAAGCCGGACTCAAGGCCAAGCTCAGCGCCGACCTGCTTGAGCGTCTTGAGCATATCGTGCTCAGCCATCAGGGCGAACTCGAGTGGGGCGCCGCCGTCATCGCTGCGACGCCCGAGGCCGTGTTCGTCGCCAAGATCGACGACCTCGATGCGAAGATGGGCATGGTGCAACGACTGCTGCGCCAGGCCGGCGACAACGACGAATTTTCCGACAAGCACATGGGGTTGAACTCCCAGCTGCTGCTGACGAAGCCGCAAAAATAGGCCGATCGAGCTGCGGAAATCGAGTGGGCGCGGGAAGGGCGCCGGGATCACCGAGTAAATGGTGCAGCGGCTTGACCTCAAGCCGCTGTTCTTGGTCGCGGGACAGGACACTCGCACAGCCCCGTTAAGCTCAAACAACACCCCGGCGGCCGCGCCCGATCGCCCGACTCGACACGTCGGGAGGGCAAGCTAACTAAATTTTGCGATCCGGGCGGTGATGTCGGCGCGCAGCCGGTCAAGGTGCGTCAGGGTAAAGGTCGTCGGGTCGAGCGCCGCATCGGCCACGAGTGGCGTCAGATCGATGGCCCACGTGATGGCGGTGATCTTGTCCGTCGCATGCGAAGTGTGGAACGTGGCGTTGGCTGCGCGGCGACCGATCGTGGCGAGGTCGTAGCGCTTGCCCCCGGTCACCTGGGAATCGAAGACCTTCAGCAACTCAGCTGCTAACCCGGGATGCCGGCCCGCGTCCAGCGCCACCTTGTCGGAATCGACGAGCCAGTCGAGATCACGCCAGACTTCGCAACCGAGCACGCGGCGCGGGCGTTGTTCCGCGGGCAGGCTCCGCAGGGCCTCGAGACAGCGCAAGAGCACGGCCACATGGGTGTCGTGTTTATCCGCCGGGCTGTGCAAGTAAACCACCTCCGGCGTGCAGCCGCGGAAAATGGCCAAGAGATCGGCAGCCACGCCGGCATGCCCCGGCCGCTTCACGTCCGCGCTGGAATGCGCGAGCTGGAGCTGAATCGCATAGTGTCCGAGCTGGGCGGCTTTGCGCTGCTCCTCGCGGCGCACGACCTGCATCTGCTCGTCGGTCAGCTGCGCGTACGGCCCCGTGCGGGGCGAACCCGCGCCGTTCGTGACGACCACGCCGCCGAAAGCCTTGCCGGGGCGATCAAGACAATCGGTGATGCCGGCATGCGCCATGATCTCAATGTCGTCCTGATGGGCGCCGACACACAGGTGCGTGACCCGCCGCAGGGCCGCCTCCGGGGTCAGCTCACTCGTCGAGACATAGACGTCGGCCTGAGGTTGGGACAGATTCATCACCTGAATGCTGCAGGATTTCAGCCGGGTGGCAATGCGGGCCTGGCCGCGCCCCCGCCAGCTCGCAAACTCCGGCGGCAGGCGGCGTCAGAGCTGTACATGGCGGAGGAACTCGTCGGGTGCATAACGTTTAAAGGCTTCGATCGCCTCGTATTCCGCGAGGCCGAGGGTGTTGTAGGATTCGGCGAGGCGGCGGCTGCGATCCTCCGTGCGCTGCCAGAATTCGCGGCGGTCATCACCGGGAAACAAGGCCTGGTCCTTTTGCGTCTCATGGCGGAAAATGGCGCGGCGGCGGCGCATGACCTCCTGCGGACTGAGCGGCACGGCGAGATCGATCTCGTCAATTTCCCATTCAGCCCACGCGCCGCGATAGAGCCAGAGTTCAACTTCCGCCAGCCACGTATCCTGAGCGCTTAGGGCCAGCGCCTCACGCAACGCGTGCAGACAAATCCGGTGGGTGCCATGAGGATCGTCCAAGTCACCAGCGGCATAAATCAGATGCGGTCGCACTTCCGCCAACAGACGGTGCATGCTGGCCACGTCCTGGTCGCCGAGCCCGCGGTGCCGGACGGTGATCGCGTCGTAAAACGGCAGATCGAGGAAGTGCAGGCGGCCCGGCAATACCCCGCAAACGCGGGCGGCGGCGGCGGCCTCATGGCGGCGAATAAATCCTTTCCAGCGCCGAAACTCCGCTGCCGGCGGGAGCGCACCCGTCGCCTCGTAGGCCGCGCACCAACTGCTGACTTGCGCCAGCGTCGCCGGATCAGCGAGGCCGGCGTTGCGCACGAAGGCCAGCTCGCGCCAAAGGGTTTCGTCCGAAACCGCGTTGGCGCCGGAAACCTGATAGGCGATATGAACCTCGTGGCCGTGCTCCACGAGGCGGCAGAGGGTGCCGCCCATCGAGATCACATCGTCGTCCGGATGGGGCGAAAGAATGAGCACCCGCTTGGGAAACACCCCGGCGGACGCCGCACGCAGCGGGCGGGCCGGCGCGTCCCCGGGCTGAGTCCGCCGCGGATCCCGACCGCCCGGCCAGCCGGTGATCGTGTGCTGCAGTTGATAAAATCCGGTGCGATTCGTCTCGTAAGCCGACCCGTGGACCCGCAGCAAATCCTGCAGGCCGGCCTCGTTGTAGTCATCGTCGGTGAGCTTCAGAATAGCCTTCCGCCGCTGGCGGGAAAGCCAAAGAATGGCGCGGCGGGTCATGCGTTCGTCCCACCTCAAGCCGTGGTCCTCAAGCGGGCCGAGCAGCCACGGCGTCCGGAACCGGGTCAGCGCGTCGGCCGCCGCCTGATCGAGGATGAACAGCGCGTTGTCGTGCTGCTGCAGGAACGAGGCGGTCACCTGCGCCGAGACCTCGCTCTCGACGGCCGTGCGGACGATGCTCGCCTTGTGCTGGCCCCACGCCATGAGCACGACCCGGCGCGCTTCCAGAATCGTCCGTACGCCCATGCTGAGCGCATAACGCGGCGTGTGTTCCTCGCCGCCGAAGTCGCCCGAGGCATCCCGCCGCGTCAACGGATCAAGCGTGACCAGCCGCGTGCGGGAATGCGGGGGACTGCCGGGCTCGTTGAAGCCAATATGGCCCGTGCGCCCGATCCCGAGAATTTGAAAATCGATCCCGCCCGCCGCGCGAATCTTCTCCTCGTAGGCTCGGCAATGCGCGTCAATCTCCGCTTGCACGACGCTGCCCGAAGGCAAATGGATGTTCTCCGGAACGAGATCCACGTGGTCAAAAAGGTGCGTCCGCATGAAATGCCGGTAGCTCTGCGAATGGTCCGGCGCCAGCGGGTAATATTCGTCGAGATTGAACGTGATGACGTGGGCAAAACTCAGTTTCTCCTCCCGGTGCAAGCGAACCAGTTCCGCGTAAAAGGCGATCGGGGTCGAGCCGGTTGCCAGGCCGAGCACCACGGTGCGATGTTCCTGCTGACGCAGGCGGATGAGCCCGGCCACTTCGCGGGCCAAGGCGCGGGAGGCGGCGGCACTGCTGGCAAAAACCGCCAGCGGCACATGCTCATAACTGCAACGCACCAGAGGAGTCAGAGTATTCATCAGGGAATTCAAGGGAACGAAACCACAATAGGGCTTGTTCCCTATTTTGGAAATGCCAGAAACGATGATGTTTTTACCATAAATGTCACTAAGATCGACTCGCACTCTCGAGGCCCTGGCGGCCGCCCTGCCCCATCCCCCGCACCAACTGTTGGGCCGGCGGCCCGGACCGCTTGTCCTGCCGGACAACATTGTCTGTTTCCAGCGGCGCTCCGCGGCGGAGTTGAACCGGCCGAAACGGGGCCGCGCGCTGCACCATCGCTTCGTCCTGATCATCGCCCTGCGGGCCACCGTCTCGGTTTGTGTTGACGACCGCGTCATCCGCCTCGGGGCCGGCGAAGGCCTGCTGCTTTTCCCATTCCAATTCCACCACTACATCGATGCCGGGCAAAAGAATTTGCTGTGGATCTTCATCACGTTTGACCTCGCCGAAGCCGAGGCGCTGAAGGCGCTGCACTATCGCCCGTTCGTCTTCACCCCGGCGGTTCGCGTCTTGGTGACAGAGTTAATCGCCGCGTACGAAAGAGAAGGGCGGCTCTCGGAACTGCCGGCGTTGCTGCTCGCGCTGCTCTTGGTGCGCCTGCGCCGCGAGAAGGTTGCGCCCCGGCGCAAGCCCGTACCGTTCGCTTCTCCCGGCATGGTCATGCAGGTCAACCAACTGGCGCATCAGAGCCACCAACCACTGGGCATCAAGGAAATCGCCCGGGCGCTCGGCATCAGCGCCAGCCATTTGCGCGCTCGCTTTCGGGCTTCGTGTGGCGTGAGCATCGGCCGCCATTTGCGTCGCCTCCGGCTCGAGCGCGCTTCGGGCCTGTTGCGGCTCACACCCGACCGCGTCTCGGAAGTCGCCGAGCAATGTGGTTTCAACTCGATCTACAGTTTCAGCCGGGCCTTTCGGGTCACGTTTGGCTTGTCGCCGGTCGCCTACCGACAATCGATCGCGCTGGGCCGCGGCCCGAGGCGCCAGCATTTTCGCCCGCTTCGCCAATCCTAGTCCGCCAGGTCAAAGGCGGCAAAGATGCTCGGGGCCAGCCCCGGGGCCTTGGTCAATTCAACGACCGCTCCCACGGCCCGCCATTTTCCGCTCGATTGGAGGAGGCTCGGCGCGCCACGCCCCTACAGCGTCCGGAGGCCGGTTTCCCTCGGCAGTCAGGGCCTTTGCGAGCGCCCGGGACGGGAGGCGGCATCGAGCCGACCTAGGACAACAGTTGGACGATTCGGATAATCGGCAGGAAGAGCGCGATCACGATGGTCCCGACCATGACCGCGAGCAAAACGATCAGGAGCGGTTCGAGCAGCGAGCTCAGTCCCGCCACGGCCGTGTCTACTTCGGTTTCGTAGATGTCCGCGATCTTGGCCAGCATCTCAGGCAGCTGGCCGGTTTGCTCGCCGACGGCGATCATGCTTGCGACCATGGGTGGAAAGACCTGCGCCAGTTCCAGCGGCCGCGAAATTGTCGCGCCCTCCTTGACCTGATCATGCACCACGGTGATCGCGCCGGCCACCTTGGCGTTCGCGCACGTATCCCGGGTGATCAGCAGGGCCGGCAGAATGGGCACGCCGCTCGCCAACAGCGTGCCGAGGGTCCGGCCAAAGCGGGCGACGATTTCCTTGACGAAGAGCCCCCCGAAAAGCGGCAGGCGGATCAGGAGGGTGTCGAGCAAGAGCGCTCCACCCGCTGACCGCCGGTAGGCTCGGCCGCCCAGGCCCGCGGCGACCCCGACCGCGAGGACGAGAAGAAAATGCCCCTTGACGGCGTCGCTCGCCACGAGGACGAACTGGGTCAACGGCGGCAGCGGCGCTCCCTTGAGGAGGTCGGCGAAGATTTGTTTAAATTTCGGAACCACGAAGATGAGCAGACCCGTTAGGATGGTCATCGCGACCGTCAGCAAGGCGACGGGGTAAACCATGGCGGAGGTGATCTGCTGCTTCAGGCGTTGGCTTTTTTCCTGAAAGCCCGCGAGCCGATCCAAAACGACGTCGAGCACGCCGCCCATCTCGCCCGCCCTGATCATATTGAGATAAAGCCGGTCGAACACCCGGGGCTGCCGCGCCATCGCCTCGGAGAGCGTCACGCCGGAGCGAATTCCCTCCGCCAGCTCTTCCATGATCTGGCGAAACGACCGGTTGCGCTCCTGCCGCGCCAGCACTTCGAGTCCCCGCAGCAGCGGCAAACCCGCACGGAGCAACGTCGCCAACTGGCGGGTGAAGAGGGCCAGTTCCTTCGCGCTGACCGGGCGGAGAAACGGGAGCCGGCGTGCGCTCTTCCTACCGGTGTCCGGAGCGATCGGCGGCGCGCTGGCGCGGGTGGCAGCGCCGGGCGAGAGCGCCGGGCCCGCCGCTTCCGGTAGAATGGTGGTGGGAAACAGCCCTTGGCCCCGCAGCTGCGCCGCCGCCTGTTTCGAGTCCGGGGCCTCGACCAGTCCGGCGCGCCCGGCGCCGCTCGCCGCAATCGCGGTGTAGGTGAAGCGCGGCATCAGATTGGGAAATCCACGCTCCTGCGCGTCAATGAACACTTAACCCCAACCCCAGGGCCAAACATTAAAGGGGATTTTCGCTCCTCTGCGGGGTGGAGGTTCATGGAAAATTAGCGGTTGGCCGTCGGAGCATCGGGCACGGGGTCGCGTTCAGGTATATTTCAAAACCTCGTCCACCGTGGTCTCGCCGGCCGCGAGCGCCTGCACGCCCGCTTCGCGGAGTGAGGTCATCCCCTCGCCTTCGGCGGCCTGGCGGAGCTGAACGACCGAGGCCCGTTGCACGAGCAATTCGCGCAAGGGATCCGTCAGGCGCAGGAACTCGAAAATGCCAAGCCGTCCCTTGAACCCGGTTTGGTGGCAGGCTGGACAACCGGGGGCGCGGTAAACCGGTCGCCCCTGCAGCGCCGCCTGCGACACCCCGAGCGACCGCAGGGTCGCCGCCGCCGGCTCGCAAGCGATTTTGCATTCCGGACAAACCCGACGGAGCAGTCGTTGGGCCAGCACTCCCTCCAGGGTTGAGGCCAGGAGAAAGGGCTCGATCCCCATATCCACGAGGCGCGGGACCACCCCGGGAGCGTCGTTCGTGTGGAGCGTGGTCAGCACCAAATGGCCGGTCAGCGAGGCCTGCACGGCAATCTGCGCCGTCTCCAAATCCCGAATTTCTCCGACCATCACAATATCCGGGTCTTGGCGGAGAAACGCCCGGAGCACGCGCGCGAAGCCGAGCCCCGCCGGCAGATTGACGGGGACCTGCATCACGCCGTCGATTTCATATTCTACCGGATCCTCGACCGTGAGCAGTTTGGCCTCGATGGAATTGAGCTCCTGCAGGCAGCTGTACAGGGTCGTGGTTTTGCCCGAGCCGGTGGGGCCGGTGGCGATGAAAATCCCGTTGGGCCGGTGAATGATTTGCTCGATCCGCGAGCGGATGGTCCCCGGAAGACCCAGTTGCGAGAGGGCCAGCCGGATCGCCGACTGGTCGAGGACGCGCAACACCACACTTTCGCCAAATTGAGTGGGCAGCGTGGAAATGCGCAGGTCGACCGCGCGTCCCGCGTGATTGAGCTTGATGCGCCCATCCTGCGGCAGGCGCCGTTCGGCAATGTCGAGATTCGCGAGCACCTTCAGTCGCGAAACAATGGGCAAAGCCAGAGTTTTGGGCGGCGGGGCCATCTCGTAGAGCGTACCATCGATTCGAGAGCGGATCTTGAAATCCTGTTCGAAGGGTTCGAAGTGAATGTCGGAGGCCTTGTCTCGAATCGCCTGCGCCAGCACGAGATTGACGAAGTGGATGATATGCGACTGCCCGGCCATCTCTTCCAAGTCCGCAGTGCTATACGTCGTCTCGGCGCCGACATCGCCGCCAGCAGTCGCCAGCGGCTCCGAAGCCGCCGCGGCGAGATCCGGCTCCGTCCCGTAGTGTTCACCGATCAGGCGCCCGACGGCATCGGGGTCCGCCACCACCACCCGCACGTCGCGACCGAGCGCAAACACCAGGTCGGGAACCAGACTGAGGGAAAAGGGATTCGAGGCCGCCACCGTGATGACCCCGACGTCGGCCGCCACCGGGAGAACCCCGTGGCTGCGCGCAAGGTTGGCGTCCAACAGCGCGAGCGCCGCAGGCGGCAGCGGGGCGGGCAGCGTGGCCCGATACTCCAGGCCAAGATGCTCCGCCACCGCGCGCAGCAGCGTGGATTTAGCGAGACCGCCCCGCTCGAGCAGCACGGCGGCAAACGATTTGCCGGTGGTTTGATGCTCCGCCCAGGCGGCCTGCAGCAAGGCCGGCTCGACCAAGCGCCGCGCGGTCAATAATTCGCAAACAATCTGGTGGTGCCCATCGAACATAGGAAGTCCGGCCGGGCCCACGGCCTCACAGAGAAAAGGAGCTTAGACGATTTCGTGCAACTTGAATCCCATGCTGGTGAGTTTATCGCGCATGGCGTTTTGATCCTGGGATTTCTCCAGCGCCTCGTTGGGATCGATCATTTCCCGGTTGACCAGGCTCATGAGATGCGTGTCGAGCGTGATCATGCCGAGCGCCGCCCCGGTCTGGATGTCCGACTGGATCCGAAAGGTTTTGTTGTCGCGGATCAACGACGCGATGGACGAGGTGTTGACCATGATTTCGTACGCCGCGATGCGCCCGCCGCTGGTTTTCTTGCAAAGGGTCTGGGAGATGACCGCGACAATGGAGGTCGAAAGCTGCATGCGGATCATCTCCTTCATGTTGGCGGGGAAAGCATCGACGATGCGATCCACAGTCTTGGCCGCGCTGTTGGTGTGCAGCGTGCCAAACACCAGATGGCCCGTCTCGGCGGCACTGATGGCGGCTTCGATCGTCTCCAGATCGCGCAACTCGCCAACCAGAATGACATCGGGGTCCTGCCGCAAGGCGCGTTTGATGGCTTCGGCGAAACTCGGCACGTCCGTCCCAACCTCGCGCTGCGTGACGACACATTTCTTGTGCGGGTGGAAATATTCGATTGGGTCCTCGATCGTGATAATGTGCCCGTCGCGGTTCTCGTTAATAAAATTCACCATCGAAGCGAGCGTGGTGGACTTGCCGGAGCCCGTCGGGCCCGTCACCAGGAAGAGACCGCGGGGCCGAAAAAGCAGCTCCTTGATCTTATCCGGCATCCCGATTGTGCGCAGGTCGAACAGCTGGTTCGGGATCTGGCGAAGCACGAGGCCGTAATTGCCCTTGGCCTTCAGCACGCTCACGCGAAATCGCGCCTTGTCCCCGAACGCGAAACCAAAGTCGGTGCCGCCGTTCAGCTTCACATTCTGGACGTGACTGTCCGGAGTAATGGCGAGCATGAGTTGCTCGGTGTCCTCGGGCCGGAGTTCCGGTCCATCGATGGGCGTCATGCTGCCGCGCAGCCGGAGGCAGGGCGGGACGCCCACCTGCAGATGAAGGTCGGAACTCTTCTGGTCCACGACCAGCTCAAGAAGATCATTCATATCATAGCTCATGGAATGGGAGGGTTAAAGGGTCGGGCCCGGCTCGTCGCCGATCGTGACCGAAACAACTTCTTCGATTGTGGTCAGGCCGGCAAGGACTTTGCGTATGCCGTCCTCCCGCATGGTCAGGCGCCCGGCCCGCCGGGCAACCTGCCGCAACCGGCTGGCGCTGGCGTTTTCGTAGATCAGGGCGCGAATTTCGTCATCTATCAAAAAAATCTCAAAGATCCCGAACCGGCCCTGATAACCCGTGCCATGGCAGGCGGCACAACCGGCTCCATGGGCGAAAGTGGCGGTGGCCCACTGGGCCGGAGTCAAGTTGAGCGCATGCCGTTCCTGGACCGACGGCGTATACCCGCGCCGGCACTGCGGACAAATCCGACGGACGAGTCGCTGGGCGAGTGACGCCCGCAACGCCGCGGCAATGAGAAAGGGTTTGGCGCCGATGTCGATGAGGCGGGAGACCGCGGACGGCGCATCGTTGGTGTGCAGGGTACTGAACACCAGGTGACCGGTCAGCGAGGCATTGATGGCAATCTCGGCCGTTTCGCGGTCGCGAATCTCCCCGAGCATGATGATATTGGGCGACTGCCGGAGCATGGCCCGCAGCGCCGCGGCAAACGTCATCCCGATGGCCGGATTGACCGGCACTTGGTTGATGCCGGAGATTTGATATTCAACCGGTTCCTCGACAGTGATGATCTTGCGATCGGATTGGTTGAGTTGATGGAGGCAGGCATACAACGTCGTCGTCTTCCCCGAGCCCGTGGGCCCAGTCACCAGCACCATGCCGTCAGGCGAGGCCAGCAGTTGGGCGAGTTGCTGCTGATCGTCCGGCAGCAAGCCCATTTCCGGCATCCCCAGCTTTAGTCCCTCCTGGTCCAAAATGCGCATGACGATGCTTTCCCCGTGGGCGGTGGGCAGCGACGACACGCGCAAATCCAAGGTCCGGCCCTCGGTGAAAATCTGGATCCGGCCATCCTGGGGCACACGCTTCTCCGCGATGTCAATATTCGCCATGATTTTCACCCGGGAAAGCAGCGCGAGCTGCAGGTGCTTCGGCGGACCCTCCACTTCCAGCAGGACGCCATCGATTCGATAGCGCACGCGAAACCTCCGTTCCAGCGGCTCCAAATGGATATCCGAGGCGCGCCGGCGGATGGCTTCCGTGATGAGCCCATGCACCAATTTGACTAGAGGCGCGTCGTGTTCGCTCGCCCGGCCCTCCGATTCGTCCGACGCGTCCGGGGGCGAAGGCTGGGGCGCCGCCGCGCCCGGCTCATCAGGCAAACCGTTGCCAGTTCCACCCGCGGCCAGTCCATAGTGGCGGCCGAGGGCGCGCTGAATGTCCGCCGCCGGGACGAGCATGGGAGCGATCCTTAGGCCGGTGAGGTAGACCAGGCTGTCAAGAATCTCCACCGCGAGCGGACGGGCCACCGCCACGTGCAACACCCCGCGGATTCGCGCAAAAGGCATGACCGCATGCTCCTCAGCAAACGAACGCGGCACGATCGCGAGCACCTCCGGCGCGATCGTTTCCAACGCCCCTGCGGGTTGGCCCCATCCGTCGGGGACCGCGCAGTCAAGAGCGGCCGGATCGAGGTCGCCTTGCGCGCGGAGCCGTTCCAGCAACCGGGGCGCAGAGGGGACAGAAGCAGTTTCAAAAAGAAGAACCCCGGGGGCCTCCCTTGCTCGTACGCGCGGGAGGCGGCCCTGCTCCCGCGCGTTTTCTCTGGCTTGTTCGTCGTCTGTTTTCACAAAGCGTCGCTGAAGCCGGAGCGTCAGCGGTTCAAACTCATGAGGAATTCCGCGTTGGTCTTGGTTTTCTTGAGCCGCTGGATGAGCATGTCCATTGAATCGGCGGCCGGCACGCCTTGCATGGCCCGGCGCAACGAGTAGACCCGCAGGAGCTCGTCCGGATGGTAGATCAGCTCTTCCTTGCGCGTCCCGCTCTTGTCGATGTTGATCGCGGGAAAAATCCGCTTGTTCACCAGATCGCGATCGAGATGGAGCTCCATATTGCCGGTGCCCTTGAATTCCTCGAAGATGATTTCATCCATCCGGCTGCCAGTGTCCACCAAGGCCGTCCCCAGAATCGTCAAGCTGCCCGCGCCCTCGATGTTGCGGGCGGACCCGAAGAAGCGTTTGGGCTTTTGCAGGGCGTTCGCCTCGAGGCCGCCGGACATGATCTTGCCGCTGTTTGAGGCCAGCGCGTTGTAGGCCCGCGCCAGACGCGTGATCGAGTCGAGCAAAATGACCACGTGGTGGCCGTGCTCGACCAGGCGCCGCGCCTTCTCGATGACCATCTCCGCACAATGCACGTGGCTTTCCGGAGTCTCGTCAAAAGTGGAACTGATCACCTCCCCCTTGCAGTGGCGCTTGAAGTCCGTGACTTCTTCCGGGCGCTCGTCAACCAGCAGAATGAGGAGCTTGGCCTCCGGCGAGTTCGCCGCGATGGAGTTCGCCATGTTCTGCATCAGGATGGTCTTGCCGGTGCGCGGTGGCGCGACGATCAGACCGCGCTGGCCGAAGCCGACGGGGGTGACGATGTCGACCATGCGCATCGACACGTCCTTTTGACCCTCCTGCTCGAGCATGATGCGCTGAAGGGGATAATACGGCGTCAATTCCTCGAACGGTTGGATCTTGGAGATTTCCTCGGGGGCCCCGCCCATGACCTTGCGAATGGCCACCACGGCCGGGCAGCGGTCGTTGGTCTGCGGTGGCTGCACCTGCACCTCGACCTGATGCCCGCGCTTCAGGCCGAAATGACGCACGAAGATCTCAGGGAGAAAAGCATCTTCGGGATAAAGGCGATAGTTCACATCCTCGTGGACGACGAAGCTCAGCCCGCGGTCGGTCTGATCGATATAACCCTTGTCATAGATCGGACGCTTTTGCTCCGCGGTGGCGGCGAAAATCTGCGTGATCAGCTGGCGGCGATTGGGCGCGCCGTCGAACTTGACCGCCATCTTTCTCGCCAGAGCGGTCAGGTCAGCCAAGTTTAGCGCATAGAGTTCGTTGAGCCAGATCGGCTCGGCATCGCTCAGGGAAATTTCACCCGCGAGTTGGCTGATGGCTTCCAGGCTCTGGAAACGAGCCGGATCGGGCAAATCGCCGAAATGGACGACTTCCTTCGGCGGCAAAGGCTGCGGGGGATGTTTGTTCCCTTGGAAGCTCGGAGCCCATTTTCCGCCTCCCCCTCCACCGCCACCGCCGCCGCCACCGCCACGAAAGTGTTTTCCACCACGACCACGCCGGCCGAATTTACCGCCACCACCGCCACCGCCGTGTTGCGGGTATTGGCCACCACCGCCGCCGCCGCTGGCGTCATCGTAGTTGCCCTCGCCGCCCGCTTGCGGTTGGTCCTGACCCCCGCCATTTCCCGCGGGAACTGGAGCAGCTTCCACCGGCTGAGGTGGGCTCGGCGGAGCTTCAAATACCGGCGCTGGCGGCGGCACCGGCGCTGGCTCCCGCGCGGGAGCCGGCTCGGCGGCGGGAAGAGAAAATGACTCCTGCTTCTCCTCGCTGCTGACCGCGGCTTTCGGCTTGGCCTTCTTCGTCGTGCGGTAAAGCCGGGAACGGGGGCGCGGGGCGCGTTTGGTTTCGGCCGACTCGCTGCGGGCAGAGTCGGGCTTGGATGTTTCCTCGTCAGATTTGGGGGGGACCATGAATGCGGCCTGCGGGCCGGGCGGATTTTAGTTCAAGAGGCGATCAGCCAGCGCATTGACCTGTTCACGTAAAAAGCCGGAAGATCCGTCATTCAGGAGAACAAAATCTGCCAGCTCGCATTTTTGGGCCAGTGGCAGTTGCTTGGCTAGGCGCTGTCGGGCGAGCGCCGC
>CAZAOI010000052.1:0-14473 GCA_964486705.1 uncultured Oleiharenicola sp. | reverse complement strand
CCTTAACTCCGCCCGCCCCGTCACCCAGCTGCATTTCGGCGGGGGAACCCCTACTTTTCTCCCGCCCGCGGAGATCGACCGACTCGCCGCCGCCATCCACCGGCACTTTGAGTTCGCGCCCGATTCTGAAAATTCGGTCGAGATTGACCCGCGCCGCCTGACCAAGGAGCACGTCGAGGCCTTCCGCCGGCTCGGCTGCAATCGCGCCTCGCTCGGCGTGCAGGACACCAACCCGGAAGTCCAACTGGCGGTCCACCGCTGGCAGCCGCTCGCCCAGACCGCCCAAGCGATCATTTGGCTCCGTGAGGCCGGCTTCCAATCCGTCAGCGTCGACCTCATCTACGGCCTGCCGCTGCAGACACCGGGTTCCTTTGCCAAGACCATCGACGAGATCATCGCCCTCAACCCCGACCGGCTCGCCGTCTTCAGCTACGCCCACGTCCCGTGGATCAAACCGGCACAAAAAATCTTTGACGACCGCCAGCAACTGCCCACCACCGAGGCCAAACTCGCGATGCTCATGACCGCGGTTTCCACGCTCACCGCCGCCGGTTACGTGCAAATCGGCATGGACCACTTCGCCCGCCCCGACGACGAACTCGCCGTCGCCTTCCGCGATGGCACCCTGCACCGCAATTTCCAGGGCTACACGACCCGCGCCGGGGCCTCGCTCTATGGTTTCGGCATGTCCTCGATTTCAGAAACCGACGGCGCTTTCCGCCAGAACTGCAAGGAGCTGCCGGACTACATCGCCGCAGTCGAAGCCGGCCAACTACCGATCGAGCGCGGCTATCTGCTCAGCGAGGACGACCGGCGCCGCCGGACCATCATCTCTGATCTCATGTGCGGCAAGGGACTGGACTTTGCCCGACTCTCCCGGCGCCTCGGTCTCGACTTCGCCACGAACTACGCGGCCGAACTCGTTTCGCTTTCCGACCTCGAGGCCGACGGCCTCTTGGTGCGCTCCGCCGAGGGCATCGAGGTCACCGAGCTCGGCCGGCTCTTCCTCCGCATCATCGCGATGCGTTTTGACGCTCACCTCACGAAGCGCCCGGGCGGCTTTTCCAAGACGGTCTGAGCGGCCACATGCTTTCGAAACATCCGGGCAAGTGTCGCTTTCCCCACGGCCACAGCCGGCGCGTCGAGGTCGTGCTCGCCACGGACTCGCTCGACGCGAATGACATGGTCTGTGACTTCAAGGCCGTGAAGCTGGCGCTCCAGACTTTTCTCGAGACCTGGGACCACGCGTTCGCGCTCAATACCGACGATCCCAACTTCGCGTTCTATCGGGAGAAGCACGGGGCGCGCATCATTCCGTTCGCGCACACTGATCCCACAAGCGAAGTCATGGCGCGGACCATCTTCGACGAAGTCCGTCGCGCCGTGGCGACGGCCGCTCGCACCGGTGATTTCGCCATCCCCGCCGGCGTCCGAGTCGAACGCGTGCGCGTGACCGAGACCAATTCCAGCTGGGCCGAATATTCGGCGTGACCGGAGGCTGGTCCAAATCAGACCTTACGGGGGTTCACGCAGTTGAAGGCGGTTTTGCCCGGCAACTCCCCATCGACTAAAGGTGGTCGTCGATTTCCAGATCGACGATCAGCGTCGGTGCGGAGACCGACGCCCACCAACGGCATGACCCGATTCACCCCGGATAGGTCACGAGCTGGTTCTCCGCGCTGCCATCATCGTAGAGATCGATCAGCGCATAGACAGGGCCGAACTCCTGATAGAAACCTTTCCACCAGCCGCCGCTCACCGCACCGTTGCAGAGATAACGCACTCCGAGGTAGCTGACATCGTCCACCATGTGCAGATGGCCGCTGAGGCAGATCCGGACGTTCGCATGCTGCCGGAACAGGTCCTTGATGCGCCGGACATCGAGATGCATCCAGGCCCCGGGGACCTCCCAGTTGCCGGTCTTGGCTAAGTCGCCGTCGAGAAACGCCGCCGCACTGAGAATCGGGATATGCGAGAGCACCAAGACCGGCGTAGCCGCGGGCGTTGCGGCCATGTCGCGCTCGAGCCAGGCGAACTGCGCCTCGTCGAGCTGCGCAACATATCCGCTGGTCTTCGCCATCTGCATGCTGTCCAGGACCACAAAATGCCAGCCGGCGCGGTCGAAGGAAAAATAGCGCTCTTTCAACCCGAGCCGCCGCAGCGCGAGGGCCTTGCCGTAATCCGGATCGGCGGCGAGCGCGAGATCGCCGCGCCGACTCCAGCCGAGGATGTCGTGATTCCCCAAGCAGACGGCGTGCGGCAGCTTGACCTCGGCGGCAAAAATCTTTTCCCACAGGTCCCATTGGGCGAGAACCTTGTCCTTTGGATTGTCCAGCGCATCGCCGATGCAGTCGCCGCCGAACAGCAAGAGATCGGGGCGGTCGACTTGTTCCTGGGCGTGCCGGATCGCCGACGCCATGCCCGCCGCCGCCCCCGCAATGTCCGACACATGGATGTCGGTCAGGTGCGCGACCCGCAGGAGGCGTTGGCGGCCGGGCCGTGCGACCGCGGCCGACGCCGGCGCGACGCCCATAGTCGCGCCCATCAACAGGGCGCCGGCCTCTTTGAGAAAACTGCGTCGGGGTTGGCCGCCCGACGATCGATCGGTCTCATTCACAAATCCAATTTCTCTCTTCCGGCTTTTACTCGCAATCCTCAAAAAAACCCTGCGGACGGCACCGCCCTCCGGAGATTCCCGATCGCCGCTTCGTGATTGTCGCCGAACCGGATTGCTGTCATCGAATACAACCATGAATTCTTCCCCCGCCGAAGCCGCGATCCTCGCGCTCGAGCGCCCGCACCGGGACCTCTGGACGTACTATCTGCTGAGCAGTCTCGTCATTCCACCGGCGTTCCCCTTCGTCGCTCCCTATCTGTATTTTCGCTACCACACGATGCGGTACAAGTTCACCGACGAAGGCATCTCGATGAGTTGGGGCATTCTTTTCCGACGACAGATCATCATCAACTACGCCCGCATCCAGGACATTCACCTCCGCTCCAACCTCGTCGAACGCTGGCTCGGCCTCGCGCGCGTGCTCGTCCAGACCGCCAGCGGCAGTTCCGGGGCGGAGATGACACTGGAAGGTTTTAAGGAATACGAAGCGTTGCGTGACTTCCTCTATTCGAAGATGCGCGGCGTAAAGGATACCGTGCGCCCACCCGGGTCCCCGACCCCCGCTGGGTCGACACCGGACAACGAACTCGCCGCCGCACTGCGCGAGGTGGCCCTTGAGTTGCGCGCCACCCGCCTCGCCCTTCAGGCGCGCCAGTCCGGCGCCAAGGAGTCGGACCATGTTTGACTGGATCCGAACCCAAGTATTGCGCTTCATGCGCGTGCCCCACGACCCGACCCCACCCTTGGGCGCGGCGGGTTCGATCCGCGTTTTCCGCGCCGGCAGCAACTATTACAACCTGCGTTTGGTTCGCTGGGGGCTGGGCCAGGCTGGCGCATTGGTCGGCCTTTGTTTTTCCCTCGGTTTCTTTTGGTGGTTCAAGTCCGACATCGAGATGGCCCGACTGGCCCGCGACCAGCCGGCGGCCGTTTCCCCGGCCCCACTGGTGGCGGTGACTCCCGCCCAAGGACAACCGACAAAGCCGGCCGGTAAATCCCGTCGGAACAGTCGCAATGACCTCCGCCGACTCGCCGCGCACACTCCGGGCTGGGTCATCCCTTTGATCGGGCTTTTCGAAGTCGGCGGCATTCTGCTTTTCCTGGTCCAGATCCCGGTGACCTTTGCCGCCGTGCGCCTCGAGTTCGAGCAACATTGGTATATCGTCACCGATCGCAGCCTCCGCATCCGCACCGGCCTGCTCCGCCTGCAGGAATCCACCATGAGTTTCGCCAACCTGCAGCAGGTTGAAGTCCAGCAAGGCCCGCTCCAGCGCCTGCTCGGCCTTGCCGATGTCCATGTGCAGTCCGCCGGCGGCGGCGGGGACCATTCGGATCGTCAACAAGGCGATTCGCTCCACACTGGGATTTTCCACAGCGTTGAAAACGCCACCGAGATCCGCGACCTCATCCTCGCCCGTCTCCGTCAGTTTCGCCAAACCGGACTGGGTGATCCTGATGAGCACCACGATCAGGCGCATGCAGCCGAAGTCACCCTCACTTCGACCAATCCCTCTGAGACGCTTGCCGCCGCGCACGAAATCCTCGTCGAGGCCCGGGCGCTGCGGGCGGCCTTGCTTAACCCGTAGTGCGGAATCGCTGACCCCGCCGCCGTCGCGACGGGGTCAGCGACCCCGCGCTCCAGTAAATTCAACGTTTCGCCGCCACCCAGGCCATCGCCTTGGTCGCGAGCCGATCGAATGCCGTCACGCACAACTCGAGGTGTTCCTCCCTCGTGTCCTCAATCTTGTTGTGACTGATGCCGTGCAGGCTTTGCACAAACATCATCACCGTCGGCACGCCGGCCCCGCACGTTTCCGCGGCGTCATGAAGCGGTCCCGACGGCAGCCGGTGTGATTTCGGGCCTGTCTCCTTGATCGCCGCATCGCACAGCTCGATCAATTCCGGGTGGAACGGCCGCGGCTCGATCTGCCAGAGCCGCTCCCAGGCCACCCGCACCTTGCCTTCCTGCGCGAACCGCTGCGCGGCTTCCTGCGCGTCGCGCCACATGTGCGCAAGCGCCACCCCATCGAGATGGCGCTGATCGAGCGTGATCCGGCACTCCTCGACGACACTGGTCACGATCCCGGGCTTGGTCGTGCATGAGCCGATCGTGCACACCCCGCCATACGTTTCGGCGATGCGGTAAATTTCCTGACTCATTTTCCCGGCCGCGAGAAAGGCATCCTTTCGCCGGTTCATCGGCGTGCTGCCGGAATGCGCCGCCTGGCCATGGAACGTGAAGGCATGTCGTTCAACGCCGAAGGTCCCAAGCACGGCGCCCAGCGGCAGCTCAAGGTCGAGCAGCACCGGGCCCTGTTCAATGTGCAGCTCGATGTAGGCGGCGGCGTTTTTCAGCTCGCGGCCACTCTCCTTGACTCGCTCGAAATCCACCCCGACGCCCTTGAGCGCCTCCGGAAGGCTAATGGCGTTCTTGTCCCTGAGCTTGCGCGCCTCGTCCATGTTCAACGATCCGGAGCAGGCCGAGGAGCCAAACAAACTTTTGCCGAACCTGGCGCCTTCCTCGTCGGCCCAGTCGACCAGCCGGACCGTCACCGGCGGTTTGCCGTCATATTGCGCATTGATCCGCCGCAAAATCTCGACGCCCGCCAGCACGTTCAGGCACCCGTCAAGCCAGCCACCGTTCGGCACCGAGTCCATATGGCCGCCGATCAGCAGCGCCTGCGCGCTCTCACCGCGCAACGTCGTCCAAAGATTGCCCGCCGCGTCGACGTGCGTTTCCACCGGCAAATCCGCGGTCTTCTCTCGCAGCCACGCGCGCGCCTCGACCCACTTGGGTGTGAACGCCACGCGCTGGGCGCCATGTTCGTCACCGGTGAGGCGGCGCAATTCCTTGAGCTCTGCGATCGTGCGCTGGGGATTGAGGGACATGGGATTTGAGGGGGGACGCGCTGACCCAACGTGCTGGCTGCAGAGGTGCGGCGGGCGGTCCAACCGCGGCCCCCGGGCGCGCGAGGTCTGATTTCTGCTTGGAAGTTAGTATCTTCTTCGCTGTATTCAATCCACCATTCATCAACCATTCCTAAAGGCGTCCGCCGTGCGGTCCTGGGAATAGCCGGCCAAAGTTGACTGACTTCCCTCGTGCGCAATCCCGGAGCCCAGATGACCCGTCCGTTGCCGCCATGCCACTTTCCCCGCTACTCCCCGCCGAAGCCCTCGCGGCCAATTTCGCCGACCTAAAGCCACCGTTGCGACCGGCAGAAGCTCTCGTTGAAGCGAGTCGCTGCCTCTACTGCTTCGACGCCCCGTGCATCATGGCCTGCCCAACCGGCATCGATGTCCCGGCGTTTATCAAGAAAATCGCATTCGGGAATCCGGCCGGCGCCGCCAAAGTCATTCTCTCCGCCAACATTCTCGGAGCGTCGTGTGCCCGCGTTTGTCCGACCCAGGTCCTGTGCGAGGGAGCTTGCGTGCTCGACGACCGCGACGAGCAGCCGATCCAGATCGGCCGCCTCCAGCGCTATGCGACCGACTATATCACCGAGCAGAACATCTCCGTGCTGCCCCAGCCACTCGAGAAAAAGACCGGCTACCGGATCGCGATTGTGGGCGCGGGACCGGCCGGCCTCGCCTGTGCCGCCGAACTCGCTCAACTCGGCCACCTCGTCACGGTTTTTGAAAAGCAAAAAGAGGCCGGTGGACTCAACACCTACGGCATCGCCTATTATAAAATGAAGCCTCAGGTCAGCCTCGCCGAGGTGGAACTGGTCAAGTCTCTCGGCGTGGAGTTCCGCTGCGGCGTCACCGTCGGCCGCGATGTCACGATCGCACAGCTGGAGCAGGAATACGACGCGATCTTCCTTGGTCTCGGACTTGGGGCCGCCACCCGGCTGCACCTTCCCGGAGAGGAACTGCCCGAAGTGGTCGACGCCCTCGACTTCATTGCCCAGATCCGGACCCGCCCGCTTGAGGCAGTGACCGTCGGCCGGCGCGTTGCGGTCGTCGGCTGCGGCAACACGGCGATCGACGCCGTCACCCAATCGCGCCGACTCGGCGCCGAACGCGCGTTCATCGTCTACCGCCGCGGCGAAGGCGACATGTCCGCTTACGATTTCGAATACGAACTGGCCAAGGCCGACGGCGCCGCCTTCGTTTTCCACGCCCTCCCCGTCGCCATCATGGCGGAACATGGCCACGTGACCGGGCTCAGACTGGTTCTCACGCACGTCGTCGACGGCAAAGCGGAGCCGCTCCCCGGCTCGGAATGGATTGAACCTTGCGACCTCGTCCTCAAGGCGGTTGGTCAGGAAAAGCAGGTCAAGTTGCTGCGCGTGCTGTTTCCCGGTCTGGCCATCGACGCCCGCGGCGTCATCATGCACGACTCACTCACCGGCCAAACCAACCTCCCGCATGTTTTCTGCGGCGGCGACTGCGGCAACGGCGGTCGCGAAGTCGTCAACGCCGTCGGCGAAGGCAAGAAAGCCGCGCAGGGCATCCATTTTTTTCTGACCAAGGAAATAGTCACCCCGCCCCGGCAGCCCTCCCGCCTCGGGGCCAAAAACGGCTGCACCGGCTCCGGGCTGCTCGCGCCCATCCGCGCCCACGAACTCGAAACCGCCATGAAGAAATAGCTCATCACCCTTCACCCACCACTTATCACTATCCCATCATGGCCGATCTGAGCTGCAATCTCGCCGGGATCAAATCCCCGAATCCCTTCTGGGTCGCCTCTGGCCCGCCGGCCAACACCGGCTATCAGGCGCACCGCGCCTTCGAGGCCGGCTGGGGCGGTGTCGTCTGGAAAACCATTGGCACTCCGATCGTCAACGTCGCCTCCCGCTACTCCGCGCTCAATTACGGCCCGCAGCGCATGATCGGCTTCAACAACATCGAACTCATCTCCGACCGCTCGGCCGAGGTTAATTTCCTTGAGATTGCCGAGGTCAAGAAGCGCTGGCCGCATCATGCCGTCATTGCCTCCCTCATGGTCGAGACGCGCACCGAGTGGCACGAGTTCGTCAAGCGCGCGGCCGACGCCGGCGCCGACGGCATCGAGCTTAATTTCGGCTGCCCGCACGGCATGTGCGAACGGGGCATGGGCTCCGCCGTCGGCCAGCAGCCTGCCGTCGCGGAGAAGATCACCAGCTGGGTCATGGAGGTCGCGACCATCCCCGTCATCGTCAAACTGACGCCCAACGTCACCGACGTCACCGCCGTGGCCCGCGCCGCGCGGCGCGCCGGCGCCAACGCCATCTCGCTGATCAATACGATCAACTCGATCACCAATGTGAACCTCGACACGCTCGTGCCCGAGCCCACGGTCCACGGCTTCAGCTCGCACGGCGGCTATTGCGGTCCGGCCGTGAAGCCCATCGCGCTAAACATGGTGCAGGCCTGCGCCGCCGACCCAGAGGTCGGGCTCCCCATTTCGGGCATCGGCGGTATTGCCACCTGGCGGGACGCGGCCGAATTCATCGCGCTGGGCTCGACCTCCCTCCAGGTCTGCACCGCCATCATGCATTACGGCTTCCGCATCGTCGAGGACCTGAACGACGGTCTCAGCGCCTACCTCGACTCCAAGGGCATGAAAACCCTCGCTGATCTCCGCGGTCGCTCCGTGCCAACGCTGAAAAAGTGGGAGCACCTCGACCTCCACTGGCAACGGGTCGCCCGCATCGACTACGACAAATGCATCGGCTGCAACCTCTGCTACATCGCCTGCGAGGATGGGGCCCACCAGTGCATCGACCTCAAATCCCCTGACGAACTCCAGGTCGGCCTCGGTCCGGGCCGCGTCCCCCACAAGCCCGTGCCGGTGGTCCGCGAGGACGACTGCGTCGGCTGCAACCTCTGCAGCCTCGTCTGCCCCGTCGACGAATGCATCACCATGACTGAGATCCCCAACGGAAAAGCACCGATGACCTGGAGCAACTATCAGGAGAAGATCGCCAACGGCGAGATGCAGCCCATCCCACCCCACCCATGAAGACAAGAATCGCTCCCCTGTTCGGTCTCCTTGCCATTGCGCTGGTCCGGGGCCTTGCTGCTGATGCTCCGGCGAAAGCGGCCGCCACCGACTCCTCGACCGTCGTGTTCGAGAACGACAAGGCCAACTGCATCCTCTATCAGACCGGCAGCGGTAAAAACGTCTGTGGCTTCGGAATGCGCTCCTATCCGACGCATCTCTCCATCATGAAGACCGCGGGCACATTCCGCGTCACCACGCCCGACAGCAAGGAAGCAACGGAGGAAGCCAAGGCTGGCGACGTCGGCTGGGAACCCGCCGTCACGCACCGCTACGAGGCGATTTCCCCGGGCACCGTTGAGGTCTATCTCATCGAGGTGAAGGACAAGGACTGGAAACCCTCGACCGACCTTAAGCCGTGAAGCACCAAGCTCCAACCGCCAAGCTCCAGAGAAACGTCAAACCGCGACCAAAGACGGGGCGGAGCAACGGCGTGGTGTATCCCGAAGCGAATGGAAACTCGTGGAGAATTGAAGAAGAGAGTGCCGCCTCACCGCGCCATCCTGTTGATCTCGAAGAGAGGCCGTCGGTCTTTGGAGAGAGCGTTATCCGACTTCTGAAAAGAGTTCCGCGTAGTCCGAACAACGACCGGCTGATCGACCAGCTCACCGGCTGCGGCACTAGCGTCGGCGCGAATTACTGCGAAGCCAACGAAGGCGTTTCGAAAAAAGATTTCCGTCACATCATCGCCCGCTGCAAGAAAGAGGCGAAGGAGTCCAAGTTCTTCCTCCGGATGATCGCCACCGCGGAGCCTCAACTGACTGACGAAGCCCGCACGCTCTGGCGCGAAGCGAAGGAGTTGCATCTGATTTTCTCCAGCATCTATAGCAAATCGGGCTGACGCTTCTGAAGCACGCTGCTCAAGCACCAAGCTCGAACCTCCAAACTCCAATGAATTTTCAATCTCCCAATCACCAACCCCGGCTGCTCACTTTGAAGTTAGAAGCTTGGAGCTTCATTGGAGCTTGGATGTTGGCGCTTGGAGCTTTTCCCACATGACAACTACGCTCACCCCCTGCCCGCTCCTCATCAACGGCGAATGGCTGCAGCCGAAGATTCCCGGCACCCCTGTCTATAATCCGTCCACGGGCGACGTCATCGCCGAGTGCCCCGCCGGTGGCGCCGACGAAGTCAATGCTGCGGTTGAGGCCGCCCACGCGGCTTTCCCCGCTTGGCGCGACACCCCGCCGATCGAACGCGCACGGGTGTTCTTTAAGTACCGCCAGCTGATCGAGGCCAATTTCGACCAACTCTGCCAGACCGTCTCCCGCGAGCATGGCAAGACCAACGCCGAGGCCCGCGGTTCGATCTTCCGCGGCCTGGAAAACGTCGAGTATGCCTGCGGCATCCCAACGCTGCTCTTCGGCGATTCGCTCAAAAATATCGCGCGCGGAGTCGACTGCGAGACGATTAACATGCCGCTGGGCGTCTGCGTCGGCATCACGCCATTCAACTTTCCAGCCATGGTGCCGCTGTGGATGTATCCCACCGCGATCGCGTGCGGCAACACCTTCGTCCTCAAGCCGAGCGAGAAGGTCCCGCTGAGCGCCGTGCTGCTCGGCCAGTTGCTCGAGCAGGCCGGCTGCCCCAAAGGCGTGTTCAACATCGTCCATGGCGGCCGCCCGGCGGTGGACGCCCTGCTCACGCATCCGAAAGTGAAGGCGGTCTCCTTCGTCGGCTCGACCCCCATCGCGAAATACATCTACGAGACCGGCATCAAGCACGGCAAACGCGTCCAAGCCAACGGCGGCGCGAAAAACTACATCGTCGTCATGCCCGACGCCGACGTCGGCAAGACCGTGGAAAACCTCGCGACTGCCGCGTTTGGTTGCGCCGGTGAGCGCTGCATGGCGGGCTCGACCGCCCTTGTGGTGGGCGCGGCCGCCGGACGCGTCCTGCCTGATTTGGTGAAGACCGCCAACGCGATCCGGGTCGGCCCGACCGACCGGGCCGCGCAGCCGGACATGGGCCCGGTCGTCACGGCCGCCCACCGCGACCGGGTGCTGAGCCTTCTCGCGACCGGCGAAAAGGAAGGCGCCAAGATCATCGCCGACGGCCGCGGCTTAAAAGTGTCCGATGCCCCTGGAGGTTTTTACCTCGGCGCCACGGTCGTCGACGAGGTGCAGCCCAACATGACCCTCTCCAGAGAGGAGGTCTTCGGCCCCGTGCTGAATGTCATGCGCATGGACGATCTCGACGCCGCCATCGAAATGGCCAACCGGTCCGCCTTCGGCAATGGCGCGGCCATCTTTACGAACAACGGTCGCGCCGCCCGCGAGTTCACGATGCGGGTCAAAGCTGGCATGGTCGGGGTCAATGTCGGTGTTCCCGCCACCATGGCGATGTTCCCCTTCACCGGCTGGGACGATTCCTTCTACGGCGATCTCCACCTTCAGGGCAAGGAAAGCATCCAGTTCTATACACAGCAAAAAGTCGTCTCTTCCCGCTGGTTCGGCGGCGACGTCGGCGATGTCTGGAAGAAGTGAGTGCCAATCATCTTCACCACGAAATGCCCGAAACGCCCTAAAGATGCCGAACCTGACCTTTCGTCTGTTTGGTGGGTTTCGTGGTGGCCCTGCCTTAATCTGAAACCTCATGAGCTTACTGATCAAAAATGGTGAAATCGTCACCGCCGACAGCCGCTACACCGCCGACATCTACTGCGAAGGCGAGACGATCACCAGAATCGACCGCAACCTCAGCGCACCCGCCGGCACCGAGGTCATCGACGCCGCTGGGAAATTCATCTTCCCCGGTTTCATCGACCCGCATGTCCACATCTACCTGCCGTTCATGGGCACATTCTCGAAGGACACCTATGAGACCGGCTCGAAGGCGGCGCTCGTCGGCGGGACGACGACGCTCATCGAGATGTGCTGCCCGGCCCGCGCCGACGACGCGCTCAAGAGCTTCGAACTCTGGATGAGCCAGGCGGTCGGCAAGTCAGCCTGCGATTTCACCTTTCACATGGGCGTGACGAAATTCGACGACCAGACCGATGCCCAGCTGCGGGAGATCGTGAAACGGGGCATCAGCTCCTTCAAAATCTTCCTCGCCTATAAAGGTGCGTTCGGGATCGACGACACGGAACTCTACCGGACGCTGAAGCTCGCGAAGGAGCTCGGCGTCGTCGTCACGGCCCATTGCGAAAACGAGACGCTCGTCGCTGAGCGCTGCAAGGAACTGCTGGCCGCCGGCAAGACCGACCCTGGCCAGCATCACGAGAGCCGCCCCCCCGCCGTCGAAGCCGAGGGCGTGCACCATTTGATGACTTTTGCCGAGCTGACCGGCGCTGCGGTCTACATTGTCCATCTTAGCTGCCAGGAAGCGCTCGACCAGGCCGTCACCGCCCGCCAGCGGGGCGTGCGTGTCGGAGTCGAAACCCTCATTCAATACCTCACGCTCGACAAGTCCTTCGCAGAAAAACCGAACTTTGAGGGCGCGAAATACGTCATGTCGCCTCCGCTGCGCGATGTCCGCAATCAAGCGGTGCTCTGGAACGGCCTGCGTGATGGCCTCATCAACACCGTCGCGACCGACCACGCGCCCTTCGACTTCGAAAAGCAAAAATCGATGGGCAAGGATGACTTCACGAGAATCCCCAACGGCATTCCGTCGCTCGAGGAGCGCATCAACCTTCTCTACACCTACGGCGTGAAGACCGGGAAGATCGACCTGCACCAAATGGTCAACGCCGCCAGCACCCAGGTCGCGAAGCAGTTCGATCTCTTCCCCCGCAAAGGCACGATCCAGCCCGGAGCCGACGCCGATCTCGTGGTGTTCGACCCGGACTACCGCGGCACGATCTCCGCGAAGACCCAGTCGATGAACGTCGACTACAGCGCCTTCGAAGGCTGGAAGCTGGAAGGCCGGACGCGGGATGTCGCGGTCCGTGGCCAGGTCGCGGTGCGCGACGGCAAATTCTGCGGCACGCTGGGCCGGGGGCAGTTTCTCGTCCGCCAGCCCAGTCACCACTAGCGTGGTAAAAGCACCAAGCTCCACGCACCAAGCTCCAATGAAACTTCAAACGACCAAACACCAGCCGGTCGCGTCTTTGAAAATTGAACTTTGGTGCTTCCCTGGAGCTTGGAGGTTGGAACTTGGAACTTTTGGCGCGTCGTTCTCATGATCGATTCCAGCCTTCGCTCCAACGCCCCCGAGGTCGAAGCCGGCATTGCCGCCAGCCATCTCTCCAATGCGGATCTCGCCCCCGTTCCGGCGTCCCAACGCAAATGGGGCCTGCTGAGCTTTGCGGCACTGTGGATCTCAATGTCGGCATGCATCCCCACCTACATGCTCGCGTCGTCCCTTATCGGCGGGGGGATGAACTGGTGGCAGGCGGTGCTCACGATCTTCCTTGGCAATGCCATCGTGCTGGTCCCGATGGTGCTCAACGCACACGCGGGGACCCGCTACGGAATTCCCTTTCCGGTGCTGTGCCGCGCCTCGTTCGGCACTGTCGGCGCCAACATCCCGGCGCTGCTGCGCGCTTTCGTCGCCTGCGGGTGGTTCGGCATCCAGACTTACATCGGCGGGAAGGCGATCTACAAGATCCTTGGTGTGTTCTGGCCCGCGCTTACCGCACCCGGCGCGGCCCACGCATTCGGCATCACCGCACCCGAGTTCGGCTGCTTCATGTTTTTTTGGAGCATCAACATGGCCGTCATCTACAAGGGCATCGACTCGATTCGCCTGCTCCTGAACATCAAGGCGCCGCTTCTGCTCGCGCTCGGCCTGCTCCTGCTCGGCTGGGCCTACCAAAATGCCGGCGGCTTCGGCCCCATCCTCTCGCAACCATCCGCGTTTGACGCCGGCCAGCCCAAGGCCGGGCAGTTCTGGTCCTTCTTTTTCCCGGCGCTCACCGGCATGATCGGCTTCTGGGCGACTCTCTCGCTCAACATCCCCGATTTCTCCCGCTACGCGAAAACGCAGCGCGCCCAGATCGTCGGCCAGGCGCTCGGCCTGCCGCTGACGATGGCGCTGTACTCGTTCATCGGCGTCGCCGTGACTTCCGCGACGACGATTATTTACGGCACGACGATCTGGGAT
The DNA here is from genome assembly GCA_964486705.1 of uncultured Oleiharenicola sp. Taxonomy (GTDB): domain Bacteria; phylum Verrucomicrobiota; class Verrucomicrobiia; order Opitutales; family Opitutaceae; genus Lacunisphaera. Next base: position 827 of record CAZAOI010000052.1, on the reverse strand, counting down.
CCGGTGGATGTGCTGACTCGTTTCGAGAGTCCCTTCGTCCTGGTCGTCGCCATGATCGCACTCTGCATCGCGACGCTCGCCACCAACATTGCGGCCAATGTCGTGAGCCCAGCCAATGATTTCGCGCAGCTCATGCCGCGCCGCATCTCCTTCCGTATCGGCGGTCTGATCACCGGACTCATCGGCATCGTGATGATGCCGTGGAAACTCGTCGCTGACCCTTCCGGCTACATCTTCACGTGGCTGATCGGCTACAGCGCGCTCCTCGGGCCAATCGGCGGCATCATGATCGCCGACTACTTTGTCATCCGTCACAAGGAGCTGGACGTTGCGGCCCTCTACTCGGCGACGGGTGCGTGCCACTACTCCGGCGGCTTCAGCTGGGTGGCGGTCGTGGCGCTGCTTGCCGGAGCGTTGCCAAGCCTGCCGGGATTCCTCGTGACCGTGAAAGTGATGGACGGCGCCAGCCTCCCGGGGTTCCTCCTCGGGCTTTTCAGCTACGCGTGGTTCGTCGGCTTCGGCCTCGCCTTCGCCGTCTACCTCGCCCTTCGCAAATTTGCCCCGAACTCCTGAACCCAACAGGAGAGAGGATTGACTGGATTATCCTGATTTCCTTCCAAACCAAAAATTCATTCAATCCCATCCAGCCTAGTCAAAATTTTTCCATGAAATCCATCCCCCTCCCGCCCACCGCCCACACGCCCGCGCCTTACGCCGGTCCTTCGCTCGACGCCGTGCTCGCCAAGCGCAAGCAGTACCTCAACCCCGGGCTTTTCCTCTACTACAAGCAGCCGATCATGATCGTCGAGGGGAAGATGCAGTATGTC
>CAZAOI010000051.1:0-14486 GCA_964486705.1 uncultured Oleiharenicola sp. | reverse complement strand
GTCCGAGGGCGGTCGCAGGGCGAAGCGCCACACCGTGGCATAGTCCGCCCACGGCCCAGGGATCGCCCGATCACAGACCACCGTCGCCCGGGGCATCGCCCCTTGATCGTCCTCCTGCAGCCGGCGTTGAAAAGCCTCGTGTCCAGCTTCCGTGGAGAAATAAAGGCACCGGCGCTCGAAGCGGTCGCGGGGCATCCGGTTCTCCCCCGAAACAAACGCGAGCCACCACGCATCCAGCGCGCACTGGTGGCGCGCGAGTTCGATCACCGCCCGCTCACAGGCGGCCCCAAATGATTCCTCCGCCGCGTGCCCGTAGGCGAACATGCCGTAGTCCGTGCGCGCATAGGCGATCACCGTCACCCCGCCAAACGGACCGTCAATGGCCACCGCCGAAACGCCGGGCCAATCAGTGTCGAACCGCTGCCATCGGGCGCGCCCTTCCCACCACGAGATGAGACTGAAGCGCTCCACTGCCTCCAGCATCGCTTTGCGCCGGGCATTGTGGCCCATGAAACCGGGAAAAGCAGACATGCCGTTCGACGAGGGATCGACCGCGAAACCGAATTCTGCCGCGCGCGGCGACCGCACCAGGGCATAAAACGCCCAGCGCTCGAGCGCCTCCGACACGGCCATGTGCCGGGCGACACTCGCCAGCCGATGGGTGCCGGTGCCGTCCGCATCGCCGTAGAGAGTGTGATCGCTCGTGCGGGCCAGCCCGGCGTTCAGCCGCGCGTTGGCTTGAACCATCTGTTGGCCGCAAACCGAGAACGCGGCGGATTCGATCGACTCGACCGGCCCCCCATGGCGGGCGAGCACGTTGCGGTAGCGGAAGGCGGCAAGACTGAGCATGGAGATCGTCGGAGTCTTTCAGACCCAGAACCGAGCCGGCACCCCCGCCCGGCCGCCGGCGCCAAAGCTTCGGAGGACAAGCCACGCGGCGATTGGATCACCTCTTGAAAGGGGTGGCGCGCAGCGACCGGGAGTGGGGCCAAACATAACGAGTAATTCTAGTAACCGGCCGGGGGATCCGGATCAAAAACACAGGGCACATTCGACAAAGCATGGCCTCCGTTTCCACCGGCCGTTTCGGCCGTGTACCGAAATTCATTATTCAAGAGATCAAGCCGGTCGGCGGCATGGGCAAAACCGGCAGCGAGCAAGAGGCAAGAAATCACCCCGAGAACTGAGCGTTTGAGTTTGGTCATGGCTCGGCCAGTTTCGGCCAGCGCCATCGCGTGACCATCGTCCTGACTACCGGAATTCCGGTAGGTCACCCGAAAATGAATTCGCCATCAGCCCCCGGCCCGCGCATAAACGGTTTGCTTGAATAGGCGTGATTTCAGTCAAAGAAGGAGTCCGTTCGCTGCTTCGATGCTCCGCTTGCTGACCGGCGCAATCCTGTCCGCTGCTTCCGCGACCGCGCAGGACCGGCCGGCCCCGTTGGTGCAGACCTATTCCGCCGCCGACATCGGGACCGCGGCGACGAGTTGGATCACCCGGGAAGGACCCGATGGCCTGCTCTACTTCGGCTGCAACGCGCTGGTGAGTTTTGACGGTCGCCGCTGGCAGCAATCCCCGATCGGCCGCGCCGATGAACTCCGGGGGCTGGAATTCGGAAAAGACGGCCGGCTTTGGGCGGCCGCGGTCGATGAACTCGGCTGGTTTGATCGCCAGGCGACCGGCGCTTGGTCCTATCACTCGCTGCGCGCGCAATTGCCGGCCGAACACTTGCAGCTGGGTGAAATCTGGTCCGCCTTTGCGGAGGGCGACGGAGCCGTCTTTGTCTCGACTGAAAAAGTCCTCCGTTGGGACGGACGCCAGTTTCAGGTCTGGGCTTTTCCCGGCACGCGCCGGTTGCCCGCGATGCGCGCGGGGGCGGAAATCTATTTCCACCATTTTCCCACCGGGCTCTATGTGCTCGACCGGTCGGGACCAAAGCTGGTCGTTCCTTCCTCAACTCTGGGCAAGGCCGCGGTCCTCTGGATGGAGCCCCGGCCCGCCGGGTTCTTGTTCGCCACTTCCCAAGGTCTCTTCACCTATGAGGCTGGACAATTGACCCCCTTCGCGCCCGAAGCTTCAGCCTTCGTGCGCCAGCATGTATTGACCAGTGCAGTCCGCCTGCCCGACGGCAAACTCGTCCTCGGGACTTACCAGGGAGGCCTGGTCATCGTCGGCGCGGATGGCTCGTTGGATCAAACGCTCACAGAAAAGGACGGCCTGCCGACCAATTCCATTTTCTCCCTCTTCGTTGACCACGGTCATGAGCTGTGGGCGACTTCGCATGCCTCCCTCTTTCGTATCTCGCTCGGATCCGCCTCCACTTTCTTCGGCGCTCGTTCCGGCCTGCCGGCCCAGCCCATTCGGAAGATAGTCCGCACCGAGGGGAAAATCGCGGTGGCCAGCAACAATACCATCTTTGAATCCAATCCGGAGGTCAGCCATTTTGAGTCGCTGGACGCCATTCCGCGCCGGATGTGGGAATTGCAGCCGATTCCCGACGGCCTGCTCGTCGCGGGCGCGGCTGGCGTCATGAAAGTTTCCGCCGGCAAGGCCACGGTCGTTCATGTGACCCCGCAGGACGTCAACGTCTTGGTGCCGGCCCGGTCTGAACCCGGCAGCATGCTCGTCGGGGAAGGAAGCCAAATCATCCAGCTCGCAGCCGACGGAAAATCGCGCGTGCTGATCGACCGCCTCCCGGGTTTCGCCACCACGGTTGCCGAGGACAATCACGGTCGGATCTGGCTCGGCACGTCCACGCAAGGAATTCTCGTGGCCGAACCCCATGCGACCAAGCCCGTCGAAGCCGGTGCGGCCGGCCCGGCTTTTGGTCTTCCTGAAGATTTCGGACCCGCCCGGGTGGTCGCCACGGCCGATGGCACCGTCCTGGCTTTCTCGGCCGCCGGCGGTTGGATGCTGAACCCCAACTCCACCCGCTTTGTTCCAATCGAAAAATTTCCCAGCTGGGGCACCACCGCGGTCTCCGTGGTCGCCGCGGATCAGACGCTGTGGGTGTTGCATCCGGCCACGGCGCAGCGTTCCGCCACGGCGGCCCGCATTTCGATTCAAGGCGAACGCGCCTTCTGGCAACCGCACGCGGTCGACGGGCTTTGGAATCTCGGCCGGCCGGAAAGCATTCTGGCGGAACCGGGCGTCGATGGCGCCACGGTGCTCTGGATCGGCGGGGCCACCGGACTGCTTCGGCATGTCGTCGCCCACGGTCCCGTCGCCCCCGCGCCGGGCGCTCCGCTGCTCCGCGCGCTGGCGCGGCTCGCCGACACCGACGCGTGGGAGCCCATCACCCGGCCCCTGCCCTTTTCGACCCGGGCCATTGCCTTTGATTTTGCCGCGCCGGAACTGGCCCGCCAGCCGGCGCTGCACTTGGAAACCCTGCTCGACGGAGTGGACCAACACTGGATGCCGGCCGATGCGACCTCCCGCCGCGAACTCACCGCCTTGCGCGAAGGCCGCTACACCTTCCAGGTTCGCGTCGTCGCTGAAACCGGAGTGGGTAGCCCGGCGACCGTCAGCCATTTTGAGATTTCTCCCCCGTGGTGGCGGACGGGTGCCGCGCTCGCTGGCGCCCTGCTGGCGCTCGGGCCAACCGGCTACGGCCTGTACTTCTGGCGCGTGCGCACGCTGCGGCGGCGCAATGCCGAACTGGAGGCCAAAGTCCGCGAGCGCACCGCCCAACTCGCCCAAGCCAGCGCGGCCAAAACCGAGTTCGTCGCCCACATGAGCCACGATATCCGCAATCCGCTCAACGGCATTGTTGGTCTGGCGCTGGCCTTGGAGGACACCCCGCTGAATCCCCGGCAAGGGGAACTCGTCGCCACCCTGCGCGAATGCACGACTTACCTGTCAACCCTCGTGGACGACGTGCTGGATTTCGCCCGCATCGAGGCCGGCGCCGTGGAGCTGCGGCCCGGGCCCTTCTCGCCCCACGATTTGCTTCTCTCCATCGCGGCGATGTTCAAAATGGAAGCGATCGCCAGCGGGGCCTCGCTCCAGGTCGAAACCGACCCGCATCTCCCCACGGCCTATGTGGGCGATGCCGGTCGCATCCAGCAGATCCTAGTCAACTTCCTCACCAATGCCCTGAAGTACGCCGGCGGCCGGATCAAGCTCACCGCCACCATTCCCGCGGGAGCCAAGGAAGAAATCGAATTCGCCGTGACCGACGAAGGCCCCGGAATCAGCCCCGAGGGCCAGCGAATGCTGTTCGTCAAATTTTCCCGCCTCCCCGGCGCGCATTCCCAGGAAATCACCGGCACCGGACTCGGGCTGGCGTCCTGCCGCCTCCTCGCCGGAATGATGAGCGGTTCCGTCGGCGTCCGCAGCCGGCCGGGCCACGGCGCTCGATTCTTCCTGCGCCTGCCGCTGGAAATCATCCCCGCCCGCCCGCTGGATTCCGGCGGAATTCCCTTGGCCGTTCCGCTTCTGCCCACCTGCACCGTCCTGCTGGTCGAAGACACCAACTACAATGCGTGGGCCGCCACGGCGGTCTTGAGCAAATTCGGCCTGACCTGCGAACGGGCGAGCACCGGAGCCGAGGCGCTCAACCTCTTCGCAGAAAAACGCCATCACCTCGTCCTGCTCGACCGCAACCTGCCCGACATGGACGGCATTGAAGTGGCCCGCCGGATCCGGGCGCTGGAGACGAAGGGCCCGCGCGCGATCCTGCTGGCCGTCACCGCCTATTGCACCAACGAGGATCGCACGCTCTGCCTGAACGCCGGGATGGACGCCTTTGTCGGCAAACCGCTGACCCCGGAAAAGCTCCGGCGCGTGCTGTCGGCCGCGGGGCGGAGGCATCTCGCCGCGGCTTCCATGCATCTTTCTCCGGATGTCGCCGCCCCGAGCGTCGACGTGTCGCTCCTCGAATTTATCTCCGACGGGACCAATCAAGGCCTGAGCCGGCAGATCGAACTCTTCCTCGCCGCCTTGACCGAGGCGGAAAAGAAACTCACCGCCGCCGCCAGCCAAACTGATTTCACCCAACTGGCCGAGGCCGCGCACGGCGTGCTGTCACACGCCCGGCTGATCGGCAGTTCGGCCCTGGCGACGGCCGCCGCCGGCCTGGAGCTTGCGGCCCGCGCCCAGGACCAAACGGCCTTCGATGATCTTCTTCCCGCGGTGCGCCGGGAGATCCACTCCCTTACGGCAGCAGTTCGCCGCCATCCCCGCGCGGAGCGGCCAGCGTAAATCCGTGATCCTGGGCATAGCGGATCAACTCCGCCTGGCCGTTCAACCCCAGCTTCCGCAGAATATTGAAACGGTGTTTCTCCACCGTCTCTTCCGCCAAGCCGAGCTGCGCCGCGATTTCCCGGTCGTGAAACGGTGCGCCGATCAGACCGAGGACACCGCGCTCCCGATCCGAAAGAATTTTGTCGAACGACACGGGATTGTCATGCCGCGCCGCCTTGAGGCGGAGAAATTCCTCGGAAAAATAACGCCGGCCCTCGCCCACCGCCGTGATCGCGGCCTTCAGGATGGCCACGGTGTTGGTGTTTTTGTCCACAAATCCGTGGACATGGGCCTTCTCCGCCCGAAAGACCGTGTAGTCGTCACAATGCGAGGAAAGCACCAAAACCCGGACGGTGGGCGCCGCCCCCTGCAAAGCGGCCAGCACCCCGAACCCATCCAGATTCGGCAAATGCAGGTCGAGCAGCACCAGATCCGGGGCATGCTCCAAAACTAATTGCACCGCGCTGCGGCCGTCCGCCGCCTCGCCGACCACTTCATGCCGCAATTCCCGCGTGCAGACCTTGCGCAGGACTTCGCGGAACATCTCGTGGTCTTCGACAATGACGATTTTCACGGTGCTCACGTTGCGAACGCCCACCGCCCGTGGCAACACCCGACGACCGCTGACGCTCAAGCCCGATGGGCCGCCAGCACATAGGTGTTTTTATTTTTCGCCCCGAAACGATGTCCCGCCACCGTCGCCCGAGACCCCCCGTTATCTTGACGTCCGAGTTCCTCTCCATCCGAGGCCAGCGGCGCGCAATTTCAGCCACTCCGCCCGGCGGGGATAGTCCGCGAAGCGCCACACGCGGCCATCGATAAAGGAGTGCATCGCCACCACGAACGAGACCGGCAATTCCGCCCACCGCGAGGCCGGTCACCCAGCCGAGTGAAAACACCCCCCACAACGCGAGTGGCACGACAAGGCTGGCGCTAAAGAAGATCGTGTCGTAACGCGCCGAGACGATCCCGCGGTCGGGAATCGGATCGGACGCCATTGGGCGCGGCATGGGCTGATTGGAATCAAGCTCGCTACCAACTGGCGATCCGCCATTGTTCCAGCGTTCGGCTCATGCCCCCTGCCCCCGCATCTCTCCTGCCCGCTGCCGCCAAGCTTCTGCGCGCGGTGCGCATCGTCAGCACCGCCCGCCATGTGCCGCGCCGGTGCCTTGAGGGCGATGTCTTGGACCGGAAACTGGGATTGCCCAGCGGAACCCTGGAGAAAATGTCCGGCGTCCGGCGGCGCTACTACACCGACGGCGACAATGCGGCCCAACTCGGGGCCCAAGCCGCGCGCGCCGCTCTCGACCGCGCCGGGCTCGATTTCGCCGACATCGACCTGCTCCTCTGCGTCAGCGGCACGGCCGACCAGCTTATTCCCTGCAACGCCGCCTTGATCCTGCAGGAGCTGGACCCGCGCGACCGCGGCGTCACCTGCTTCGACATCAACAGCACGTGCCTCAGCTTCGTCGCCGGTCTCGACACGATTTCCTATGCCATCGCCGCCGGGCGCTATCGCCGCGTCTTGCTCGTGGCGTCGGAGTTGCCGTCGCTTGGCGTCAACGACAAGGAACTCGAGGCCTACAGCCTTTTCGGTGACGCCGCCGCCGCCGTGGTGGTCGCGCCTGCGGCCCCGGGGGAAGGGTCCCGCCTGCTCGGCGCGCGCCTCGAAACCTATCCCAGCGGCGCGGATCACTGCCACCTTTACGGCGGCGCCGGCCGGTTGCCGGCCTATCATTACAACACGGAGGATCCCACGCGTTACCTTTTCCACATGGATGGGAAAAAGATCTTCCGCCAGGCGAGCTCGATCATGCCCGGCTTCGTCGAGCGGCTGCTGACCGACGCCGGCGTGGCGCTCCGGGACATCGATCTGGTGGTGCCCCACCAGGCGAGCCTCGCGGCCATGGAACTGCTGCGGCGCAAACTTGGCATCACCGAAGACCGGCTCGTCTGCACGCTGCCCGACTACGGCAACAACATCGCCGCCTCGATGCCGCTCGCCCTCGACGTCGCCATCGAGCAGGGCCGGCTGCGCCGCGGGCACAAGGTGATGCTACTCGGCACGAGTGCCGGTTTCTCCATCGGCGGGCTGATTCTGGAATACTGATGCGCGCGCTTGTGACCGGCGCCACTGGCTTTCTTGGCGGAGCCCTCGCCCGCCGGCTGCACGCGCTGGGCCATGACGTGCTCGCCACCGGCCGCGACGTCACCGCGGGCCGGGCGCTCGCGGAAGCCGGCGTGCGCTTCGTCCGCGCCGATCTCGGGGATGCCGAGGCGATCGCCCGGCTTTGCGCGGGGCAAGATCGCGTTTTCCACTGCGCGGGGCTGTCGAGCCTTTGGGGGCGAAAGCTGGATTTTCAATCGGCCAACATCACGGGCACCGAGCATGTTCTCCGGGCCTGTGCCCGCGCCGGCGTCGGCCGCCTCATTCATCTTTCCTCGCCCAGCGTCTGCATGGACTCGCGCCACCGGCTCAACATCGGCGAAGATGAAGCGCTCCCGCGCGTGGCCATCAACACCTACGCCTGGAGCAAACGGGAGGCCGAGCAACGCGTCCTGGCCGCCGCGCGCAATGGCCTGCCGGTCGTGGTGCTTCGCCCGCAGGCGGTCTTCGGGCCGGGCGACCGTTCCATTTTTCCCCGCATCCTGCGCATGGCCCAGCGCGGGGTGTTTCCCTGCTTTGGCAACGGCGAGTCGCTGATCGATGTCACGTGCCTCGCCAACGCGGTCGACGCCTTGGTCCTGGCCGCCACGGCCCCACCCGGCTGCCTCGGGCAGATCTACCACATCAGCAATGGCGAACCGTGGAACACCCAACGGTTGCTCGACCGGCTTTTTCAGGAGCTCGGCCTGCGCGTCCGCCGGCCGCACGTGCCCTACAGGGTCGCGTATGCGATCGCCGGGGCGCTCGAACTGGTCCATCGCGCCGCGGGCCTGCGCCGCGAACCGCGGCTCACGCGGTACTCGGTGTGCGTCCTCGCGCGAACCCGCACCCTCGACATTACCAAGGCCCGCCGCGATCTCGGCTATCAGCCGGCGGTCGCTGTCGAAACCGGGATCAGGGAATTTGCCGCCGCCTGGCGCCCCACCCATGCCGCCGTTTGACGCCTCCCTCTTCCACGCCGGCTGGTGCACCCATCCCGAGTTCAGCGTGATGCGCGGCGGGCGGTTTGCCGCCCGCCAGTTTCCCGCCATGGTCGCCGTGCTCCGTCACCCGCAACACGGTCTCCTCCTGGTTGACACGGGCTATGCGCCCCGCTTTCACGAGCTGACGCGCCGCCTGCCGTGGGCGATTTACGCCTGGCTGACGCCCGTGGTCATCGCCCCAGCCGCGACCGCCGCCGCCGCGTTGCGCGCCGCAGGCGTTGATCCCGCCGAGGTCCGCACGATTGTCGTGACGCATTTTCACGCCGATCACATCGGTGGCCTGAAGGATTTTCCCGCGGCGCGGTTCATCTGGCTCGAGGAGGCCTACACCGCGGTGAAGACGCTTCGGCCGCTGGCGGCGTTGTGTGCCGGATTTTTGGCGGGTCTCCTCCCGGACGACTTCGAGGCCCGCTCCAGCCCCATCGCGCCCCGGCGCCTGGCCCCGCTGGCCGAGTTGGATTTTCTTTTCTCCGGAGTGGATGTTTTTGGCGACGGCGCCCTCACGCTGGTCGCACTGCCCGGCCATGCCGCCGGGCAGGCCGGGGTCTTGTTCACCGATCTCGCCGGCCGCCGCGTTTTCCTCATCGTCGACGCGGTCTGGCTCAAGCGTTCGCTCGATGAGAACCGCCCGCCCCATCCCCTCGCGCGTCTGCTCATGCATGATGCCGGCGCTTTCCGGCAAACCTTCGAAAAGCTCCGCCGGCTTCAGGCGGCCCATCCGGAGATCACTCTCGTCGTCACGCATTGCGCAGAAAGCCACCGCGTGCTGCCGCGCTTCGGCGCGGTCGCGCCCGAACGCTGAAACACGCGGAGAATCACCCGATGCCCGCCCTCTACCGCCGTCTCGGCCATTTTGTCTTTCGGCACCGGAAGTCCGTGCTGATTTTCTGGCTCGTCGCGCTGGCCGTCGCCGCCGTCACCGCCCGCCGCTCCCCGGCGCTTTTGGATGCGGGATCGCGGCCGCTCGCCGGCACAATGTCGGCCCGGGTCGAGACGTCGCTCGGACGCGACTTCACCCACCCCTTCGCCCAAAGTTTGGCCGTCGTTTTCCATTCGCCCACGGAACGATTCGACGACCCCGCGTTCCAGCGGGCGGCGGAAACCATCGCGGCAAAGCTCCGTGCGTGTCCCGGCGTGGCCCGCGTCATTGTGCCCGATGAAAGTTTCGGCCGCCGTTTCCGCGGTGCGGACGGCCATGCGATTGCCCTGCTCGTCGGACTTGGGGGCGTTTCGATTTCCGAGGCCGCAAACCGCGTCGAGCCCGTGCGCGCCGCCGTGGCGCTCGCGATGGCCTCGACTGCTCTCACCGGCTGGGAGTGCCAAGTCACCGGTCAGGCCGCGATGATTCATGACCTGAATACTTTCAACGCAACGGATTCGGAGCGCGCGGAAATGCGCGCGCTGCCGCTGACCCTGATCGTGCTGTTGCTCGTGTTCGGCTCGATCGTCTCCGCGGCGTTGCCGCTCGCCCTCGGCGTCGCGTCCACCTTGCTCGCGATGAGCTTCGTGCCCGCCTTCGTGCATTTCGCGCCGCTGAACGTCCTCTACCAAAATGTCGTCACCTTGCTGGGACTCGCCCTCGGCATCGACTACTCTCTTTTCATGGTCAATCGCTACCGAGAGGAACGCGCCACCGGCGAGCGGGACATCGGACCGGCGCTGGCGGAGACACTGGCGACGACCGGCGTCGCAGTCACGTATTCGAGTCTGACCGTCCTGATCGGGCTCGCCGGCCTGCTCTTCACCCCGTTGTTCGAGCTGCGCTCGATGGGACTCGGCGGAATGGTGGTCGTCGCGTCGAGCCTTGTGCTGTCGCTCACCTTGCTGCCGGCGTTGCTGGCGGTGCTGACGCCCTGGCTCGAATCGCCCCGCCAACTCGCTTCCCTGCTTCGGCTGTCCGGGAGCCGGCAACGCTGGGAACGCTGGACTTCGCTCGTGCTGCGGTGGCCGGTGGCGGCCTTGCTCCTCGGGCTCGTCATTCTCCTGGCCTTGAGCGCACCGTTGCTGCACATCCGGCCCGGATTTCCCGACAAGCCCTGGTTGCCGGAGAAAATGGAAACCTCCCGGGGCCTGGCTGCGCTGCAAGCCATGGGTCAGGGGCAGGAACTGACCCCGATCAACCTGATTGTCCGGGCGCGCGACGGCGGCGCCGTGCTGCCCGACCGCGTGGATGCGTTCTTCGCGCTCTCCGAAAGACTGCACGGCGACCCGCGCGTGGCGCGGGTGTTCGGCCCGGTGGATCTCGGCGACGATCTGCAGGAGTTCCAGCTGCGCACGCTTTATTTGAATTTCGAACAGAGCCTCGAAACCCATCCGGAAATCGGCAGCCTCATTTTGAGCCGCCAACACGATCGCGCCCTTGTGCAGGTGGTGCTGAACGACCGCGTTGGTTATGCGGACAGCCTCGCGTTTGTCCGCGAACTCGGCACCTGGGACATCCCCGACATGGCGATCGAGGCCGGCGGCCACTGGTCCTACTCCAACGATTTTGATGCGGTCGTGCTGGCGGCGTACCCGGTGGTCTTCGGCATTGTGATTGGCGTCACGCTGCTGGTCTTGTTCTTCGCGTTCCGGTCGTTTCTTGTGCCGGTGAAGGCCCTGGTCTTGAACGCCCTTTCCGTTACCAGCGCCTTTGGCGCCACCGTGGCGGTGTTTCAATGGGGTTGGGGCGCCTCCTATTTGGGCCTGAACGGGCCAGCTGGCTCGATCCCGCTCAACATCCCGCTCATCGTTTTCTGTGTCACCTTCGGCCTGAGCATGGACTACGAAATCTTCATCTTGTCCCGCGTCCGCGAAGAATACCTGCGCGATCGCGATGGCGATGGCTCGGTCCGGCGCGGGCTTGTCGCCACCGGCGGCCTGATCAGCGGCGCGGCCGCGATCATGGCCGTCGTCTTCGGCGCCTTCGCCTTCGCCGATGTGGTGCTGGTCAAGATGCTCGGCTTTGGCCTCGTGGTGGCCGTCGCGGTCGACGCGCTGATCGTGCGGGCGATGATGGTCCCGGCGGCCATGAAACTTGCCGGCCGCTGGAACTGGATCCCCGGAATCAAATAGCTCTTTCTCTAAATTCCCATGCGCTCCATTCTCCTGCTTATCGGCCTCTCTGCGGCGCTCTCCGCCGGCCGCGCTGCCGAACCGCTGCCACTTGCCCCCGCCCCGAGTGCGCCGGCGCCCCTGCCGGTCGCCCGCACCGCCCAGGAACAAACCCTCCTGCGCTACTACGCGGCCGTGAACGAAGGCAACCCAGCCGCTGCGGTGACGGAGCTCGCCGCCGAGTTTCACAGCGACGCGGCTTTCCCGGGCGGAAAGAAGAATGACCGCGCCGGCTTCCAGGATTTCCTGACGTTGCTGCGCACCGCCTTTCCCGACGCGAAGATCGAGGTCATCGAGTTCATCAGCGAAGGCGACACCACCATTTGCCGCTACCGCTTTACCGGAACCCACCGCGCCAAGTTTCTCAATCTGCGGCCGACGCGGAAAACGGCCACGGTCACCGGTGTCGACATCTGGCGGTTTCAGGCCGGCCACCTGGTCGCGCTGCAAGGCTACTTCGACTCGTTGGGCTTGCTCGTGCAACTCGGGCTGGTCCCGGAAGTGAAGTAATTTCGATGCCGGCCTCCCCTCAATCGCTGCCTGGCCTGCGCTTGTCGCTCCTCGGCGCGTGGCGCGCCCAGCGCCAGGGTTGGCTGGAGCAGTTTGTGCGCCTGCAGGCGGAATATGGCGACATCGTCGAGTTGCGCCTTGGCCGGCGGCGCGTGTTTCTGGTCAGCGATCCCGCGTTAATCCATCAGATCCTCGCGCTGGCAAAACCGATGATGAAGGAGCGCGGCCTGCAGACCATCGCGCGCTTCTTCCTCGGCGCCGGGCTGCTCACCAGCCAGGGCGAAACGTACAAACAGCAGCGACAACTCGCGCGTCCAGCCGTCCAGCCCGCTTCTTTCCCCATCCAAGCCGCGATTATCCGCGATTGCTTCGAACGCACTCAGGCCGGCTGGCGCGACGGCGAAAGTCGCGATCTCGCTCGCGAATGCGCTGATGTCTCCATGCGCGTTGCCGCGGAGGGCCTCCTTGGCGTGAATTTCGACGCCCACCTCTCGGTCATCCACGATTTGCTCGAAGAGATTTCGTCCTTTGCCCAACGCGCCGTCTCGAACCCGCTTTATCCGCTGTATCAATATTTCCCCTTGCCGCGCCCGACCCGTTTTCGGCGCGCCCGGGCAGCGGTCAACACCATGCTGGAGCGGGCCCTGAGTGCCAGCCGCGACGAGCCGAACTGGCTCGGCCGCATTGGTTCGGCCACCGGCCCGCTGACCCAGGAGCGGATTCATGATCTGGCCAAGTCCATTCTTCTCGCCGGACAGGAAACGACGAGCAACGCGCTGGTCTGGACGCTCTACTTGCTCGCCCGGCATCCGGAGGTGGAACAGCGCCTTCTCGAGGAATTCGCCCGCGCCCCGGCCGCGGCAGAATCGGATCCCTTGCCCTCGCTGCCCTACACCCGCCAAGTGTTGCGCGAGTCGATGCGGCTCTATCCGCCCGTCTGGACGATCGGGCGGGAGGCGCTGGTGGATGTCGACCTGGGCAGGCTGCGACTGCGGCGCGGCGATACCGTCTACGTCAGCCAGTTCATCGTCCACCGGCAGCCGCGCCACTTTCCCGACCCCACCCGTTTCGACCCGGAACGGTTCGCGGCCGATCGCCTGGCCACCGGCCCGATGCCGGCCTATTTCCCCTTTGGCGCCGGGCCGCGCAGTTGCATCGGCGAACAGTTCGCCCTGCAGGAACTCGCCCTCGGTTTGCGCAGCTGGCTGCCCCGCTGGCGGTTCGTGGTCGACCGGGCCGAACCGATCGGGTTCGATGCCTTTATCGTGTTGAAGCCGCTCGGCGGCCTGCGCATGAAGATCCACCGGCGCACCGCATGAATTTCAATCATCCCGACTTGGTCGTCCAGTCTTGGTACCCGGCGATGCGCTCGCGGCGGTTGCGGCGCGGCCGGGCGCGCAGCCTCGACCTCCTGCGCCGGCGGATTGTCCTCTTTCGCGACGAATCCGGAGCCGTGCATGCCCTGGACGGCCAGTGTCCGCATCTCGGCGCGGACCTCGGACTCGGAACGGTCGAGGGCACCGAACTGCGCTGCGCCTATCATCACTGGTGTTTTGGCGGGGACTGAAAGTGCACCCGCACACCCTTTTTTTAACAGACGCCGGCCCGCCGCACCCGCAGCTACCCGGTGCATGAGGCGTGGGGCTTTATCTGGGTTTTCAACGGACCGGTTCCGCTTTTTCCGGGCCCCTGGGAAGTGGTCGGCGCGGGCGCGCGGGTTTTTCGCGTCTACACCGACCACCTTCCGGTCCATCCGCATCTGATCACGCTCAACGGGATGGACTCGTGCCATTTCAGCGCGCTGCACCCGATGGCGCAAACCCGCGCGCCGGAAGTGAGCCAGGCGGATGCTTTCCGCACCACGCTCCGGATCGGCGGCCGGCCGCATTCCCGGCTGCTGCGTTGGTTCATCGGCTCCCCCACCGAGGAGTTGCTCGGCGAATTCACGGTCCTCGGGGGCAACATCTCTTTCGCCACGGTCACTTATCCGCACACGTTCAAGGTCGTGTTTGCGACCGACCCGACCGGCCCGGAAGGCTGCCGCTCAATCACGTTTCTGGTCTTTCCCCGAGGGGTGCGCCTGCGGCCGCTGTTCGCGCTCGGCGTGTTGCTCGCCGTTTTGCCCGATGACCGGAAGATTTTCTTCGGCCTGAAATTCAAGCCCGCTTTCAGCGAGCGCGATGAATGCGCCCGGCAATTCTATGAACAGGTGAATACCATGGCGGTTTGGTGAGGCGAGCCCGTCTGGGGCAAGAAGCTTTCGAAGGTTTCGCGGCATCCTTAAGCCCGATCTCGGAAGACAGCTTGCAGCCCGCGGCGGTTTCTGGGAACGACTGGATCCTCCCTTGATGTCCCAAACTGTCATCGTCCCCGCCGCCGTCGCCCGCCGCTTCCTGCGTCGCGCCCTGTTGCTGGATTCCCCCGTGCCCGGTGTCGCCGCCGCCCTCGCCCATCACGGCTACATCCAGGTCGACCCGCTCAACGTCTGC
>CAZAOI010000050.1:0-14501 GCA_964486705.1 uncultured Oleiharenicola sp. | reverse complement strand
AAACTCCGTCTGCCCCTTGGGCGGATCGCCGCGGAGTGTCATGATGTTCCGGTAGCCGTCGGCATGCAGCCGGTCGGCGACCCCGTTCAGCTCCTCGCGGGAATGACCGACGCACGTGAGGTGGGGCATCACCGTGAAACCGATCTCGTCACGCAACACCCGGCTGACTTGGGCCGTGCGCTCACGCGTCGTGCCGCCGGCCCCATAGGTCACGGACACAAAATCGGGGGCGATGTGTTTGAGTGCGGCCGCCGTCTGCCGCAGCGCGTCGACTCCCGTCTCATCCTTGGGCGGGAAAAACTCCAGCGAGCGGACGGTGCGCTTCGTGGCGAGGAGTTCGGAAATGGATTGGTCGGCAATCATTGGTGTATCAATGCATCTGGATTTGTTGATATGTAAAGCCAAGAGTACGCCTCAGGGCCCGGGCACCGCAGCGACGGTGGCTTCGAGAATAAGAAAAGTGTCGGTCTCCGCCGCGCGGGCCAGTTTGAAATAGGGGGCGCGCCAGCGGGCCTCGTTGTGGATGAATTCCACGGAGATGCCGGCTTTGCCCAAGATCACGTAGCGGAAACCTGCTTGGTGCCAGCGCCGCGCAATTTCCTCCGGCGGCAAGCTGCGGTCAAACAGCCACGCCACCTCCGGGCTCCACAGCGGCAAAACCTCCGTGCCGATTGGCGCCAGCGCGCGCGGCAAGCCCGCGTTGTCGGTCAGAATCCGGGCGCGCCCGGGCAACATCAGGAGTTTCGCCAGCAACTGCGGTTCGCCGGCTTGCACGGTGCCGACGAATTGATTGCCCGCCTCCGGCCAGGCGCGGACGGCCGTCCGATAGGGATTTTCCGGCAGCACCAAAGTTTTGGGCAAGGCCTCCAGCACGACGAGGGCGACGGCCAGGGCGATGAGTTTTCCCGTCGCCGCGTGATTGCTCAATCCGCGCAGAGCGTAGCTGGCGGTCACGGCCAGCAACCCGAAGGCCGGACTGAGCACGCGCAGGGAATAAAAAAGCCCACCCGCCGTGTGGGGAACCGAAAGAAACCATAACGCCAAGGTCACCGCGCCAAAAAACGCAACCGCCCGGGCTTCCCGCAGGCGCTGCGCCAGCAATACGAAGAGTGCGATTAGTCCGCCCACGGCCGGCAACGCCCAGAGGACGATGTAGCGGCCCAAAGACTGCCAGTCGGCGGCGGTGGAAAGGGTGTGGGCATGGGGGGCGTGGAACGCCTCGCTCCATTGTGCAAAAACCGGGTTCGCCGGGAAAAGGCCGCCGACTTCCAGACTGTAGAACGGGTTGCCCGTCAGTTGCCACACCCGGAAGGGCCAGGCGACGGCTGCGGGCAGGGCCACCAAGGTCAGGACCAACAACTGGCGGCGGGATCCACCCTGAACAGCGGCCATCGCGATCGCCGCCACCGCGAAGGCCGGCCCGTATTCCCGGGTGCTGGCGGCGGCGAGAGCGAACAGTCCCGCGAGTGCCGCCCACCGCAATCCGTCCTCCTCGCGCAAATGGTGCAGACACCAGACGAGGCCGACGACGGCGAGCGCAGTCAGGCCGGTTTCCTGGCCGATCAAAAACGACCAGGTCAGCAACGGGCATGCCGCCGCCAGCAACACCGCCCAGCGGGCGACCACTTCGCCGCCCCACCGGTTGCCGAGCCGCCAGATGACTTCATGGAACGAGAGCAACTGCAGCGCCACAACCGGCGAGGTCCACAGCGCGAGCTTGCTGCCGCCGCAGGCGTAGGCCCACGCGTAAAGGCTGGCGATGCCCGGGGGAATGCTCTCCGCCCAGAAGTAGCGCAGAAAATCGGCTCCGCGGCGCGGTGGATAAAAATCGAGCGAACCGAAGTGCAGCATCTGTTCGGCGAGCCAGCTCCAGCGAAAGTTCACATCCGGTCCGCTCAGCGGCTGAACGATGAGCCGGTAGGCGACCACGGCCCAAAACGCCACATAGAGCGGCAGCCAGGGTCCCATCTGCGAGAAAGACGGAAAGGCCGCGGCCAGTCTCCCGGCGTCTTGGCGCACGGGAACCAGCCGGGCCGCCAGCGTGATCAGGCCGAGTGCGCCGGCGAGCGTCGCCAGCGAGATCGGGGCGCTCGTGAACGCGAAAATCAAAACGACGGCGTACAGCGTCGCGCCCGAGGTGACAAAGGCCGCCGCTAAAGACCACGGCAGGCGCAGCGCACGCAGCAGCATCGAGCCCGGCAGCAGCAGCCCGGCCAGCAGCAGTCCCAGCCGGAGCGGAATTTCGATGAAGGCGGGCAAATCCATGCGTCACTCCGACGGCTAGCAGGTGATGCGGGTATGGCAATGGCGGTCTGCGGCGGCGCGACGCCGGCCAAGGCGCTTCGTGGTTCGTCGGATCCTCCGCCAGAGCGAGGCAGATGCGTTCATTGGTGGGTCTTTTGTGGGAGCGAGCTTGCTCGCGACTCAGGGTGCGCGATGTCGCGAGCAAGCTCGCTCCCACATTCCGGCCCCGGAAAGAGGGGCGCCGGTATCCCAGCCGCCGCGAACAAAACAACCGGCCACCCCGGCGCCAGAATTCGATGGGGACATCGCCGCCCGCTCAACGCGTCCGGAGGTCGCGTTCCACCTAGGTCGCCTCGGCTTCGCGCGCTTTTTCCGTCTTCAGCCGCAGCTGGCCGCACGCGGCGTCGATCGCGTGGCCTTTCTCGCGGCGGAGCGTGACCGACACTCCGCCGTCGAACAGGATGTTGGCGAATCTTTCCTGGCGCGTCTGGCTGGGGCGTTTCCATGGCAGGCCCTCGACGGTGTTGTAGGGAATGAGGTTCACGTGGGCGTGCAGGTCATACGCGATGTCGCGAAGCTTTTCCGCCTGCTCCAGCGCATCGTTGATGCCCTCGATGAGAATGAACTCCAGCGTGACCATCCGGCCGTGTTTTTCCGAGAACTCGCGCACGGCGGGCAGCAATTCCTTGAGCGGCCACGCTTTGTTGATCGGCATGATCTGCTCCCGCACCTCGTCGGTGGCGCCGTGCAGGCTGATGGCGAGACGGATGCCGAGCGGTTCGTCGGCGAGCTGCTTGATCTTTGGGACGAGTCCGGACGTGGAAAGCGTGATGCGCCGGGCACCGAAACCGAGCCCCCACTCGGCGTTGAGGATGGTCAGCGCGCGGATGATGGCGTCGTAGTTGTGCAACGGTTCGCCCATGCCCATGACGACGAGGTTGTCGAACGACACCAGCTCGGCCCGGGCGCGCGGCGTGCGGCTGTCCTCCTGCCGGCAGACGTGGATGAGCTGGTGGACGATCTCGCCGGCGGACAGATTGCGCTTCAGGCCCTCGAGGCCGGAGGCGCAAAACTTGCAGCCCATGGCGCAGCCGACCTGGGTGGAGATGCAGATGGTTTTGCGCGAGTCTTCCTGGCCGACCCCGAGCTGGGGGGCGCGGATGATGACCGTTTCGATGAGTGATTTGTCGCCCAACTCGAGCAGAAGCTTGTCGGTCACGTCCTCGGATTGCTTGGTGAGAACAAAAACGGTCGGCTCCAGCTCGTAGGTTTCGGCGAGCCAGGCCCGCAGCGGGCGGGACAGGTTGGTCATCTCGTCCCAGGTGTTCACCCGCTTCTTGTAGAGCCATTCCATAATCTGGCGGGCGCGAAAAGCCGGATGACCGTGCTCCGTGAGGCGGGTCGTGAGCGATTCGAGCGTCTCGCCATAGATAGCGGGCTTGGGCGGAGTGAAGAGCATGAGGCGGGGACGAGTTGAGAGTTGAGCGCTGAGAGTTGAGAGTTGAGGGTTGAGAGAAAAATAGCGCGCCCAAAACTCTGCGTTGCGGTCTGACTCTCAACTCTCAACCCTCATCTTTCAACTCATCTGATGAACCTCATCCACCGGCACATATTCAAGAGTGTCTTTCTGACCTGCGGCGCCGCGGTGGGGATGTTCGCCTTTGTGCTGATGATCGGCAACGCCCTCAAGGACCTGCTGGGTCACGTGCTCGCCGGGCAACTGGCCGCCGACACCCTCGTGCGCCTGATTGGGTTGATGATCCCGGTCGTGGTTTCGTATGCGCTGCCGATGGGGATGCTGACCGGAATTTTGCTGGTCTTGGGCCGGATGTCGTCGGACTGGAGATCACGGCGTTGCGGGCCTCGGGGTTGAGCGTGGCGTGGCTGTCGGCCCCGATCCTGTTTTTGGCCCTCCTGGGAGTGGGGGCCAATGTGCTGATCAATTTCGAGTTCATGCCCCGGGCCAAGGTGGCCTATGAAACGGAGCTGGCGCAGGCCATCGCCCAAAATCCACTCAGTTTCATCACGACCAAGACCTTTATCCGGGATTTTCCCGGCTTGGTGATCTATGTGGGCGAACAGAAAGACTCGGTCCTGAAGGATTTCTGGCTCTGGGAACTCGACGGCAAGAACCGGGTGAGGCGTTTTGCCCGGGCGGACACCGGCCGGGTTGATTTTGATCGGAAGAACAACAAACTTGTCCTGACGCTGGAGCACGCCCAGGCCGAGGTGCGCGACGAGAAGGATCCGGAGAATTTCTCTGAAGCGCGGGGCGCGGCGGCGTGGGAACAGGCGACCTTCGACCTGCCGCTGGGAAAACTCGCCGGAACCGGGACGATCAGGGTTAAGCAAAAATGGCTGACCTTCAGCCAGCTGCTTCAGGAATGGCGGCGCTTGAGCCGGCCCGACCCAAATGTGCCGGCCGCCCTGCGGGAAGCCCAGCAGATGCGGGTGCAGGTCACCATCCACGAAAAATTTGCCACGGCGTTTTCCGTGCTGTCCTTTGCCCTGATCGCGGTGCCGCTCGGCATCAAGGTCTCGCGCAAGGAAACGTCGGCCAACCTCGGCCTCGGGCTGGCGCTGGTCATGACCTACTATTTCGCGACCATTGTGGTCGGCTGGTTCGACAACCAGACCGCGCTGCGGCCCGACTTGCTGATGTGGCTGCCCAATGTGGTGTTTCAGGGCCTCGGCTTCTGGATGTTCTACAAGGTGGACCGGGCGTAGGGCGCGTGCATTGGGTGGGCGTCGGTCTCCGCACCGACGCCGGTCGCCGATGGGGACATCGACGGCCCCCTCTTTGCCTCAAACCGCCGGCCCCTGCACGGCGACCCATCCCGAGCGGCCGTCGATCTCCGCCTGCCGGAGAATGCAGACCGGGATTTTCTCCCGCGCCGCCAGGAGCGCGCGCGCGGCCTCTTCCAGCGAGACCACTTCGACGTCAGCGCGTCCGAGTGCCGTGAGGAACTCAACGAAAAGCGCGCGTTTCCCCATGCCCTCAAGTTCGGCGTGCAGCGTGAAAACATTGAGCGCGCCCGGCCGCAGGAGGGACATCAGGTGCGGCACAATCCGGCTCTCGGGATACTCCGTTCGCCCCATCAGCTCGTCGAGGGTCGGCAGGGTCGACGGAATTTCCAGGGTCTGGAAGGTATGCCCGGCGAGGTGCGGGAAGAACGGCGCGGTGCCGCGGGTATCGCTGCCGTAGAGCAGGTCGGCCTCGTCGTAGATTTGCCGGCTGAGGGCGTTGGCCTGCCAGCCGGGGGCGCCGGCGGAAGGGGCTTCGCTGCCGAAGACGCGGCGGAACTCGTCGCGGGCGGCGTTGAATTCGGCGCGGATCGTTTCGAGATCCATGGTCTGGACGTAGTCCTGCCAGCGATAGTGATTGTGACAGTGGATGCCGATCTCGAAGCCGGCATCGCGCACGGCGCGCATCACGGCCTCGTTGCGGCGGCCGATGTGGGGCGCGGGCAAGAGCGTGCCGTTGAGCAGCGTGCGGACACCGTAGAGCTGCACGACGCTGGTGCGGCCGACCTTCTTGAGGAAACCCGGGCGGAACACCCGCGTGATGGCGCGCCCGGTTTGGTCGGGCCCGAAGGAAAAGAGAAATGTCGCCGGCACACTGGCCGCGCACAAATCGTGAACGAGGTTGGGCACCCCGACGCGCGTGCCGCGGTCGGTGTCGACGTCGATCTTAAGGGCGAGGCGGAGAGCCATGGGGAGGAAAGTCTCGCGGTTGAAATCCGTCGGGTCGGGCGCACTAGCCCGCTCCGCCCGACCTCGGGAGACGACTTATTCGAGCGAATAGTCCTTGTGCGCGAGGTGGTAGTCGAGCGTGAGCCGGATGGCGGTCTTGAGATCGACCTTGGGCGACCAGCCGAGCTGCTTCTTCGCGTGCGCGATCGACGGCACGCGCTTCTGGATGTCCTGATAATATTTGCCGAAATATTTGCCGGAGGAAACGGCGACGACCTTGGCGGCCGCCGCGTGCTCGCGGTATTCCGGATAGTGCTTGAAGGCGGCGATGATGGATTGGGCGAGCCGGGCGACGCTGACGTCGTTCTTCGGATTGCCGAGGTTGAAGATCTGGCGCGAGGCCTTGCCGTTCTTGTTCTCGATGATCCGCAGCAGCGCGTCGACGCCGTCATCGATGAAGGTGAAGGAGCGGCTCTGTTTGCCGCCGTCGACCAGCTGGATCGGTTTCTTGTAGATGACGTTCGAAATGAATTGGGTGAAAAGTCGCGAGCTGCCCTCCTTTTGCTCGAAGACGTTGTCGAGCTTGGGGCCAATCCAGTTGAACGGGCGGAAGAGGGTGTAGTCGATGTTGTCGCGCACGCCATAGGCGTAGATGACGCGGTCGAGAAGCTGCTTCGAGCAGGCGTAGATCCAGCGCTGTTTGTCGATGGGACCGTAGACCATGTTGGTGGTCTGCTCGTTGAGCTCCGCGTCCGGCGACATGCCGTAGACCTCGGAGGTGGACGGGAAAATGATGCGCTTCCTGTATTTCGCGCACTGGCGGACGACGGCGAGGTTCGACTCGAAATCGAGCTCGAAGACGCGGAGCGGGTCCTTGACGTACTGGGCTGGGTTGGCGATGGCGACGAGCGGGATGACCGCGTCGCACTTCTTGACGTGGTACTCGATCCACTCGTGGGAAATCATCACGTCGCCCTCGACGAACTTGAAGCGCGGGTTGCCGAGGCTGTCGCCCAGCTTGTGGTCGCCGACATCCATGCCGTAGACCTCCCAGTCTTTCTTCTTCAGAATCGCGTGTGTGAGGGAGCTGCCGATGAAACCGTTGGCGCCGAGGATGAGGACTTTGAGGGGCATAAATTACGATGGGTTAACCACGAAAAGAGGGAAAAGACACGAAAGAACAATTGGGTCATTCTGAGCGCGGCGAAGAATTCCCCGGAAGAGGTTCGAGGGCGATACTACTGGATCCTTCGCTGCGCTCAGGATGACAGGCTGCTGAGGACCTGCCCGACCTGCAGGGCGACGGGTGCCCCGCGCCACTCGGTGCGGGTGAATTCCAAGGCGCCGTCGCCAGTGGCGATGACCAGCGGAGAAACGGAGAGGATCTCGCCGGGCTGACCGCGACGACCGCGCGCGGTCGGCGAATCCGGCTCGGCCCACCACAGCATCAACTGCGCGCCGCCCACCTCAGTGAAGGCGCCCGGATACGGATCGGTCACGGCGCGGATCAGGTTGAAGATCTGCCGGGAGGTCTGTGTCCAATTGATGCGGCCGTCCTCCGGTTTGCGCCCGCCGAAATAGGTAACCTGGGACTCGTCCTGCGGCGTTTCCCGGACGGTGCCGGCGAGCAAGGCATCGATCTGGCGTTCAAGCACCCGACGGGCGCAGGGCAGAACCTTGCGGAACGCCTGCTCGGCCGTGTCGCGCGGGTCGAGGTCCACGCCCTCCTGGTCGACGATCGCGCCGGCGTCGGCGCTTTTGACCATCCGGTGGAGGGTCATGCCAATGCGCGGTTCGCCGTGGAGAACGGCCCAGTTGATCGGGGCGCGGCCGCGGTATTTGGGCAGCAGGGAACCATGCAGGTTCCACGCTCCGAGGCACGGCAGGCCGAGGATTTTTGTGCCGATCATGTGCCGGTAATACACGGACAGGATCAGGTCGGGCTGCAGCGCGGCCAGGCGTTCGCGCCACTCGGGGGTATTGACGGAATCCGGGGTGAAGACCGGCACGTTTTTCTCCCGCGCCGCAACGGCCGGGGTCTTGAACCAGATCTTCTCGGTCGGGTTGTCCTCGTGCGTGATGAGCGCGACGACGTTGTCGCCGCGTTCGAGGAGCAGCGAGAGGCACTCGTAGCCGACTTCGCTGTAGCCGAAGAAGAGGATGCGGGGACTGCTCACGCCACGGTTTCCAGCACTTCCTTCACATGATACCGCTGGCGGGCGCGGACGACTTGGTAGGTGCGGCCGACGTATTCGCCGATCAGGCCGATGCCGATCATCGCCACGCTGAGCAGGAAGAATAAGATGCCGAACAAGGTGAACACCCCGAAAGTCTCGCGATCGAGGTCGAGCAGGAACCGCCGGTAGAACAACAGGGCGACCAGCGCGAGGCTGCCCGCGGCGCTCAGCATCGAGAACATCGTGAAGTATTGCAGCGGCGCGATGGAGAAACCGGTGATGAGGTCGAAATTCAGCCGGATGAGGCTGTAGAAGGAGTAGTTCGAGACGCCGGCGTGGCGCTCCTCGTGCTTCACGCCCACTTCACCGGGGTTGCCCGAGAAACTGTAGGCGAGGGCGGGGATAAAGGTGTTGATCGCCCCGCTGCGTACGATGGCGTCGATGATCGGCCGGCGGTAGGCGCGGAGCATGCAGCCTTGGTCGGTCATCTTGATGCTGGTCGTTTTCTCCCGCGCGAAGTTGATGAGCTTCGAGGCGAACGTGCGGAAGAAAGAGTCCTGCCGGTTCAACCGGAAGCCGCCGACGGAGTCGTGGCCGGCGTCGATCTTTTCGAGGAGCTTGGGGATTTCCTCGGGCGGATTCTGCAGGTCGGCGTCGAGGGTGATAATTGTTTCGCCCCGCACGCGTTCGAACGCCGCCATGATCGCCATGTGCTGGCCGTAATTGGCGTTGAAATCGATGACGCGAGTGACGTCGGGCCGGGCCGCGAATTGCGCCTTCAGGAGATCAATCGAGTGGTCGTGCGAGCCGTCGTTGGTGAAGATCACCTCGTAACGGCGGCCGAGTTGGTCGAGCACCGGATACAGCCGGGCAAAGAGCACGGGCAGGTTGAGCTCCTCGTTGTAGACGGGAATCACCACGGAGAGCTGGACGGCGGAGCTCATGATTTCTGGTTGGCTTGGAAAATCTCGACGAGGGCGGCGGCTACCCGCGCCACCTCGTCGCGGGTCATGGCGGGGAAGAGGGGCAGGGTGAGAATGTTGCGCCCAGCGTATTCGGCGTGCGGGTAGTCGCCGTCCTTCCAGCCCAGGTTGCGGTAGAGTTTGAACAGGTGAATGGCGGGGTAATGCACGCCGCTGCCGATCCCGGCGGCCTGCAGGTGGGCCATGACCTCGGCGCGTTTGAGCGTGAGCCGCTCCTCGGGCAAAATCACTTGGAACATGTGCCAGTTGCTCTGGGTGAAGTCGGCGACCGGCAGGCGGAGTCCGAGTTGCGCGGTCCCGAGCTTGTCGAACTGCTCGAAATAGGCGCGAGCCAGGTCGCGGCGCTTCGCGGTGAATGCGTCCAGATGCGGCAGTTGCCCGAGGCCGACGCGCGCGGCGACGTCGGTGAGGTTGTACTTGCCGCCGACGAGTTCGACTTCCATGCCGTCGTAGCCGGAGCGGACGACGCCTTGGAGGCGGTATTGCTCCGCGAGCTTGGCCTCGCGCTCGTCGTTGAGGACAAGCGCGCCGCCTTCGACGGTGGTGATGTTCTTGTTCGCGTGGAAACTAAAGGAAACGAAATCGCCAGACGCTCCGATGCGTCTGCCCTGCCACGTGCTGCCGAAGGACTGGGCGGCATCCTCCACCACGCGGAGGTGGTGTTTCTGCGCGATCGCGTAGAGCCGGTCGCGGTCCACGGGTAGGCCGGACAAATCCACCGGGATGATGGCGCGAGTGGCGGGCGTGATTGCGGCCTCGACGCGGGCAAGGTCAAGATTACGCGTCACCGGATCGATGTCGACGAACACCGGCTTGGCGCCGACCTCGAGGACGATATTGCTGGTGGCCACCCAAGTGAGCGGGGTGGTGATGACCTCGTGGCCCGGGCCGATGCCGGCGATGCGGAGGGCGATCTCCATCGTGCAGGTGCCGGAGTTGAAGACGCGCACCGGCCGGCCGCCGCAATACTCGGACAGTTTCGCCTCGAACGCCTTCACCTGCGGGCCGGACGTGATCCAGCCGGAGCGCAACACCTCGGTCACGCCGGCGATGGTTTCTTCGTCGATGGTTGGGCGGGTGAGCGGGAGGAAGGGCCGGGCGGCGGGTGCGGACATGTCAGGGTTGATTGCTGAACAGGTAATGCGACCGGCTTTCGCCGAGCAAATAATAACGGAACGACGGATCGGCGAAGAGTTTGGTCGTGTCCTTTTTCCGGGCGACGGCCCAGATGCGTCCGCCTTCGGCCCATTGCCGACGGAATTCAGCGTCTTTGATGAAGCGTCCGCTGGCGCGGGCGGCCGGATCGATGGCGATCCCGAGTTCACCCATGTTGTCCACTACGCCGACCTCCCGTTTGGCGTAAAAGCTGAAATCATGGAAATACTCGGCGTAATGGTAAATCGTTTCGCCGGGCTGGGCCTTGTTCTCGAAGCCCGCGGCCAGTGTACGGGTGCCGGGCCGCGAGATAGCATCCTGCGCGTGGGCGAGGGTGAAGAGCAGCACCGTGGCCGTGGCGGCCATGGCCAGCACGGTGGCGAGCGAGTTTTTCCGGCGCCAGAGCCATTGCACCACGAAGACGCCGGCGACGAGTCCGACGGCGCAGGCCAGGCCGTCAACACGCAGTGCCGCCATCTGTTCGGGGTGGCGGATGATGCCGGGCCGCAGCACCGCGTAGGCGAGCCCAAGTCCGAGCACGGCGGCGAAAACGGAGAATATCCAGACGGCGGCGCGCAACCGCGGGCGGGCGTCCTCTTCGATCACGCGGGCCACCCAGGCGCCGATCAGGAGCGCGAGGGCGGGAAAGACGGGGAGGATGTAGGGGATGAGTTTCGATTGGGATTTGCTGAAGAAGAGGAAAACAAAGGCCGCCCACAGGACGAAGAACCACGCGTCGGCGTTTTCCTTGCGCCGGGCCCAGCCGCCGAGGAGGGCGCCGCGCAGTGCCGGCCACAAAAAACCTGTCCAGGGGAAAAGACCGCCAAGGACCACGGGGAAGAAATACCACCAGGGTTCGTAGCGGTCGTGGCCGGTGGTGGTGAAACGCTCCCAGTGTTCGCGGATGAAGTAGAAGTGCGCCCAGGTGTCGTTGCGCGAGGCCGCGAGCAAATGCCATGGCGCGGCGATGGCGAGGAAGAGCAAGGCGCCGGTCGGCAGATAGAACGGACGGAGCCGCCGCCATTGATTAAAGATCAGCAGCCACAGGAACATGACGGCGCCGGTAACGAGAAAACCGATGAGACCTTTCGTCAGCGTGGCGAGGGCGGCGCTGGCGTAGAGTCCGTAGAAGAGCCAGCGGCGGCGGGCGCCGGGCGGTTCGCGCACACCAAGAATGAAGCAAAAGAGCGTGGCGCTCATCAGCACCGAAACCGCCATGTCGAGAATGAGAATCCGCGCGAGGGCGAAATAGAGCAGCGAGGTGCCGAGCACGACCGCCGCCGAGAGACCGGCCAGCCGACCATGCATCCGACGGGCGGCCGCATAGGTGAGCAGGATGCCGGCGAGGGCAAAGAGGGCCGGGGTGGCACGCATGGCGAGTTCGTCCGGGCCAAAGACCTTGAGGAATCCGGCGACGGCCCAATACATCAGCGGCGGTTTTTCGAAGTAGAAAACCCCGTTCAACCGCGGCAGCACGTATTCGCCACGGGCGACCATTTCGCGCGGAATTTCCGCGTAGCGGCTCTCGTCCGGGTTGACCAGATGGGTGTCCCCGAGTTGGAAAAAATACAACAGGCCGAAGAGCAGCGCCAGGGAGGCAAGGTCGCGCCGGTACGTGGCGTGGGCTGGTTCTAATTTCAGCATCAGGAGCGAAAATCGCATATTGTCACGCCACGGCAAGCGTTGTTCCGGTTCGCGGGCGGAAAACGCCGCGGTCTTATGAATCGCGGATCACTGACCCCGAAGAGCAAGGGTAGGCCGGCCGGTCCCTCTGCCGGCAGGAGAAGTTGAAGGTGAATGGTGGTTTTCTCAGTCGGGCACCGGGACGTGCCCGACCACCCCACGCCTGCCTGGCGTTTGGCATTGCCGTGGGGCCGGTTGGCGGGGCATCAAAGCGGGCGTTGGGCGTAACTTGCGGGGAGGGTCTGCCGTCTCCAGCAAGGTGCCAGTATACCTACCACTATGGATCCAGCTGAAGCCGCCTTTGATGTGGCCGCCTGCCTTGAACGCGTTCGCCAACGCGAGCAGCCGGCGGCGCGGGCGCTGGTCGACCATCTTTATCCCCTCGTCATCCGCATTGTGCGCTCGCATCTGCCACGGCGGGTCGCCGAGGAAGATCTGGCCCAGGATATCTTTCTGAAAATGTTTACCCGGCTCGAACAGTATCAGGGCGCCGTGCCTTTTTCCCACTGGGTTTCCCGCATTGCCGTGACCACGTGCATCGACCAGCTGCGCGCCCAGAAGCGCCGGCCGGAATTTCGCTGGGCCGACTTGTCGGAGAAAGAGGCCGAAGTGCTCGACGCCGTGATGACCGACGAGCGCGACACCGCGCCGGGCGACGCGCTGGCGGCGCGCGAACTCGTCGACAAACTTCTCGGTCAACTCAAGCCGGCTGACCGGCTGGTGATCCAACTGCTCGACCTTGACCAGAAAACCATCGCCGAGATCAGCGCCCGGACTGGCTGGAACCAGACCCTCGTGAAGGTGCGCGCCTTTCGGGCGCGGCGGAAACTGCGCAAACTTTTTCAAGAACTACAACGCAAGGAGAAGTCATGAACCAATTTGACCACCACTGGCAGAAACTCACTGCGCTCGCTCGCGAGGCGGGCAACACACGCGACGCGGCGGCCCCGTATGGATTTAGCACGCGCGTGGCGGCGCAAGCCGCCCGGGCGCCCGCCGCGGCGCCGTGGGCGGTCTTTGAGCGGTTGGCCCTGCGCGGACTCCTCGCGGCGGCGGCGCTGGGCGTGGGCGCGATCGCCCTTAATTTTTCCACGATCCTCAACGAGACCGGTGATGAATATGCGGCCGCGGATTCCGTGAGCGAAATCCTCGACCTTTCTTAAGATGAACAAACCCTGGAAAGTCATCCTCGTCCTGATCGGGATTTTTGTCGCCGGAGGCGTCACCGGCGCCTTCGTCATGATGCGGCTAGGGCATCGGATGGTCTCCCACCGGCCGGGCCCGGAGCAATGGGCCCCAAGCCACCTCAAGCGCTTGATGCAGCGCTTGGAATTGAAGCCGGAGCAAGGCGAGGCGATCCGGCCGATCGTCCACCGGCACATGGAAGATCTCACCCGCCTGCGCACGGAGTCGATGGCGGACATCAAGCGCATCATCGAGCGGATGGAGCGGGAGATTTCCGCCCAGCTCACGCCGGAGCAGCGGACGAAGTTCGAGCAGCTGAACAAAGAAATGCGCGAACGCGCGAAGAAATTCTCCCCCGAAAGAAAGAACCGGCTGCCCGGTCCGGGTGGTCTGCGCGGCGAACGTGAGCCCCGTCCCGGCGAACCAGGCAAGCCCGAGGGTGAGGCGCTGCCGGGAAAGCCGCCGGGCGGTGGCTGATCCGGGCGAGGGATTCCCGATCCGGGATCAACCTTTTTTCCGCAGAAGGATTGGCCACAAAAAACGCAAAAAACACAAAAACAGAAAGTGGGATCACAAACGAAAGCCATGAAGCATTCACCCGGCAGGTGAGATTCTTAAAAAGGCGACCAACCTAGTTTTTCCTCTGTGTTCTTCGTGTCCTCCGCGTTTCGATAGAGTTTTCTAGGATCAGGCCGTTGGCGGGCATCGGCATGCCCGGTTGCGAGAGGAACCGCCTCTCAACTGCACAACGCCGATTCAGTAGTCGAATTTTTCCCCTGGCAGGGGCGGAGTGGTGGCCGGCAGGCGGCGGGCCGGCAGGGCGAGTTCAAACGCATGGCCCAGTGCCAGCAGGTTCGCCTCGCTGAAAGCGGGCCCGATAAACGAGAGCGCGACGGGCAACGTGGGATTACTGGTGAAGCCCGTGGGCACGATCAGGTCAGGCCAGCCGCTCATGTTGGCCAGATGACCGGGCCAGCCGCCGATCTTGTCGGGCGAATCTTTCTCGGCGTTCGCAATCAACTCCGGCGGCTCCGGCGTGGTGGGTACGATGAAGGCGTCGAGCTTTTCCTTGGCGATGAACCACTCGAGATTTTTGACGACGATCTCGCGACCCGCATGGAGCGCGGTGAGGTAGGGCGTATCCGTGAGCGTGCCGGCCTCGGCCTCGCGGGTGTAGCTTTTGAGTCGGGTGGGATTCGGCACCCAGCCTTCGGGGGTGGGGGCCTTGATTTTTTCGGTGAGTTTGATGATTTCACCGTGCGTCTTGGGCAGTCCCTTGTCGGACGGCAGAGTGGCGAGGTAGGCTTCAATCTGGTACCGGAATTCGGGGTGACGGATGGCCGTGTAAAGGCCTTGGTTGAGGCCGAGCACGAAGTCCGGC
>CAZAOI010000049.1:0-14713 GCA_964486705.1 uncultured Oleiharenicola sp. | reverse complement strand
CGAGCACCGGCTTGTGGCTCGGGGCGGATTGGCATGAGCGCGAAGTTTTTGACATGTTCGGCATCAGTTTCACCGGCCACCCCGACCTGCGCCGGATCCTGATGTGGGACGGCTATCCCTATCATCCGCTGCGCAAGGAGTTCCCGCTGGCCGGGCTGCCCGCCGATTTTCATGACCCGGAGATTTCCGCCGAGACGAAGACCGGTCTCATTGCCGCTCCGATGGCCGGTGGTCCGTTCGTGGCGAAATCCGGCGAGCCGATGAGTGAGGCCGAGCCCCGCGCCAAGGACGAAGCGTGGAGCGAGCAGCGCGAAAAACCCGAATAACCCGCGATGGCCTCCAATTTCTCATTTCCCGATGCCGCCGCCAAGGCCGCCGCCCTGCCCAAGGAGTTCGAGCCGGAAAAAATGTCGCTCTCCATGGGACCGTCGCATCCGTCGACCCACGGCGTGCTGCGCATCCAGTTCGAGCTCGACGGCGAAATTGTGACCAAGGCGGATCCGGTGCTGGGCTACCTGCACCGCGGCGACGAAAAGATCGCCGAGAACATGACCTACAATCAGTTCGTGCCTTACACGGACCGGTTGGACTACCTCGCGCCGCTGGCCAACAACATGGCCTATGCGATCGCAGTCGAACGCCTCGCCAACCTGCAGGTGCCGCCGCGCTGCCAGGCCATCCGCGTGCTCACCGCGGAGATGGCGCGGGTCTCCGCCCACCTGATGGGCCTGGGCGCCTTCGGCATCGATGTCGGGGCCTGGTCGGTGTTCATGTATTGCTTCGAGGAGCGCGAGAAACTCTACACGCTTTTTGAGGAACTGACCGGTGCGCGGTTCACGACGAGCTACACCCGCATCGGCGGCCTGGCCCGCGACGTGCCCGAGGGCTGGACCGGGCGAGTGGATGTCTTTTGCGACCAGTTCATGCCGATTCTCGACGAGATTCTGAGCCTGCTGACCCGCAATAAAATCTTCCTCGACCGCACGGTCGACGTCGGCGTCATCTCGCGGTCGGACGCCATCGGCTACGGGTTGAGCGGTCCAAATCTCCGCGGCTCCGGGGTGCCGTCCGATCTGCGCAAGGACCGTCCTTACAGCGGCTACGAGCAATACGATTTCGATGTGCCCGTCGGGGTGAAGGGCGACTGCTACGATCGCTATCTTTGCCGCGGCGAAGAGATGAAACAATCCGTCCGCATCATCCGGCAGGTGCTGAAGAATTTTCCCGGGGGCGATTGGTACGCGAAGGACGCGCGCAAGATTTTCGCCCCGCCGAAGGAGAAAATCCTCACCTCGATGGAGGAGCTGATCAACAATTTCATGATCGTGACCGAGGGCCCGCAGATGCCGGCGGGCGAGGTTTATTTTGAAGCGGAGAATCCGAAGGGCGCGCTCGGGTTCTACATCGTAAGCAAGGGCGGCGGGGTGCCGTTCCGCCTGAAGATCCGCAGCCCCTCGTTCTGCAACCTCTCCATCCTGCCCAAGCTCTGCGTCGGCAATCTGGTGTCCGACGTCGTCTCGATCCTCGGCTCGCTCGACTTCGTCATGGGCGAATGCGACCGCTGAACTTCCGCTGTTGATGAACCTCAAGCCCGAAACACTCTCCAAAATCGACGAGGTCATCACCCATTATCCGGTGAAGCGCAGCGCGGTGCTGCCACTACTGCACCTGATTCAGGAGGATGCCGGCTACATTTCGCCGGAGGCCATCGAGTGGATCGCGCAGAAACTCGACCTGCAGCCGATAAATATTCTTGAGGTCGTGACCTTCTATCCGATGTTCCGACAACAGCCGATCGGGCGCCGCCACATCAAGGTCTGCCGCACGCTCTCCTGCGCGCTGGCCGGCGGCTACAAGGTCTGCGACGAATTTCAGCAGCAGTTCGGTTGCCGGACGGGCGAAGTCTCGGCCGACGGGGAAGTGACGATCGATTTCGTGGAGTGCTTGGCCAGTTGCGGCACCGGCCCGGTAGTCCTGTTGGACGACGACCTGCACGAGAAGGTCGATGCCGCGAAGGTCAAGCAGCTGAGTGACCAGATCAAAGCCGCGGCGAAAGCCCGGACCAAGTAGCATGAAGAAGCGCCTGAAGCATATCGCACCACTGAGGTTGGGGATCATCCTGGCGTTTATCATCGGGTTTGTCGGCTTGCTGGTCGTGCCGTTTCTGCTCCTCGCGGGCGCGGCGGCCGCGACCCAGGAGCCTTCGCTCCGCGGCATCCCGTGGCTCTTTTTCGGCGGCGGGGTGGCGATCATGCCGCTGGTGGCCGCGGTGGCGGCATTCCTCACCGGAGTGTTTTTGGCCATGGCCTATAATCTCGCGGTCCGCTGGACCGGAGGCATCGAGTATCACGTCGAAGAACTCTCCTGAAATGCCCGCTCCCGTCCAACGCCGCCTGATTTTCGCTCACATCGATGAGCCCGGCTACCGCAACGACCTCGCCTGTTACCGCCAGCATGGCGGTTACGAGGTGATGACCAAAGCCTTTGCCCGGCCGCCGGCGGAATTGATCGACGAAGTCAAAAAGTCCGGCCTGCGCGGGCGCGGCGGCGCGGGGTTTCCCTGTGGCGTCAAGTGGACGCTCGTCGACCGCAAGAGCGGCAAGCCCATCTATCTCATTGTTAATGCCGACGAGTCCGAGCCCGGCACCTTCAAGGACCGCTACATTATCCATCAGGATCCGCACCAGTTGATCGAGGGCACGATGATTTCGTGTTTTGCGAACAACGTGAAGCAGGCGTATATCTACATCCGCGGCGAGATGCCGCATGGCGCCCGGATTTTGGAGCAGGCCATCGCCGAGGCGCGCGCGGCCAATCTGGTCGGACCAAACATCCTTGGCTCCAATTACAGCTGCGAAATCTACGTGCACCGCGGCGCCGGCGCCTACATCTGCGGCGAAGAGACCGGCCTGATCGAGTCCCTCGAGGGCAAGCGCGCCAATCCGCGGATCAAGCCCCCGTATTTTCCCGCAGTGCTCGGCTTGTACCAGTGCCCGACGATCGTGAACAACGTCGAGACGCTCTGCCACGTGAAGCTCATCGCCGACATCGGCGGCGAGGCTTTCGCCCGCATCGGCACCCCCAACAACACCGGCACGCGCATCTTCTGTGTCTCCGGCCAGGTGCAGCGGCCCGGCTATTACGAGTTTGAGGCCGGCAAGATCACGATGGGTCAGCTGCTTTACGAAGTCTGCGGCGGCCCGCTTCCGGGCCGTTCGTTCAAAGCGGTTATTCCCGGCGGTTCGTCGGCCAAGATTCTCCGCTTCGGCGAGCGCTTCAAGGGCAAGCGCAAGGTCGGCGCGGAGATGGTCGACTATGATTGGGGCGTCGAGGATGTCCCGATGGACTTTGATTCGCTCGGCATGATCGGCACGATGGGCGGCTCCGGCGGCGTGATCGTGATGGATGACACCGTCAACATGGTCGAGGCCCTCGCCAATATCAACGCGTTCTATTCGCACGAAAGCTGCGGCCAATGCACGCCGTGCCGCGAGGGCTCCCTGTGGATGAAAAAAATCACGTCCCGCATGGTGCATGGCACCGCCCGGGCCGAAGACGCCGCGCTGCTCAAGAGCGTGGCCGACCAGATCCCCGGCCGCACGATCTGCGCCTTCGGCGAGGCCTGCTCGTGGCCGACACAGAGTTTCACGGCCAAGTTTGCGGACGAATTCAAAAACTACCACGAGACCAAGCAAACCGCGAAACCCGCCGGCGCGCCCGAACTGGTCTGATTTTTGTCACCACGAAACACACCAACCACACGAAATGAAGCAGAGTGATTTATCTCCCGTCCGATTCTCCTGGTTTCGTGTATTTCGTGGTTAAGAAATATTTTCCGTAATGACCGCTCCCGCCAAACCCGACCTCGTGACCGTCAATGTTGACGGCAAGGACATCGCCGTGCCCAAAGGCACGAACATGATCGAGGCGGCCCGCCTGGCCGCGGTCGAGGTGCCGCACTATTGCTATCACCCCAAGCTGACGGTCTCGGGCAATTGCCGCATGTGTCTCGTCGAAATGGGCATGCCGATGGTTGATCCCGCCACCAAGGCGCCGATCATGGATGCCGCCACGGGCAAGCAGAAGATCAACTGGATGCCGCGCCCGACCATCGCTTGTGCCACCAATGCCTCCCCGGGTCTCCACATCCGCACCAACACCCCCGCGGTGCAGGAATGCCGCAACAGTGTCACTGAATTCCTGTTGATCAACCATCCGCTCGACTGCCCGATTTGCGACCAGGCTGGCGAATGCAAGCTGCAGGAGCATTCCACCGCCTACGGGCGCGGTTACTCGCGTTTTGTCGAGCAGAAGAACGTGAAGCCCAAGCGCACGGTCCTCGGGCCGCGCGTCACTCTCGACGACGAGCGCTGCATCCTCTGCTCCCGTTGCGTCCGCTTCAGCAAGGAAGTCGCGAAGGACGATGTGCTCGGCTTCATCGACCGCGGCAGCTACAGCACGCTGACGTGCTACCCGGGCAAGAAACTCGAGAACAACTACTCGCTCAATACCGTCGATATCTGTCCGGTTGGGGCGCTGACCTCGACGGATTTCCGCTTCAAGATGCGCGTCTGGTTCCTCAAGAAGACCCCCGGCATCGACCCCGAGTCTTCGGTCGGCGTCAACACCGAGGTGTGGAGTCGCGAAGGGGTTATCTACCGTCTCACCCCGCGCCAGAACGACGAGGTGAACGACACCTGGATGGCCGACTCCGGGCGGGCACTCTACAAGCAGGTGAAAGCGGCCGGCCGGCTCACCGCGCCGTCAATCAATGGCAATTCCACGGCGCATGAAATGGCGCTGAAGGCGGCGGCGGATCTCCTGGTCGGGCGAGTCGCCCCGGTCCGCCGCGAAGACCCTGCCGCGCCCTCGGCGCACCGGGCCGGTGCACCCTACCAAAGCGACATCCGCATCGTCGGTTCCGGTGGCAGCACGGTCGAAGAGCAATTTCTCACGAAGAAACTCGCGGCCGCGCTTCAGGCTCCGGTCACCCTCGTCAGCCGGGTGGGGCCGGGCGACCAGATCCTCGTGTCGGCCGACCGCAACCCGAATGTGCGCGGCGCCCTTGTCACCGGGCTCATCGCCACGCTGCCCGCGCAAAAACTGGCGGCCCTCGCCGCCGAGATTGATGCCGGCCGCGTGACGACGATCGTCGCGCTGGGCGAAGACCTCGTCGCGGCAGGGCTCACGGCGGACCAGCTCGCGAAGGTTGCGATCATCTATCTCGGGTCGCACCAGAACGCCACCAGCGACGCGGCGAAGGTTTTTATTCCGACGCTCACGGCCTTTGAGAAGAGCGGCACGTTTGTGAACCAGCAGTTTCGCCTCCAGAAATTTGCGAAGGCCGTTCCCGGTCCCGCGGGCGTCGCCGACGATCTCGTGACGTTGAGCAAGCTCGTCGCGGCGGTTGGCGGCCCGGCGATCTCCGCCGATCTGGGCGCGCTCTGGTCAGCCCTCGCCGCCGAGGTGAAGCCGCTCGCCGGCGTCTCGTTCGCGAATCTACCCGCGACTGGGTTGCTGCTCGAGAGCGCCCCGTGGGCCGCGCTGCCTTTCTGCGAGGGCGAGACGCTCCACTTCAAACCCGCCCAGTCGGTGAAGGCCAGCGCATGAACACCATCGTACAATTCTGGTCCAGCCTGCCGCCGGTTGTGCAGCTCGTGCTCAAGGGCCTGGCCGTGATCGGCGTGATCTTCCCGCTCGCCGGCGCGTCGTCGCTTGCCGAGCGCAAGATCTCCGCCTGGATCCAGGGCCGGCCGGGTCCGAATCGCGCCATTCCGTTCTGGTTTGCCTGGGTGCCGGTCATCGGCCCGTTTTTGCAGCGGCTCGGCGTCTTCCATTTAATGGCGGATGGCGCGAAGATGCTCTTCAAGGAGGACCCGGTTCCCGGTCACGTGAACAAGCTCTATTTCTTCCTCGCACCGGTGCTGGCCGTGGTGCCGGCGTTCACGACGGTGAGCGTGGTGCCGTTTGGTGTCTATCTGGACGACGCCCACCGGCTCGTGCCGCTGATGCTGGCCAATGTGGACGTCGGCATCCTGGCGATTTTTGCGATCGGTTCGCTCAGCGTCTATTCGCTCATCATCGCCGGCTGGGCCTCGAACTCGAAATATCCCTTCCTCGGCGGCGTGCGGGCCTCGGCGCAACTCATCTCCTATGAGTTGTCGATGACGCTCTCCGTGCTGCCGGTGTTCCTCTGGATCAACGCCCCCGGCGGCGACGGCACGCTCAGCCTCTTCCACGTGGTGCAAGCGCAGTCCGGCGCGAGCGGCTGGTCGGGCGCGTGGTTTGCCCTGACCATGCCCCTGTCCGCCTTCATTTTCCTTGTGGCGCTGTTTGCCGAGACCAACCGCCAGCCGTTCGACATGCCGGAGTCGGAGTCCGATCTCGTCGGCGGGTTTCACACGGAATACGGGGCGTTCAAGTGGTCGTTGTTCTTTGTGGCCGAGTATTCCCACATGATCGTCGGCTCCGGCGTGTTTGTGCTCCTGTTCCTCGGAGGCTGGAATCCGCTGCCGTGGCTGCCGCTGGAAACCCTTCTCGGCTGGCTGGCCCTCCTCAGCCCGCTGGCGTTGCATCCGCTGTTTGTCGGCTTGCTCTCCGTCGCCGTCTTCCTGGGCAAGGTGTTCTTCTTTATCTTCGTGTTCATGTGGGTGCGCTGGACCGTTCCGCGTTTCCGTTATGACCAGGTGATGAAGCTCGGCTGGCAAAAACTCCTCCCGCTCGCCATCGGCAACCTCATCGTCTACGCCCTCGCCATCGCGGTGGTGCAAAAATACCTTTCCTGAGATGTCCTACGTCGTCGATCGCAAGCCCCTCACCCTCGCGGAACGGCTTTACCTTCCCCAGATTCTCAGCGGCATGCGGATTACGCTGAAGCATTTCTTTGCGCGGAACGTGACGATGGAATACCCGGAACAGCGGCCGGCCATCCCGGCGGGTTACCGCGGCGTGCCGACGCTGGTGAAGGATCCGCACGGCCGGGAGAAATGTGTCTCCTGCCAGCTTTGCGAGTTCGTCTGCCCGCCGAAGGCAATCCGCATCATCCCGGGCGAGGTTCCGGCTGCCCAAACTGACCGCAGCCACGTGGAAAAGGCGCCCCAGGCCTTCGACATCGACATGCTCCGCTGCATCTACTGCGGCCTGTGCCAGGAGGTTTGCCCGGAGGAGGCGATTTTCCTGCAGACGCAGTATTCGATGACCGGCTACAGTCGCGAGGAGATGGTCAACCACAAGGACCGGCTTTACGAACTGGGCGGCACCTTGCCCGACCCACATTTGAAATGGGACAAGAAAAAGGCGGCCGCCGCTCACGGCAACGCCCACTGAGTCATGCCCGACTTCCTCTTCTATCTCTTTAGTTTTCTCACCCTGGGGTGTGCCGCGCTGGTCGTGGTAAGCAAGAATGCGGTCAACGCCGCGATGTTTCTGCTTGTGGCGCTCACCGGCGTCGCCGGCCTGTTCGTACTGCTCGACGCCGCGCTGCTGGCCTTCGTGCTCCTGCTGGTCTACGCGGGGGCGGTGGTCGCGCTCTTCCTTTTCATCATCATGCTGCTCGACACCACCCCCGGGGCGCTGAAGCCGTACAAGAAGACGACCATCGCCGCCTCGGCCCTGGGCGGGGCGTTGCTCCTCCTGGGCATCTTCACGCTCTCGACCCGCGTGCAGCTGACCACCTTGGCGCCCGCCGGCCCGGCCCCCACGCTCAAGCATTATGCCGAGCTGCTTTTCACCACCTATCTGCTGCCGGTGCAGGTCGTGGGTTTCATGCTGCTCATCGCGATGCTCGGCGTGATTGTACTCAGCAAGAAATTCGACCAGGAGAGTGCCTCGTGACCATCGGACTCAACGCCTACCTCATCGTCAGCCTCTTGCTGTTCGCCCTCGGTTTTTTCGGGGTCCTGCTCCGCAAGAATACGCTCGTGATCTACATGTGCCTCGAGCTGATGCTCATCGCCTCGGCGATCGCGCTCGTCGCCTTCTCGCGCTATCATGGCACGCTCGACGGCAACGTCTTCGTCTTCTTCATCCTCACCATCGCGGCGGCCGAGGTTGCCGTCGGCCTCGCCATCATCGTGGCGTTGTTCCGCAAGCGCGGCACCATTCAGGTCGAGGAATTGAACCATCTGAAGCACTGACATGTTGCCCCCCGTTCAAACGGCCTTGCTCGTTTTGCTCCTTCCGCTCGCCTCGGCGGCGTTGATCGCGTTGTTCTTGCGCCGGCAGGGCGCGTGGGCCGCGTGGATTTCCACCGGGACGGCCGGCGCCATCGCGGTTCTTTCCTTGCAGCTGATTTTCGGCGGCGAGCGGGATTTTTCCGCCTCGTGGGACTGGCTGCGCTTCGGAGATTTTGTGGTCCGGATCGGCTTCAAGTTCGACGACCTGGCGGCGCTGATGTTGTTCGTCGTGAGCTTTGTCGGGTTTTTGATCCACGTTTTTTCGCTGGGCTACATGCACGACGATCCGGCGCGGGCCCGGTTTTTCGGTGGGCTGTCGATTTTCATGTTCTCGATGCTCGGCATCGTCCTCGCGAGCAATCTGTTCATGATTTTCATTTTTTGGGAGCTGGTCGGTTTCAGCTCCTGGCTGCTGATCAACCATTATCATGAGAAGCCGTCCGCCGCCGACGCCTCGAAGAAGGCCTTCATCGTCAACCGCGTCGGCGACTTCGGGTTCCTGCTCGGCATCATCTGGTGCTACTACGCCTTCGGCACGACCGACCTGACCGAGTTGCAGGCCCTTGCCGGTCACAGTGTGCCGGTGTGGAGCCACTGGATTCCGGTGCTGTTGTTCTGCGGTGCGGTCGGCAAGTCCGCCCAGATGCCGCTGCAGGTGTGGCTGCCCGACGCGATGGAGGGTCCGACGCCCGTCTCGGCGCTGATCCATGCGGCCACGATGGTGGCCGCCGGGATCTACATGCTCTGCCGGATTGAAGTCCTGATGGTGCCGCAGGCGCTCACGATCATTATGTGGATCGGGACGACCACGGCGGTCTATGCGGCGCTCTGCGCGGTCGTGCAGCGCGACATCAAGAAAGTGCTGGCCTACTCGACGCTCTCGCAGCTGGGTTATATGGTCGCGGCGTTCGGCTTGGGCTCGCTCAGCATGAAACACGGCGAACATGAAATGATCGTCGCGACCGGCATTGGCGCCGCGATGTTCCACCTGACAACCCATGCCTTCTTCAAGGCGCTCATGTTCCTCGGTTCCGGTTCCGTGATCCACGGTTGCCACCATGAGCAGGACATCTTCAAAATGGGCGGGCTGGCGAAGAAGATGCCGCTGACCTTCGTCACGTTCACGATCGGGGTGCTCGCCATCATCGGCCTGCCGGGTCTGGCGGGGTTCTTCTCGAAGGACGCAATCCTCTACCTTGCAATGGAGAAGAACCTCGCGGTGTTTGCCGTCCTGGCCTTCACCGCCGTGCTGACATCGTTCTACATGGTCCGCATGTGGAAGATCACTTTCTTCGGCGAAGCCCGCTCGAAGGCGGCATCGCACGCTCACGAAAGCGGCCTGTCGATGACGCTGCCGCTGGTGGTCCTCGCCGCGCTCTCCGTCGCAGGTGGCTACTCCGGCGTGTTCGGGAAGCTGGCCGGCTCCGTGGCGCATCTCGTGCCCGAGGCTGCAGGCTCGGCCCACACGATCATTCTGCTCGTTTCGCTGGCGGTCATGACCCTCGGTGCCGGCTCGGCGTGGTTCTTCTATAAGTCCGCTCCGACCGACGCGCTGGAGGTGAAATCCACCGCGGTCTTCGCCTATCTCACCTGGCTGAAGGAGTCGTTTGATCGGCTGTACAATTATTTCGTGGCGAAAATCCAGCAGCGCTTCGCCATGTTGTTGAACTTTCTCGAGCAGATTTTCCTCGCCGGCCTGCTCATTCGCGGGTTCGCCGGTTTTGTCGGCCTGGTCGGCTACGGCGCCCGCGCCCTCTACACCGGTAGCCTGCATACCTACGTCTACTGGTTCCTCCTCGGCGCGGTGCTCCTCTGGGCCTTCGCGACGGGATTCCTCTGAGCCCCGCGAAATCCGAATGAATCCTTGCTCCCATGCCTCCCAAGGTGGAACCCGGCCTCCGGACGGATTTTCCTTTCGGCGAATCGTGAAAACGCATCCGGAGGCCGCGTTCCATCTTTGTTTCCCGTGAATTCTACCCACGCCCAACTTCTGCAGCTCGCCATCGCCACGCCGCTCGGGGCTGCGCTTCTCATTGCGCTCGGGCTGCCCAAACGGTTTTCGATCAAGTTGGCGGCCGCCGCCTTCATCGTGCCGGCGCTGATCGCCCTCTGGCTCTGGAAAGAGTTCCCCGCCGAGGGCGCCGCCCACTATCACTTTCAGAGCCATTGCGACACGGGCCTCAGCGCCTACGGCATCAATCTGAAACTGGGCCTGAACGGCCTCTCGCTGCCGCTGTTCCTCCTCGCGGCCATCGTCGGGCTGGCGGCCGGGCTTTACGCCCTGCGTTCGGGTGCGGAGCGGCTCAAGCTTTACCTCCTGCTGCTGCTCATCATGCACGGCGGGCTGCTCGGCGTCTTCGCTTCGATCGATATTTTCTTTTTCTACTTCTTCCACGAGCTGGCGCTGATCCCGACGTTCATCATGGTCGGCCTCTGGGGCGGACGCGACCGGAACTACGCCGCGATGAAGATGACGATCTACCTGACCGTCGGCGCGATGCTGTCGCTCATCGGCCTGATCGCCATCTACATGCAGAGTGGCGCAAATTCCTTCGATCTCGTCGCCCTGAAGGCGGCGGTCGCGCTCCACCCAATCGAGGTCACGGCGCAGAAATATATCTTCGGCCTGCTGATGTTCGGCTTCGGCACCCTGGTCTCGCTCTGGCCGCTGCATACCTGGGCCCCGCTCGGCTACGGCGCCGCGCCGAGTTCCGCCGCCATGCTGCACGCGGGGGTGCTGAAGAAATTCGGCCTGTACGGCCTGATTCAGATCGCCCTGCCGCTGCTGCCGGCGGGCGCGCAGGCGTGGGCGTGGAAACTCGCGCTGCTCGCCGGTTTCGGCAATGTGCTTGTGATCGGCTTCATCACGATGGCGCAGCGCGACCTGAAGCAGATGCTTGGTTACAGCTCGGTCATGCACATGGGTTACTGTTTCCTGGGAATCGCCTGCCTCTCGACCGTGGGCTCCGGCGGCGTGGTGCTGTTGATGGTGGCGCACGGTCTTTCCGTGGCGCTGCTCTTCCTGCTCGCGACCGCGGTGCATCAACGGACGCATTCATTCGATCTCGCGGAGATGGGCGGCCTGGCGCAGAAGACGCCGGTGCTGGCCGCCTTTTTCGTGGCCGGCACCATGGCCAGCATTGGCCTGCCGGGGTTCGCCAATTTCTGGGGTGAGCTGACTGTCTTTGTGGCGCTGTGGAAATTTTCCCCCGCGATCACCGCCGTCGCGGTGGCGGGAGTCGTGATCTCCGCCGTCTACGGTCTGCGCGCTGCTGCCCGGGTTTTCTTCGGCACCCCGAGCGAGCCTTTGCAGCGCGTCATGGCCCAGCACCCGCCGGTGGACCTTAGCTGGGGTGAGCGCCTGCCCGCGCTCCTTCTTCTGACGGCGCTGCTGTTTTTTGGTTTCTATCCGCGGGCGTTGTCGCAACCGGTTGATCAGGCGCTCAGCCGCCCGGCCGGGGTGGCGGTCGCCCCCTCGACCCTTCATCGCTGATCTTTCGCCGCCATGACGACCGAACTGCTCCAGAAAATTGCCGCGACCAACGATTGGTGGGCCATTGCGCCCGAGTTGCTGCTCGGCTGCAGCGCGCTGGCGCTGTTGGGCCTGGAGATCATTCTGCCGAAGAAGGAGCACCGCTTCATTCCGCTCTTTGCCCTCGCCACGCAGGCGACGATTTTCGCGATTTTGCTCTGGGGACTGTATTCGGGCTATGAAGGCGACAGCACGTTTGGCGGGCTGTTGCGGCACAGTTTCGGAGGGCATGTTGGGCGCGTGTTTTTCCTGCTGGCTTCGTTGCTCGTGTGTTTTCTTGGGACTGTCTGCCTGCCGCGTTCGCGGGCGCCGCGCGTCGAGTTCTATCACGTCGTGATGGTGGTAACCGCGGCGATGATGCTGCTCGTGCAGAGCAACCACTTCGTGATGTTCTTCGTGGCGCTCGAGACGGTGACCATCGGGTTCTACATTCTGGTCAGCTATTTCCGGGACAGCGCGCTGACGCTTGAGGCCGGCCTGAAGTATCTCGTGCTCGGTGCGCTCAGCTCGGCGATCATGCTGTTTGGCATCGTCCTCCTGTACGGCGCGGTCGGCAAGGTGACGCTCGCAGGCGAGGTGCACACGGGGTTCGAGTTCGCCGTGGTGGCGGACTTTCTCCGGCAGCACCCGGACAACTTCCTCGGTCTGGCCGGCGCGCTGCTCGTGCTCGGCGGCGTGGCTTTCAAGATCGGTGCGTTTCCCTTCCACATCTGGATTCCTGATGTCTATCAAGGGGCCCCGACCCCGGTCACCGCGTTTCTCGCGGTGTCATCCAAGGCCGCGGGCTTTGGCGTACTGCTGACCTTGGTGCGTGATGTTTTTGCCCCGCTCGCCGGCGTGCTGGTGCCGGTGCTGTCGCTGATGGCGGCGGCGACGATTCTCGTGGGGAATCTCTCGGCCCTGACCCAGCGCAACACCAAGCGACTGATGGGCCTCTCGGGGGTGTCGCATGCGGGGTACCTGTTGATGGGTGTCGTGGCGTCCTTGAGCGTCGACTGGGCGGTGGGCGCGGTTTGGTTCTATTTGTTCACCTATCTGCTGGCCTCGATGGCGGTGTTCGGCGTCATGGCGCATCTGGCCGGCGCGGATGATGCCGACCAGGAGCTCGAACACTATCAACATCTCGCCAAAGAGCGCCCCTTTCTCGGCGCCGTGCTCGCGGTCGGCGTCGGCTCCCTCGCGGGCATCCCGCCGCTCGCCGGGTTCATGGGCAAGCTCCTCCTCTTTATCGCCGCCTTCCAGGCCCATCTCTACGGGCTGCTGGCGGTGGCGG
Source organism: uncultured Oleiharenicola sp. (assembly GCA_964486705.1). GTDB lineage: Bacteria > Verrucomicrobiota > Verrucomicrobiia > Opitutales > Opitutaceae > Lacunisphaera. Next base: position 1,734 of record CAZAOI010000049.1, on the reverse strand, counting down.
TTGCCGGCGTGGTGCTGTCGATCTACTATTATTTCGGCTGGATCAAGGCGGCGTTCTTTGAGCCCGTGGTGGTGGTCGCGGACGTTCCGGCCGCCCGGCCCGCGCCCTCGGCGGTGACGTGGTACGGCGCGATCATTCTGGGTGCGCTCGGCCTCGCCACCGTGGTGCTGGGTTTTTATCCGGGACCGCTGACGAACTGGCTGTTGAAATAGCCGCGCCTCGCGACTTGCCCTTGGGGCGCCGCCCGCCTTTGCTCGGGTCTCCCTCATGGCCAAGACGCGTGTTGAAATCGTCCAAGGCAACTTGGACGCCTACTTGGCGTCTGCGCCGGCCCCGACGGCAGTGCGGTCGGGCGCGGACCCGTTGACCGCGACAACCTCGCTGACCGGCCGTCGCGCTTTGGCGTTGTTCGAGGACCAGGTGGCCAGCCGGCTGCTCGACGTCGCGGCCCGCGAGCTGCGCAAGACGAACCAATCCTACTACACCATCTCCTCGGCCGGGCATGAGCAAAATGCCGTCATCGGCGCTTTGCTGCGCCTCGATGATCCGTGTTTTCTGCACTACCGCTCCGGCGGCTTGATGAACGCGCGGGCGCGTCAGCTGCCGGGCAGCGATCCGATTCTCGACATGGTGCGGTCGTTCTGCGCCTCGGCGGACGACCCGATCTCCGGTGGCCGGCACAAGGTCTGGGGCAGCCGCCCGCTCTGGGTGCCGCCGCAGACCAGCACGATCGCCTCGCATTTGCCCAAGGCTTACGGCCTGGCCTACGCGCTGCGCCGCGCGCACCGGCTCGGCCTCGCCAACGGGTTGGCCGCCGACTCGGTCGTGCTCTGTTCCTTCGGCGACGCGTCGGCGAACCATGCGACCGCCCTGGCGGGCATCAATTCCGCGCGCTATGCGGTGCGGCGCGGCGGTGAGGCCCCGGTTGTTTTTCTTTGCGAAGACAACGGCATCGGCATTTCGGTCGAAACGCCGCCTGATTGGATCCGCGACAACTTTAGCGCGCGGCCCCACCTGGCCTACGTCGAGTTGTCCGGCACAATGGATGAGATTTGGGACCCGGCCGCGGCGGCGATCGCGCACTGCCGCGAGACGCGCCGGCCGGTCTTCCTGCACCTGCATACGGTTCGGCTGTGGGGCCACGCGGGCACGGACGTCGAGACGTCCTACCGTCCGGTTGAGGAAATTGAGGCCGTCGAGGCGCGCGATCCGTTGCTCGCCAACGCCCGCCGGCTGATCCAGCTCGCCGCCGCGACTCCGGCGACGTTGCAGGGGATCGTGCGTGACGTGCAGGCGCGCGTCGACGCCGCCTGCGCCGAGGTCGTGCGCCGGCCGAAGCTAACGAGCGCCGCCGAGATCGTCCGTCCGCTCGCGCCTGTTAACGAGGCGGCGATTCGCGCGGTGGAACGGACGCAGGCGAGCGCCGAAGCCCGCCTCGAGTTCTTCGGAAGCCCGCTGCCGGAAAATGTCACCACGCCCCTCAAGCGCACCCTCTGCACGCACCTCAACTCGGCGCTCGCGGACGAGATGCTGCGGTTTCCCGAGATCAACCTCTTCGGCGAGGACGTGGGCCGGAAGGGCGGCGTCTACGGTGTCACGCAGGGCTTGCAGAAAAAATTCGGGGCCCACCGCTGTTTTGACACCCTCCTCGACGAGACCACGATCCTCGGGCTCGCGATGGGCGCGGCCCACGTAGGCCTTCTCGAACGCGCCGTGATACAGCTTGCCGAACGC
>CAZAOI010000048.1:0-14887 GCA_964486705.1 uncultured Oleiharenicola sp. | reverse complement strand
TGAAGTTGCGCTTCACCCGTTCGCGCAGATCAAACTTCTGCTCATGCGCCTGTCCTTGCGCGTCCTTCCAGCGCACCATGAACACGTCGTTGGGGGGTGTCTCCATGGGGCCGGCATTGCCTTTGTAGCCAGACGGCCCAAGGTAGCCACTGCCATAATTGTGTTCCCCTGAGCTATCAATCACACGGTTTTTGTCGATTTCCGCGCTACTGAGATTCACAACGACGACCTGATAGTAATAATTGCGGGCGATCATCTGGCAGCCGGACAATCCAAACCCGAGCACAAAGGTGGCAAGCGTAGCAATTTTCATGGGAGTCAGCGAGGGCGCTTGGGGAAGAGGTTGTGCGGGAACTTCCGGCTGAGATCATGGGGCGTGGTGTTCCCGGTCGGCGTGTATTGCGGCAGATTGCGGAATGGCACACCCGCAGCTTTGCCCTGGCTCCAGATATATTCCAACGGCGCGCGGCTGAGATCATTATTATCTTGGCGATGCCCACGCCCAATATCCGAATGATCGCCCGGGAAGCCTTGCTCGCCAAAACCCTCGCGATCTCCGAGCGGGGTCAACGGAAAAAGGAGCCGCCGCTCATTCTGCGCGGTCGCCTGGGCGGCGTTGCCCACGGCGCCAGGCAGATCCACCCGGATGCCAATATTGGTGTTATTACCCGGCACACCGAACGAGCCGACGGTGTCGAACAACCCGACAAAGCGGATGACGAACTCGCATTCGCCGGGTGGCTTGCTCGTGCCGGCCCGCAGCTTGTACTTCAGGTTGCCCCCGTAGGACGGATCGTAGCCGCGCTCGTTGAGCAGATTGGCGAACTCACGCGCCAGTGCCGCGCCACGGCTGAAGCCGACAATGTCCACGTAGCGGTCGCCCGAATCGACTGCCCGGATAAAGTCGCGATAGGCAGCTTCCAACCGATTGCTGCCACCGGCACCGGTCAAGCCGCCCAAAGCGCGCGTGCCAAAACTGCTACCTACACCAGGATAGTAGCGCGCGAATCCATCATAAACATCCCGCAGAATACTAACGTTTGTTCGATCACGCTCAAGATTGCCCGTGCCATCAAAAAAGAAGCCCGCAAGTCCGAGCACATCGACATTGCTGACCGGATCATTCCCGACAAACCCATAAAGGTTCACGCCACCCTCTTCCTCGAGCGGGTCTCTAGATAGCCAACGCCCGGTACTAGGATTGTAGTATCTGAAGCCGTAATAGAGCTGCCCAGTTTCATCGTCCGTGTATTTTGTGCTGAAGCGGAAGTGATTCGATACTGCGGCCACACCGTCGCTCTGGATGGTTTCACCGAAGGCGTTGTAGTCGTAGGTGGCGGACTTTATTCCGGTGGCCATGTCCACTAATCCAATCGCGTTGCCGTTCCCGTCGTAAGCAGCGGCATGAGTTGAGAGCTGAGAGCTGAGCGTTGAGAGAAGCAATCCTCCGACGCCACCGGCGCCTTGGAGCGAGCCGGAAAGATCCAGGCCCCATGCATAAGTACAGACGACCGCGTTGCTGTTGAGTGCGTTCAAGTCGGCGAGGAGATTCCAGCCATCGTAAAGGAAGTGAGTAGACCTGGCAAGTAGCCACGCATTGCCGGTCCAACTATACACATTTCTCGAAACCCGGCGGCCTTGGGCGTCGTAGGCGAATTCCAGCTTCCGACTGGCGGTCGCCGGGAGCGGGCCGATCGGGGCGTAGGCCCCGGTTGCGGTCTCCATGGCGATCAGACGGTTCTCGGCGTCCCAGGTGTAGTGCCAACGAGCGTCATCGGTGAGATTGCCGTCGGCATCGTGGGTGAACCTTTCGGGGCTCTGCGGCACGAAGGCCGCCTTGGTCACTTCCGTCACGGCATCCTCGCCATTGGCTCCGACCCCATTCTTCACCCCGGTGATCTCGATCGCCGGGTTCTGGGCCGCGGATCCGTTGTCCACGGTGAGTTGTTTGAAGAACAATTCCCCGCCGCGCGCGGTCGCCTGCGGGGCGCCGTTGTTCAATGCTACTGTCACCGTCGCGGAGGCCGCGGCCGCCCCGGTGACGTCCACCGATCCCGGGACCGAGCGGATGGAGTATTCGTTGAGGATGTTGGGGGTGAAACGGGAGATCTGCGAATTGGTCGTGGCGGTTTTGCGGTTGCCGATGTCGTCGTAGGTCCAGGCGAAGTCGGAGCCGGGCAAACCGCCGTCGGACGCATCGAACTTTTGGCCGGTGGTCACCTGGCCGAGAGCGTCGTAGCCGTAGTTCCAGTGAGCGTTGTCTTCGCGCGTGGCTTTCGTGCGCTGATTGGCGGCGTTGTAGTCGTAGTCGACGGAAACCGCGGATGATGCGGAGGGAGTGTTCGAAGTCGAACTGAGCCGATTCAGATTGTCATAGGACTTCGTGGTCGTGAGGCGCGACGTACCGCCTTGCGCGAAGGTGATCGTCTGGACTAGAGAGGAGTTGGGCACGTAGCCATAGGTGGCGGTGTTCGTGCCTGCGGTGACGGTGTCCAGGCGCGAGGCGGCATCGTAGGAGTAGGCAACCGGATTAAACGCGGAGGACGCAGAGAACACGGAGACGTTGGCGAGGCGGGTGAGAGAGTCGAATGTCCGGTGGACGCCAAGGGTGTTCAGGAGGCCGGCGGTATAATCCTCATCCTTGAGGTGTCCGGAGGCATCGTAACTCAGGGTGCGGGTGCCCGCGGCGTCCGCCGTCGTTTGGGGACGGCCGGAGCGATCATAACTCAGGCTGACCGCCGGTGTGGCGTCGCTGTAACCGATCGAACCAAGGTCCCCACCGGCGGAATAGACGTAGGTCGTGACGAGGCCGCGCGCCCACGTGCGGGTGTGGAGCCGGCCGGAAGGCCAATAGGTGTAGCTGGGGCCGGTGTTGTCGGCGTAGCGTTTGTTGAGCAGGAGACCGCGATCGGGCGAATAATTCCAAGCGGTGATAGCCTTGCCGGCATTGCCCGCGACATCCTGCCAGGTGGTCAGAGTCTGGACGCGGCCCTGGAGGTCGTAGCTGTATTCGGTGAGATAGGTGCGGCTGCCCCAGGTGCGCTTCACCGCACCGGTAGGGTAATACGTGGTGTTAACCACCCCGCCATCGGGCTGGGTGACCGTGGCGACTCGGCCAGTAGCGTCATAGGCATAGGTTGTCGTCTGCGGGTCGTAGCCATCGTCGGAGCGGGAGATGTCGGGGTCGGCCGTGATGACAGTGTGGATCTGATCGTCGGCGTTATACGAGTAAGTCGTCGTGCCGGCGCGAGCGTCCGTGATGCTTTGCAGGCGGTGATGCGGATCGTAGCCGTAAATGGCGGCCGCGAGCTGCACATCGGCGGCCGTCTTGACGGTGGCGGAGGCCAGTTGGCCGCCAGCGTAGACCTGAATGTTTTTCACCCCGTCGGGGCCGGTGGAAGTGACGGAGCGACCGCCCGCGCCGTCGAGCGTCGTCACGGTGTTTGAGGACAAGCCGCGCAAAGTCTGCCAGGAGTGCAAGCCGTCGGGGCTTTGCTCGGAGATGGAAACGGTGGTCGGGGTGTTCTGCCCGTCGGTCTCCCACACTTGCGTCGTGGTGCGCTGGACGGTGTAAGTGGTGGCGGCCACTGTTTTGGTGGCGACGATGCTGGTGGTCTTGGTGATACGATCGATGCCGTCGAAATCGATGAGCCCGTTGGCGTTCACATCGAGAGCGGTGGTTTCCTGCTCACCCCGGGCGTTGTAAGCGAAGAGCGTGGTGATGCCGTCGGGATCGACCTGGCGGACGAACTGGCCGACGGTGCTGAAGTAGGACTGGGCCGAGGCGTTGTCCGCATAGACGGTCTTATAGGAGCGACCGGCGAAATCGGTGTAGGATTTAGTCCATTCGGTGGTCGAGCCACTGTCGCCGATCAGGGTCTGTTTGGTATAGAGGCCGTCGGCATCCACGCCGTAGTCATAAGAGCGCGGAGCCGCAGCGGTGCCGCTTACACTGAGAGGCGAACCGTCGCGGGCGCGAACCTCAACGCTCGTCCCACTGGGTGTGGTCGTGGTACGGGTGGTCTGGCCGGTCGGAGCATCGAAGACCTCATTGGTCGCAGTCAACCGGTTGAGGGCATCCCGGCTCTCGGTGAGACGACCGGCAAAATCGTAGGTAAGAGACGACTGAAGCATCGTGTTGTTGTCGGAACCGATGCGGGAGACGGCCTTCACCCGGCTATCGGCATCATAAGTGGTGTGGGTGGTAAGCCCGTTGCTCGTGACAGTAGCCTCCCGGCCGAGATCATCGTAGAGGTAAGTTGTGGTGATCCCGGCGCGATCGCGGGACGATGACAGGCCGCAGCAAGTGTAGTCGCGAGTCGCGTAAGTACCGTCGGTGTAGTCGAAGCGGGTGGGCCGGCCGAGCGTGTCGAACTGGGTGGCGGCCCACGAGGTCAGCAGGTTCGTGCTGGCGATGTCGGTGATGGATTCGCCGGTGACTTGGCCTTGAGCGCTGGTGAAGGTGGTGGTGCGCGTGCCCGAGACGATGTCGTCCTGGGTCGCGTTGGGCGCACCAGTCTTGGCGATGCCCGTCTGCTGACCGCTGGCGTCCACGCTGTAGCTGGTGAGAGTCGCGGTGCCGTCGGGATTGATCACGCGGCGGGTTCGACCGATGTACGGGTCGGCCGTATAGATGAGCGTTTCTGTGACGAGATTGGCGGCGTCAGTCCGCGCCGCGCCGGCAGTCACGCAGTGGATGTCAGTGCGGCGGTTACAGGCATCCGGGCCCAAGGGAACTGGCTTGGACCAGTCGAGGCGGTAGGAGCGGCCGGTTTCCTGGCCGAGGGTGCTTTCCACCGTCGTCGTGAGCTGTTCGACGGTGCCATCGCCATCGGCGTCAGGCAGCGTGCTGTAACTGTTTTCAGTGACCCGGCAGAGACTCTCGGCGGCGGTGGCCGACGCGTTGAGAAACGGACGGATGGTTTTGAGGGGTTGGCCGGTACTATCGTAGGTGCGGCGCTCCCAAGAACTATCGGCGTTGGTGCGCTGCTTGAGGTGGCCGTAGGCACCGCCGTCATTCACCGTATCCGAATAGAAAACGTAACTCGTGGTGAGAGCAGCACCGTCGGGGTCGAGCACCTCTTGGACCAGTTCCTCGCCCCAAGGGTAAGCGTGGTAAGTCTTGCTGGACTTGCTGACGACGGCGTTGCCCCCATCGCGAATGGTTGTCGTCTTGGTGGTGTCGGTGCCGGCGACGGCGATGGCCAAGGCCTCCCGACGCAAACCGTTTCCGCTGCTGAGCATCAAGGTGCTGGCAGCGGAATCGTAGGAGTATTCATTGACGCGGACAATGCTGCCACGGGTTTCCGTGATCCTCAACCGGGTGGCGCCACTGAAATCGGGATTCGCAAATTTGTAGGTGACAAAGGGCGTGCCGCTGACGGCATAGATCTTGGTCGCGGCGTCCGGCAAGCCCATATCGGCAGGAGTGTAGAAGCGCACTTCGTACGATGAAGCGTCGAGGGTGACGATGTCTGCGAAAGTTTGCGGGGCTTTCAACTGCCGGAGGGCGCCGCCGGGATCGCGGACGATCTCCACGCTGCCAGCCCCGGCGGTGACTGCGGTGAGGGCTGCGGGCGCATACAGCGCCGCGGTGATGGTCTCAGCATCGAGCCGCAGTTCGCCAGCGTTGAGACCCGATGAAGCGCGACCGAGGCTAAATCCACCTCTTACGCTATGCACGGTGATTTCCGGGTGCCCGGGGGGCCGATCGCCACAGTCGGGCTTCTCCAGCGTGACACTAACGAGCGTGTAGTCGGTGTCCTTCCGATCGACTTTGACGTCGCCCTCGACGATACGTTCGCCTGATTCCAGGCGCCGTCGCGTGATCACAGTCTCGGTCGTGACGGGACCGGCAGCGCCGTGTGGCTTTATCGAATAGCCGAGGTGAACATCGTAGTCGCCGGGGCAATCGACTATGAATGTCGCCTTGAAGTGAACATCGCACTCGCTGAAGCCAAGCCCGGTGCGTGTCGTGCGGTAAGCGGTAGAGCTACTGCCCTTCATTTTTACCGCGCGCGCCTTCGCGTCGTCTTCCGTATCTTCGTCCGTCAACGCCGTGGTGACCGTGCCCGTTGCGGAAACGGCCCGATAATCCGACAAGCCAAAAACCCAGCGATTAGGCTCGCAGGTCCCATCCCCTAACACGTTTTCAGCAGTGGTTGGCGACGTTATCGTACCGAGAATTTCAGAACAGGAAGCGTAGATTCGCTGAGGACCCGGATTGAGAAAATAGTCGAGATAAGAATTGTCGACACTGCTGAAAGCCCCGGTGCGAGCATCGTATTGGCAGGTCAAGTCATACACCCCCGCGTAATCTCCGACAATTGCCGAGCTACAATCATTGGTCGCAAAGATATGGTACGTATTGTCACCCTTAACGGTTCGGGTCCGATACCGTCTCGGCGGATTGCTTACATTCATGAACTCGCCAAATCCGATCAAGCCCGCGTCAAACGAATCCGAATTAAATTGAACGCTTTTGGCGGACTGCGGGGCCCCACCAAGGAGGGGGCAGGTTCCTGCTGCGAACGACGCGCCGGGAATAGTTGTCGCCGAGAGACCGCAGAGAAACAGGAAGGAAGAGAATGGATGCTCCATTGAGAGTAGATTCAGCGACTGGGTGAAAACACGCGGAGATTTACCGAGCCGGTGGTGTCAGGAATTTCGACCTTGGTCGGATTGCGACCGGTCAGGAGTTCATTGAGGTTGGTCACACGATCGCCGTCGGGATCGGCATCGGGATCAATGCCGATGGCTCCGAAATATTGAATTTCCCACGCATCGGGAAGGCCGTTGAGGTCGGAATCGGTCGGACTGTTGCCTGCCGTAAAATCCGATGTCTGAACTTGGCTTTCAGAAAGCCCGGCCTTGACGCGGATCGTGCTCGCCAAATTAGCGATGGACGGCTGTTGATAGTACACTTGGACCCGGCCGTTCGAATCGGTCATGAGGGTGAGTGAAGTCGAAAGAGCGGGGGTGCCGGTGAGACTTTGAGTGAGCCGGCCTCCCTCAGTCAGAACCTCGAACAAGACGGGGGCGTTGGCCAAAGGAGCCGTGCCCGCCACGTTCTTAAGGGAAATGACAAACGGTTGGGCATTGAACTGGCCGGCCGAACCATTCTGATTGTTTCCACTTACAATCTGCAGCACCGGGGCCGTGGCGTTATAGAAATCGAACGGGTCGGAGCCTTGTTGGAATTCCTGGAGATTGGTCAAGCCGTCGCCATCGGGGTCGGCGTTGGGGTCAGTGCCAATTTGACTGAAGTGTTGAATCTCCCACGCGTCAGGAAGCTGATTGCCATCGATGTCGCCCAAACGAGTGCTAAGGGAAGTAAAGGTCGCCGTGCCTGTCCCCGCGGTGATTCGAATGACGCTTTGCACATATGAACTATCTGGCTGCTGATAGAATGCCTGGACCTGGCCGTTGGCATCGGTGAGTAGGTTCAAAGTGGAGGAAACAACCGGCCCTCCGATGTCGGTTAAAGCAAGAAGGCCACCGCCGTTTTGAACCGCAATCGTGACCGGAACATTGATCAATGGGGTCGTCCCGGCGCTGTTCTTGACCGAGACGCGCAGAGCCTGGGCGTCGAACTGACCAGCTTGTGTGACCTGACCGTTTCCACTGATGATGGACAACATCGGCGCAGTGCCGGCCAAATCCCAACGCAAGGGGTCCAGGGGAAACGCATCGAGCCCATCCGGCACTCCATCATGGTCGGTGTCCGGATCGAATGGATTGGTCCCGTTGGCGATTTCGACCCAATTGGGAATCCCGTCGCCATCGACATCCAGATTGGTGGGATCAATTCCCATTAGCCGACCAACGCCGTCTGGAATCCCATCCATGTTCAAATCTTGAAGTTGATCAAAGGTGCTTGGAGAAGTGATCGCGTATTTTCGATTAAGATACGCTCCCACGATTTCACGGTCCCAAGCACTCAGCGCATGATCGTAGATGATGATCTCGGCCACATCGCCGGCGAAAAAGGAAACGGGACCAGAGCCACCATAGTAGCTATTGCGGGCCGCGCCCAGCAGCGGCGTTTGTGATCCATTCGCGAAATTGGTGGCATTAACCCCAGTGGAGAATAACACGCTGCCGTCCAAAGTAGCCGTCCACGCATTGTTCGCGGCACTGACACTATAAAGTCGGGGCTGCCTCAAATCCACGCCGTTGGCGGAGAATGCATAGGGGGTGGTCGTGCCAAACGCCTCTCGGATTTGGCCAGCACTGGTCGGATAGTAGGAGGACGTTGGAAAAATGCTGTCACTCACCCCAAGACTCCCAATGATCCCATAGTCTTGCCCGGCTGAAGCCGAACTCTTCATCACGATAAAGAGTTCTCCTGAGGGCACCCCACCCATGAACTGCGGCAGGTTCAAATAGCTGCTCGTGCCGTTGAAGCGCACCACCGGTTGCCCGTTGATCGCCCCGGTCACCACCTGCGGAGCGTTGCTGGACTGAGTTTGCACGCCATCGTTGCCGAGGCCACTTTGGTCCAACCACAAGGAAAGGCCACCGCCGGCCTGGACCAAGGTCTCAGGCCGGAGCCAGAGCTTCATGCCAGTTTGCGGCAATTCAGTTGTCGAGCCAACCGGCAGCGTCGTGACCGCGACGGCAGTCGCATAACCGGAGGCTCCGCCAAAATTGGCGGCCTTGAGGCGGTAACTATAAGTCGTCGAACCGGACAACCCTGTGTCCGTGTAGCTAGTTTGCCCACTCAACGAAACGACCGTCTGCCAGATCGCGCCACCATCAACGGAGCGCTCGACTACAAACTGGCTCCCGGAACTCCCCGTCCAACTCAAGGAGACTTTCGTCGGCGAAAGCACGATCGCCCCCAAGTTTGTTGGCGCCGCGGCCGGGGCAATACCAAGCGCGTATTTGTTCGTCAGATAACTGCCCACGGCCTGGCGCTCGCCGGCACTCAGCGCATGATCGTAGATGATGATCTCGGCCACATCGCCGGCGAAAAAGGAAACGGGACCAGAGCCACCATAGTAGCTATTGCGGGCCGCGCCCAGCAGCGGCGTTTGTGATCCATTCGCGAAATTGGTGGCATTAACCCCAGTGGAGAATAACACGCTGCCGTCCAAAGTAGCCGTCCACGCATTGTTCGCGGCACTGACACTATAAAGTCGGGGCTGCCTCAAATCCACGCCGTTGGCGGAGAATGCATAGGGGGTGGTCGTGCCAAACGCCTCTCGGATTTGGCCAGCACTGGTCGGATAGTAGGAGGACGTTGGAAAAATGCTGTCACTCACCCCAAGACTCCCAATGATCCCATAGTCTTGCCCGGCTGAAGCCGAACTCTTCATCACGATAAAGAGTTCTCCTGAGGGCACCCCACCCATGAACTGCGGCAGGTTCAAATAGCTGCTCGTGCCGTTGAAGCGCACCACCGGTTGCCCGTTGATCGCCCCGGTCACCACCTGCGGAGCATACGGCGCTTGCGCCTGTACCGCATTGTTTCCCAGACCGCTTTGGTCATACCAAGTACTCAGTGATCCTACTCCTAGCGCACCCTGATCCGCTTCAAGCCAAAGCCGAATTCCGGAAACCGGCAGGCTTGCCGCGCCCGCGGCAAAGGTCATGACGGTGGCATCATTGCTATAACCTCCTGCTGTCTGCAACATCCGCACGCGCACGCGATAAGTGTAAGTTGTGAGTGGACTCAGGCTCGGATCAGAGTAGCTGGTCCCGGACGTTTCCCCAATTTTGGCATAAGCACCGGCACCCGTCTTTCGTTCGATTTCATAAATCACCTGATCGAACTGTGAGGTCGAAATCCAGGAGAGACGGCTCTGCGTTGCACCGATAGCATTGGCGGTCAACCCTGTCACCGCCGGTGGCGTAACGGAGAGAGCGTATTTTTTGACGAGATACAAATTCACCGCCTCCCTCAGGGCGTTGCTCAACACAGAATCATACACGATCATCTCGGCAATATCGCCATCGAAAAAATAGTTGTTCGCAAACTGCGGGGTTCGACCCAGCATTGGGTCGCTCCGAAACGACACCGTGTTGGTGGAGCTTTGAAATAAAGTCAGCCCGTTGATCCGCGCGATCCATTCGTTCAGACGGCTGGTGGCATTGTAAAGGTGGTATGCCGTTATGTTCTGACCGGGTACTCCGAGCGTCCACTGCGAGGTGCTGCCAAAGTCGTCATAGAGCGTGCTGCCTGCGGGATAAGCCGAACCAAAACTGCCACCCAAGCTCCACGGTATTCGTGAGCGGTCCGAAGGGACAACGCCGGCCTTCAGGACCACAAACATTTCCCCTTGAGCCGCCCCGCTCATCAGATTCGGCAGGTTGTACCACCGACCGTTGCCATCAAAGCGTATCACAGGCTGTCCGTTTAGCGCATTTGCCACCACTGTGGGCCGCGAAGAAATTGTTGCCTGAGTGGCGTTGTTCGCCAGCCCGCTTTGATCCGCCCAAAGACTGACATTCCCATTGCCATCCGTCGTCGTGCCGGCACCGGCTCTAAGCAATAGTCTCAAGCCACCGATCTTGCCGGGCAGTGTCGCCGCATCGGCCACCAGCGGATTCATACCAAGACTGACCTCAAGCCCGTCTTTTACCCCGTCGCCGTCCGAGTCCTCCAAATTGGGATCGGTCCCCAATGTGAATTCCTGCAGATTGGTGAGCTGGTCGCCGTCGGAATCGGCACTCGGGATAACTCCAATTTGCCCGAAGACTTGCATCTCCCAGGCATCAGGGAGGCCGTTGCCATCGGAATCCGTCAACGCGCTGGTGGAGGTGAAGCTGACCTGGGCGGTGCCGGCCACGACTTGGATCGTGCTCGCGACATTCGCCGCGGCAGGTTGCTGGAAAGATACTTGCGCGGTGCCAGCCGCGTCGGTCGTCAGATTCAGCGTGCGGGCGAGTGTGGGCGTGCCGAGGTTGGTCAACGCGAGTTGCCCGCCGCCAGTTTGCACGGTGAAGGTCACCGGAGCGTTGGCCAGTGGGGCCGTGCCGGCGGCGTTCTTGACTAGGATGACGAAGGGCTGGGCGTTGAACTGGCCGGCGCCGCCGGTCTGGTTGTCGCCGCTGACAAGCGTAAGCGTGGGCGTCGCGCCGTTGAAGAAGTCATTCGGGTCGGTGCCGGCGAGGTAGGCTTGCAGAACGGTGACGCCGTTGCCGGTGGGCGAGAGCTCGCGGTTGTCGGTGGTGAGGGCGAGGCCGTGGGCGGTCTCCCACGTGTCATCGAGGCCGTTGTGGTTCGCGTCGACGAACAGGGGGTTTTCCGATCCCGCGTAGAATGAGTCGAAGGCGGATGTCGTCGCGGCGTGGCCGTTGACGCTGAAATCCGTCAGGGACGTGGCGACCGGATCGGCGAAGCCTACATCGGCCGCGACCAGCTGGCCGTTGTGGTAGAGATCCCATTTCTTCGTGGCGTAGTCCTCGCGCGTGGTCAACCGGAGCCACGCGACGGTGTGGCCGCTGGCATCGGTCACAACGGTCTGGCTGGTGGCGTACCACCCTACCCCGCCGCCGAAAATCCAAAGCTGCGCCAAGGAGCCCGAGCCCACAAGTGCGACTTGCGCGGCGGGCGTACTGAACATCACGGCAGTGGCCGGATCGGCTCCTGCCACCGGGCGGGCTGAAAAATCCACAAACACCGGGGAAACGCCCGGCGCGGAAAAATCGTGGGAGTAAATGTCCGTGGGTTGGGCGGCGGAAATGGAGAGTTCCTGCAGGCTGCCGGACGTGGAGGACGGAGCGACGCTCACTCCGCCGGTGGCGAACCAACTGAGTTGTCCGAGCAACGGGCCCGGGCGGTAGCCTTCGGTGGTTTCGAAATTGGCCACGAAGGGCAGCGCAGCGGCGCCGGACTGCACAGTGACCACGATAGCCGTCGAGGGTGTCGCCGTGCCGGAATTATCCGTGGCCACCGCGGTAATTGTGTAGGTGCCAGTGGAAAACAGCGTCAGCGGAAAAGTGAAAGTGGCCGGCGCCGTCGAAGGCGTGGTGACCTCGCCGAGGAAGTTGCTGCCTTCGTAGAAATCAACCTTGGTGATCGTACCGTCGCTGTCGGTGGCCTCCGCGCTGAGCGTGAGGAAGCCGGGAGCGGTCGTGCTGGTTCCGTTCGCGGGCGAAGTAAGGATGATCGCGGGAGACGAATTCGGATTGTTGGCCGTGATCGCCACGGGTGCGGAGTCGGTGGTGGCGTTGCGATTGTCCGTGGCGCGGGCGGTGAGAGAGTGATTACCAGCAGGGAGCTGAGAGCTGAGGGACAAGAGCCAGATTTCTGGCTGGCCAAAGACGGACGCGGTGGTTTCGCCAAGGAGCACGCCGTTGTCAAAGAACTCGACCTTGGCGATCGTGCCGTCGCTGTCGGTCGCGGTGGCGAAGAGTGTGAGGCTGAACGGGAGCGTGAAAATCGCCCCGTCGACTGGAGCAGTCAACTCGACGGCCGGCAGGATATTCGGCGGGGCGCTGGTGGTGACCGAAAGGATCGCGCTGAAGGCCGACACGTTGCCGGCGGCGTCCGACGCCTTGACGCGCATCGAGGAGATGGTCGAGGGAGGCAAACCGGAGACCGCGAATGACGTGGCGGGCGTGGTCCCGATGAGCACGGTGTTGCGATACACTTCGTAGCCCGTGACGCCGACGTTGTCGTTCGAAGGCGTCCAGATGAAGTTAAAGGACGAGGGGGTGACATCCGCTGCGCTAAGGCCCTTCGGCACCGTGGGTTTGGCGGTGTCGGCCGGCGTGGTCACGATGAGCGCGGCGCTCGGGCCCGAGACGTTGCCGGCAGTGTCGCGCGAGACGACTGTCATTGAGTAAGCGGTCTTCGGCGTGAGACCCGTGAGGGCGAGAGAGCGCGTGGCTGGCGAGCCGACGAGCATGCCGTTGAGGTAAACGTCGTAGCCAACAATCCCACCCTTGCCGCCAGTGGAAGCGGTCCAAGTGAGTTTGAAGGAGGCGGGCTTGAGATTGGTGGCAACGAGACCGGTCGGCACCGAGGGCGGCAAGGCCAGCGTCTGGACGGCGAGCGCCACGCTCGCCGCGGAGAGATTCCCCGCGGCGTCCGTCGCCCGAACCGTCAGATTGTTGTTCGTGTCCGGAGTGAGGCCGGTGACGTCGAAAGCGAGGGTGGTCGTGGTTGAACCGACAAGGGCGCCATTGCGATAGATGTTGTAGCCAGTGACACCCACGTCGTCGGTCGAGCCGGTCCAGGTCAAGGCGCAGGAAGTCGTTGTGGTCGTATTCGCCGACACCGTCAAAGCGGATGGTTTCGTCGGAGGCGTGGTGTCGGCAGGAGTCGTGACCGCGAGCCCGGCGCTCGGCGCCGAGACTCGGCCCGCGGTATCGCGCGCGGTCACGGTCATGTTGTAGGTCGTCGTCGGCGAAAGACCAGCGACGGCAAACGTGCGGGCGGTGGTGGTCGAGCCCAGCAAGGCGCCGTTCTGAAAAATGTCGTAGCCGGCGATCCCGCCCGTGCCGCCAGTGGAGGCGGTCCAAGTGAGCGTGAAGGAAATAGCTTTGAGCGTGGTGGCGGCGAGACCCGTCGGGACCGAGGGCGGATTGGCCAAGGTCTGGACGGCGAGGGCCACGCTCGCGGCGGAGAGATTTCCCGCGGCGTCGGTCGCGCGAACCGTCAGATTGTTCGCGGTGTCAGGGGTGAGACCGGTGAGATTCAAGCTGGTCGCGCCGGTCGAGCCAACGAGGGTGCTGGCGCGATAAACGTTGTATCTCGTCACGCCGACATCGTCGGTCGAGCCGGTCCAAGTGAGCGTGCACGTGGTGGTCGAGATACCCGCCGCCGCCAGATTAGACGGCTTAGATGGTGGGGTGGTGTCAGCGGGGGTGGTGACGGCGAGCGCGGCACTGGTGGGCGAGAAATAGTTCGCCGCGTCGCGCGCGACGACCGTCATGGTGTACGTAGCGGTCGGCGAGAGGCCGGAGACCGCCAAGGTGCGGGTGGTACCGGTGGAGCCAAGCAGCACGCCGTTCTTATAGACGTCGTAAGCGGCGATTCCACCCGTGCCGCCGGTGGACGCGGCCCACGTCAGGGTGAAGGAGGTGGCTTTGACGCTGGTTGCAGCGAGATTCGTCGGAGCGGACGGAGCAGCGAACGCGGTCACCGCGAGGATCGAAACGAACAGGACGGCAATTCGTGGCAAGGTGGCAGATCTGAGGCGGTGTCTGCAGCCAGCTCCAAAACCGAATGCGGTTTTGGTCAGTCCAATCAAGCCTGAGCCGGATCGATGCAGTTGGTTTTGGTGGAACGCGGCCTCCGGACGCGTTTTCTTCTGCGCGCATCGAGCCAACCCGTCCGGAGGCCGGGTTCCACCTTTCAGTTCACTTCTTTCGTGAGCGGAAGGTGCGTTCAATTGCATGATCCCGGCTGAGGGTGAGCTGCTCATGGAAAAATCCCAGCCACCACTATGGCGGGAAAGCCGACTTCTCGCTTGGCTAAAAATCGCCTAGATTCAGGTGCCCGGAGTTTTGGGAGAATCGCTGCGCGAAGAAAAGAAGGCGCAGCAAGTTTGCGCCCCTACCCTGGCCGGCAGAGGGAAAATTGCGGCGGCGAACCGGGGTGAGGTTTACTGGGCATGCGCGCTACGCATCCTGCCGGCCCGCCTGAAGCGCGTTGGAGTCAAGTCGCTCCGCCTGCGAACCGGCCAAGCCCAACGCGCTCGGAGGTCGCGTTCCACCAAAAGAAAAAGCCGCGGACTTTCGTCCGCGGCTTGGAAGTGAATGTCGCCTGCAAGCAGGCTCCTACAATCGGGAGCCTAACTCGCTTCGGCGGTGGCCTTGGGAGTTTCCTCCATCGGAATGTCGCCACCGAGCGGCAGCGTGACCTTGAGCTTCTTGTAGCCCGGCCAGCCCGTGCCGGCCGGAATCAAGTGACCCATGATGACGTTTTCCTTGA
>CAZAOI010000047.1:0-14946 GCA_964486705.1 uncultured Oleiharenicola sp. | reverse complement strand
GGCACCGGCGCGACGCAGTCCAAGTATGTCGCCCGCCGCGAAACCCCGGTCTTCATTGCCGAAAATTGCACCCAATGCATGGCGTGCATCACCGCCTGCCCCGACACCGCCCTGCCGAACATGGCCCAGGAAGTCGCCACCGTCCTCAAGACGGCGGTCAACAATTACGTCACCAATATCACCGACCGCCGGGCCTTCGGCGCGGAGATCACAGGCCTCGAGCAACGCGCCCGTCTCCGGATGAACGAGTCGGTCAAAGCCAAGTCCGGCGTGCCATTCAAGACCATCATCAGCGAGGAGGTCACCGCCCTGACGACGATTTCGGCTCAAGCCAAAGTTGAATTCACCAACATCATCACGAAGCTCCCGCTCGCCTATAACAACGTCCCCGCGATCTTCCGCTCGCTCGAGGCGAAGACCCCCGGCGGCGGCGGCCTGTTCTCCATCTATGTCTCGGACCTCTGCAAGGGTTGCGGCGAATGCGTCCAGGTTTGCGGCGACCACGATGCGTTGCGCATGACGCGCGAGACTTCGGAGCTGAACGCCGAGCTCACGACCGCCCAGGTCTTCTCGCGCCTGTTGCCCGATACGCCGCAGAAATTCCTCGGCCTCTACGACGACAACAATGCCGCCGGCTCCCGCGAGGCGGCGCTCCGCAATCACCTCATGGTGCGCCGAAACTACGAGGCGCTACTTTCCGGCGACGGCGCCTGTGCCGGCTGCGGCGAAAAGAGCATTCTCCGTTCCGTCGCCTCGGTGACCGAGGCCTACATGCGGCCGCTCTACCACCAGAAAGCCGACCGCCTCCGCGCCAAAACGCTGCGGCTCGGAAAGGAAGGGGCGGACAAACTCGCCGCCCTCAAGGCCCGCAGCGAGCCGGAGTACCAGCTCTTCCGCAAAACCTACGCGCACGTCATCGTCGGCCTCGGCGGCGAGGACGATGCCGACACCGCCAAGCGCATCGCCCAGTACGAAGCAAAACACGGCGCGATCACCGACGCCCAGCTGCTCGGCGGCCTCGCGGCGGTGCTCGAACAGGACGCGTTTAATCACAAGGAGCTCCAGTCCGTCGATGGCCGCCGGGCGAACGGCATGTCCGTCATGATGATGGGCGCCAGCACGGGCTGTAACACCGTGTACGGCTCCACGGCGCCGGCGAATCCCCACCCATACCCGTGGATGAACTCCCTCTTCCAGGATGGCGCCACCATCTCGTGGCTCATGGCTGAATCGGTCATCGTCAACCACGCGCGCCGCTCGGTTTCCCCCGAGCGCCTGGCCGACGCCCTGCTGGACCGCAGCGCGGGGATCGCGACCGAAGCCGACTACTTCACCCTGACCCACCTCGACGACGCGTTGATGACCGAGCTCGAAATCCGCGAGCTGCCGAAAGTCTGGGTCATCGGCGGCGACGGCGCCCTCGGTGACATCGGCTTCCAAAACGTGTCGAAAGTCATCCTGCAAAACCGGCCGAACGTGAAAATGCTCATGCTCGATACGCAGGTGTACTCGAACACCGGCGGCCAGAATTCCGACTCCTCGACCATGCTCGGCGGCTACGACATGAACCAGTTCGGCGTGGCCTCGCAGGGCAAACTGACCGAGAAGAAAAACGTCGCCGAGGCGTTCACCAGCGGCCACGGCTCGCCCTTCGTCGCGCAGGTGTCGATGGCGAACTCCGCCAAGCTCTATAAGGCGATGCTCGACGGCCTTGAGTACCGCGGCACGGCCTTCTTCCAGGCGTACACCACCTGTCAGCCCGAGCACGGGGTCGGCGACAACATGAGCGCCGAGCAGGCCAAGCTGGTGCGCGACGCGCGCGGCATGCCGGAATTCATCTTCAACCCGCGCCGCGGCGAGTCTTCCCAGGAAGCGTTCGACCTCAAAGGCAACCCCAGCATCGACCGCGACTGGTGGCACACGAAATACGCCAGCACCGGCGAAGAATACGTTTTCGGGGTCGCCCACTGGGCGATCACCGAGGGCCGCTTCCGCAAGCACGTGAAGCCGATCAAGGAGGAAGAGGCCGCCAAGCTCACCCTCCTCGACGACCAATTGCTCTTCCTCACCCAGGATGACGTCATCCACCGCCGGGTGTTCGAGCCCTCGCACCGCAGTTTCGTCAAGAACTTCGGCTGCTTCATCAAGTCCGAGGAGGAGGGGAAGATGAAGTATTATGCCGTGACCCGGCAGATGGTCCTTTTCGCCGTCGAGCGCCGCAAGGCGTGGCGGATGCTGCAAAGCAAAGCCGGCGTGGTGAACAAGGATTACCTCGCGCAAAAAGCCTTCCTGGCGAAGATCGACAAGGGTGAGCTGCCGCTGGCCGACGCGAAAGCCCGGACCCGCGAGCTGATCGCGGCGGAGTTCGCGGCCGTGAAGTAAGGGCGGCTGACTGTTTGTAAGAGCCTGCTTGCAGGCGATGGAACGTGACCATCGCCTCCAAGGGGTGCCGCACCAAAAGGGGCCGCCCATTCGCAAACCAGCGGGCTGAGATCAGTCCGCTCCACCCTCAAAGACCCAGGACCGCCGCACCGGCTGGGACTTCCCAATTTCGAAAGACCTTTTGCACACGTTTGCTTGCTGTAGGGGTAATCTGGGACAGCATACGTTGTCATGGCACGCTCGCGTTCATTTCGCCCCGACAAAACGGGCATCGTGCAAATCGCCGCCAGCCTCGGGGTCTCCGCGTCGACCGTCTCCCGGGCGCTGCGCCCGGAAACGGCCCATTTAGTCCGCGTCGACCGTCGGAAACAAATCATGGACTTGGCCGAGAAACAGCAGTTCTCCCCCAATCGCGATGCCCGCATCCTGCGGAAGGGCCTTAACGCCACGCTGACCGTGGTCGTGCCGATGGATGAAAACATTTTCTTTTCAGAATATTATGGCCGCTTTCTGGCCGGCACCCTGCATGCGGCCGCGACCCGGGGATGGGGCGTGCACATTTCCACGATGCATCGGGCGAAAAAGGGCGGTTTTCGCGAAGCCCTGCAACACCTGAGCCTGGATTCCTCCGGCATCATTTATCTCGGCGAGCCGCTCGGGATGAGGGAACTTGAAGAGCTCAAGGGGTTTCGCCGCCCGCTGGTCTTGACCAAGTCCACCCTGCCAGAGAACACGAATGTGGCCGAGCTGGGTATGCCGGTCGTGGGGGTGGATAACTTTTCCGGAGCCCGCTCGGCGGCGAGCCTTCTCCTTCAACTGGGGCATCGACACATCGGGCTGTTGCTGGGCCCTGCGGGTTCGCGGGACGCGCACGAACGCAAGGAGGGCTATCTCGAGATCCTCAAAAAACACGGCGCCGTGCCCAAAGCAGAATGGGTTCACGCCGGATCATTCAGTGCAGAGACCGGTCGGGCCGGCTTCGAACGAATCCTCCAATGCGCCGAACGGCCGACGGCCATCTGTTGCGCCAACGACGAGATCGCTTTTGGGGCCATGCAGGCCGCCCATCTCGCCGGGGTGCGCTGCCCCGATGATATCTCTTTGGTCGGTTTCGACGACGGCCTTTGGGCCACGGCCTGTCAACCTGCGCTGACCACGATTCGCCAACCCTTGGCCGACTTGGCCGAGCGAGCTGTCGGCCTGATTGTAGAAACTGCCAGCAACCCCAAGGGCTCCCGGCGCATCGTCTTAGACGACATGCCCACGCCCATGGTCATTCGCGAGTCGACCCGGATTTTAATCCCAGCCGGGCGCCGTTAGCCAACCCCGTCCGGCTGAGTCCTTCCAAAGCTAATTGCAAAGGTTTGCAGTCTTATTGCCGCATTGTAGATCCGGCCGGCTGGCGCTGTCGATCGGGGACACGATTTGATCGAGCGGCCTGATTTCAATCGAAGGAAGCTCTTCAATCCGATTGTCACCCCAAAACCAGGCGAAGGACCTCCATCCCTGAAAAAGGGCAGTGCACAGCGAAAAGACGATTCCGCGCGAGGCTCGGGATGCCCGATCTGGGTGTCCGTTCAAATTGTGCAGACGGTCCCAGTCCGACCCGGAGATTCAGCGCAAAGGCAGGGAAGGCGCCGGGGTCGTTTCCTGACAACAGGGTAACCCCAGAGAATCAGGCTTGCATTGCAAACGTTGTCATTTTAACAACTGCTCTGCCCAGTCTACCCCCCTTGGATTGGCCGCTCACACCCCGCATCGGTTAGATATGCTCCTCGGCAAGCCTCCTCTCTGGATCGCACAACTCTTGAAACGCACCGCCTTTGGTGTGGGTCTGGTGTTTTTCGGGCCGCTCCTTGACGCCGGCCCGGTCGCACCTCCGCAAATCTTCGCTCTCCAACCCAGCGATGATCGGCTGCTCGAGGCGATCCAGCGCGCCGGTTTCCAGTTCTTCCTCGAGCAGGCGCATCCGCAGACCGGCTTGGTGCGTGACCGCGCCCGCGCCGACGGTTCGGCCAGCGAAGGCAAAGCCAGCATCGCGGCGTCTGGGTTTGCCTGCACTTCCTGGGTGATCGCCAGCGAACGCGGCTGGGTTTCCCGCGACGAGGCCATCAAACGCCTGCGCCTGATGTTCCGCTTTCTCGTCACCAAGACCACGCGCACCCATGGATTTTTCTATCATTTCATGGAGATGGATACGGGCGCCCGGGCTTGGAAGTGCGAGGTGTCCTCCATCGATTCCAGTCTGCTCTACGCGGGAGCAATCGTGGCCCGCGAGTATTTCGGGGACCCGGAGATTACCGCCTTGGTGAACCAGTTGCTGAGCGAGATCGACTGGAATTGGTTCCGCAACGGTGGCCAGCTCATTGCCCTGAGCTGGCATAACGAAACGGGCTTCTCGCGCTATCGCTGGAAAGTCTATTCCGAGCACATGCTCATGAGTTTTCTGGCGCTGGGCGTATCGCCGCAACCGCTCGAAGCCGGCTACTGGCAGAGCTGGCAGCGCCGCCCCATCGGCCGGTTCAACGACTACGTCTACTTGCAGGAGCCGCCGCTCTTTGTGAATCAGTTTCCGCTCGCCTTCATCAATTTGCGGGGCCGGCGGGACGCCTTTGCCGACTATTTTCAAAACGCCCGTTTGGCTACGCTCGCTCAACGTCAGTTCAGCATCGATCTTCGCGCCGAGTTTCCCGCTTGGAGCGGAAGCCTGTGGGGCTTGACGGCCTCGGATTCCGCTACCGGCTATAAGGCTTGGGGCGGCCCGCCGCGGACAACGCGCTACAACTCCTTGGATGGCACCATCGTTCCCTGTGCCGCGGCGGGGTCCCTGCCTTTTACCCCAAACGAGTCGCTGAGCGTACTCCACCAGATGCACCTGACCTACGGGGACCGCATCTGGCAGCGCTATGGTTTTGTCGATGCCTTCAATCCCAATACGGGCTGGGTTAACCAGGATGTGATCGGCATCGACGTCGGCATTTCCGTCGTTCAGGCCGAGAACCTCCGCACCGGACTCATCAACCGACTCTTCATGCAGGCTCCCGAGGCCCAGCTCGCCCTGAGCAAGGCGGGTTTCCTCAACCAAGCTCGCGACCTCGAACTGGAGCAGCGGGCGGGATTGCTTGCCCGGGCGCAGATCGCGTGGAGCACCCTGCAGGCCCTACCCGCCGAACCCGGCCTGCAGTTGACCGCGCTCATCGCGGCGCAACAGCTCGGTCTGGTCACGGGAAACGATTTGGTCTCCGCCGCGCGCGCCTTGCTGGTTGCCACCCCGACCTCCCCGGACGCCCAATTTGCCGCCGCCCTGATTACCCTGCGGCAATCGGTCCCCCAGCTTGCGGCTGAAGCGACCCGTCGGCTGAGCGGAATCGACTGGAAAGGACTGCGCTCCGGGGCCGCGGACCTCAGCGCACCTTCTCGCTTGGGAGTTTTCCTGCAAATCGCCAGTGGCTCCAGCCCAGCCACCGCCTGGGCCCAACTCAGCCGCGCGACCCACCCCTTGGGTCCGGTCCACGTCCTGGCCCCGATCGATGTCGCCGGGGCCCTGCTGCCGGGACTCTGGCTCGACGAGCGCGCCATACTGTCCGGCGCTTCCGCCAGCCAACTCGCCTATGCCAGCTGCCTGGGCGAGCGCGGCGTTCCCGCCAGCCCCTTGCTGCCCATCCTGCAACTCGACCAGTTTCCCCGCGAAGCGCTCGCCGCCTCGAACCAGCCTTTAACCACGCCGGAAGCCGCCGCCGCCTACGTGATTACCGTCGCCAATCTGCTGATTCACGATTGCGTGCGGCAGGCCTTCCAAGCGGACCCGCTCGTTGTGGCCGGGCGTGCCGCTATCGCTGAATTTGGCGAGTCCGCCTATGGCCCCAACACCTCCCTTGTCGCGCAACGGGAGTTGGCCGGAGCCGAGCCGCTCGCCCCGCAGCGCCAGGCCCGAATCCTCGCCCACACCTTGTCCCGCGGGCAATGGGACTGGCAGACGGTGGCGGGACTGGAATTCAAGGACTCGGATGCCGACCTCCGGCCCGGCGACGCCCCGCTGGAGTTTCGCTTTGCGCTGACGTGGGATCAAGCCGCGCTGTATTTCCATGCGGAGGTCATCGATTCCCCGGCCGGTTTCGTTTTGCCCAAAGAACGCAATCGGGCCGTCGAACTTTTTATCAATCCAGCCGGCGATGGCTTCAACTGGAGCAGCGCGCAGGACCACCAAGTCACCTACCGCTTTGGCCAGGGCGCGCCGCAACCCGGCAAGCCGGCGCTTCACGACGCCATCATCACCCCAACCGCGCACGGCTACACGGTCGAAGCCGCGCTGCCTTGGTCGAAGATCGGCCTGGCCCCGAGGGCCGGCTTGGAATTCGGCCTGACCGCCGCCGCCGTCTCCGAGAGCCCCCATGAATGGGAGGCGATCATCAAACTCAACTGGTCCTGGGTGCCTCTGCGGGCCAGTGCCTATCGTTTGGGCCGAGTCCGGCTCCAGTAACTCAGCTCCACCCCAGCTTCCCTGGCTCCCAACCCAGTCCCTTGCGGGAAAAAACAGACCCCGATGTTTTAGCTTAGTTTTCATTTTAACTCTAAT
This sequence comes from uncultured Oleiharenicola sp., assembly GCA_964486705.1. Lineage (GTDB taxonomy): Bacteria > Verrucomicrobiota > Verrucomicrobiia > Opitutales > Opitutaceae > Lacunisphaera. The sequence goes on along the minus strand of CAZAOI010000047.1, from coordinate 7,988 downwards.
CCATGAACACCATGACAACTAGTCGAAACAGATACGCGCTGGCATTCTTGCTGGCGCTGGGCCTTCAGGCCTCGTTACAAGCCCAAACGGCCACGGTTCCTTCCGCCGCCGCCAAACCCGCCGATGACACGACGCTCGTCTTAGAAACCTTCGTCATCAACACCGAGAAAGACTCCGGCTACATCGCCGTGGACTCGCTCGCTGGCGGTCGCACGAACACCCCGATCAAGCTCACGCCTTCGTCAATGTCGTCGCTCACTCGGACGTTCATCGATGATCTCGGTCTTACCAATGTTCGCGATGCCCTCAAATGGTCGCCAAATGTCGTCCCGGGGGACTACTATGCCGGCAAGCAGCTGGCGAATCCGTTTAACAACTGGGATTTCAACTTCCGCGGCGCCGGCCAGTCCTTGCAGGGCGGGGCCGGTCCGACCCGCAATTACTTCACGTTCTACACGTCGGCCGACAGCTACAACGTCGACCGGATAGAATTCGATCGCGGCCCCAACTCGATCCTGTTCGGTGTCGGCACCGTCGGTGGCGTGCTCAGCACCTACACGAAAGTTCCACGGCTGGACAAGAACTTCACGACGATTACCACGACATTCGATTCGAATAGCAGCACGCGCTTTGAACTCGATTTCAACCGGCGGCTCGCCGACAACTTCGCGGTCCGGATCAACGCGCTCGTCGATCGCAACAAGGGTTGGCGCAATAACGACAGCAACAAGATGGACGCCATCGATCTCTCGGTGCTCTACAAACCGACGGATAACACCTCGGTTCGCGTCGAGGTTGAAGGAGCCCGGTCGGAAGTCAGCCTGATCTCGAGTGTCTTTGGTGACGGCGTCTCGAAGTGGGACGGCACGTCCAACTCCGCGACGTGGGGAGCGGCCGCCGGCGGTTCCGGGACGCGGCCTGCTGAAAGTGCGGGTTGGTGGACCAGCCCATACAACGTTTGGATTCCCAGTCTCGCCTCGAAGGGCGTGATGAACTGGAACGGCGGCACGATCTCCGCTGGCATCGATCCGGACGGCATCCCCGCCGCGCCTTATGCCGGGTGGTATACGTCCATTCAACCGCTGTATTCTTGGATGGCCCCGCCTCCGGCTCTGTCGAAGATTCCCGTGCTCCCTAGCCGCAAGTTCACCTACGGAAACGGTCTGTCGACTCCGGAATACTATAACGCGACGGCTTATCTCAATCACAAGTTTTCGACCAATCTCGACTTTGAGCTCGCGGCCTACCGCTATGTCAACAAACAGACGGCCAAGGACTATGAGGGTGCCAATAACGCCTTTCTCGATCTGAACAAACAGTTGCCTGATGGCAGCTCGAATCCGAATTTCGGCAAGATGTTTGCGGATTTTTTCCTCAGCAAACAGCAACAGGATCGCACGGTTTCCGAGGTCCGCGCGCAATTGAACTACCGGATCGAGGGCGACCTCTTCAGCGTTCCCATTAAGCAGCTCTTTAGTGTTGCCGCTGGCAGTCAGGATATCACCTGGTCGGCCCGGCAATATAATGCCCAGCTTGTCGGAACGGGCATCACGGATTTTGCCCGCAACATGGTCTGGGGTCGGCTCTACTTCGACAATCCAAATGCCACGATGAACCTGCCGGAAACAGTCAATGGCCGGGCGGTCGCCTACCTCGGCATGCCCTTCGATTGGTTCGACTTCGACGAGACCTACAAGCTGGACAACGTAGCGGCGGTTTCCCACACGCGTCTCTGGAATGATAAACTCAGTATCCTCGCAGGCATCCGCAACGACAAATACGAGCACCATAAGGTGGGGGCCCATAGTGGCAGCATTGTTGACGACAGTGCGAGCGGCACGACTTACTCGGCCGGGGCGATCTATTACATCAAGTGGCTCGGCTTCTTCGCCAACTACGCGAAAAATTTCGACCCGATCGGGCCCGGCAAACAAAACGGTCTGAATGGCCAGCCGTTTGGTCCGTCGACCGGCAAAGGTTATGAATACGGAGTCCGCATTTCGACTGACGACGGCAAATATTACGCATCGATCAGCCACTACAACAGCAAGTCGCAAGATCGGATTTTCAACGGCGGCAAGCCGGATTTCCAAGGCATGTGGCGTAATTATTACGACTCCCTTGGCCAAGCTTATGTCACCTCACGCACCACGCTGAATTATGATGACACCGAGGCTCTCGATGTCAGCGGGTCCGAAATCGACCTCACGGCTAATCCAACAAAAAGCCTGCGCCTGAGCTTCAACTACGGCAAACCCGAATCCAAGATCGCCGATGCTCTGGCCGAATCCCGCGCCTATTACGCGGCCAATTTGGCGACCTGGCAGACTGCGACCACCGCGGCCGCAGGCGGGTCGGCAACGGCGGCAACTAACCTCCGAAACCAGATTACCAGCACCAAGGGCATTCTCGACCAAAACCTCGCGGGTAAGACCAAGACCGGACTCGTTGACTATACCCTGAGCTTCTTTGCCCACTACACTTTCAGGAATGAAACGCTGAAGGGGTTTTCGACTGGTGGCGGCTTTACCCAAACCGGCAAGCAATACGTCGGCGACTTCGGCGCGCCCGACGGGCAAACGAAGTTCGCTCATTTCGCTGACAAACGCGTGACTACGAGCGCGGTGTTTGCCTACGAAACGAAGATTCAGGGAATTCCGGCGCGCTTCGCACTCAATATCGACAACGTCCTCGACGATACGGATCCGATTGTTACCGGCTACCACTGGGGCTGGGTGACGGCTCCCGGGAAAGCGGTACCGAACGCGTACATCCTTCCTTCGCCGCGCACCTTCCGTCTCTCCGCCCGTTTCACGTTCTAAACGGAACCGTTGCTCCGATTGCGCCGGTCCGATCCCGGCGCGCCCTGCGTGTTTTCTTCCGTCCCCCGGTCGCGTCCGGCCGGGGGACTCGGAACGAACGCGGCTCATTGTCGCTCTGATCCGGACAGTTCTCATTTTCGCCCAACCATCTCGCGCGCGCCTGCTGCGCCGCCCCGTTTTTTCGATAGAAACACCCCATGGGCCCAAGCCTGCTCACCGTCTTGCCGCTGAAAATCCCGGCCTCCGCCGATTTCGGGTTGATGGAACTTTCCTCTCCCGGCGGTCTCCGCGCCCAGCTGCTGCCGTCCGGGGCGCTCTTCGCCCTGCGTCACCAAGGCACGTTGCTCAACCAGTTCCTGCCCGGCCCGGCTGAGGACGGACTGTTCCGGCTGCTCCTGTGTGCGCATCCCCTCACCGGTGAACGCGACTGGGCCCCGCTCGTCGGCCCGATGGTGGCCTTCGCCCGCACCGGGCCAGCTTCCGCCACCTGGACCACGACGACCGCGCACGGGCTCGCGTGCTCCACCGTTTTTCAATTGCATCCGCAACACGCGGCCTGGGCCTGGCGGGTCACCGTGCACAACACGGCGCCGACTGACTATCGCGTCGACGTCCTCCACGCGCAGGACCTCGGCCTCGCCGACGAAGGCGCGGTGCGCAACAACGAGGCCTACTCTTCCCAATACCTCGACCTGCTGCCCGTGCGTGATGCCGCTCTCGGTTGGGTCATTCTCGCCCGCCAGAACCAGGCGATGGCCGGCGGCCGTTTCCCGTGGCTCGCTCTCGCCTGTGCCGGCGGCGCGGCGGAATTCTGCACGGACGGTTCCCAGTTTTTCGGCCCCGACCACCGGCTCACCGGTGAACCCGCCGCCGTCCGCGGGCCCGGGCTGCCCTCGCGGCGCCTACAATCCGAGTGCGCCGTCGGCGGCCTGCAAAGTCGCGCCGTCGATCTCGCGCCCGGTGCTACCGCCGAATTTGTCTTTGTCGCCCGGTTCCTGCCCGATCATCCGGCCGACTCAGATCCGGCCGACATGGCGATGCTGCACGAGGTCCTGCCGGCCGACTGGTGCGCACCCGCTCCGCATGCCCTGGCGTCGGTGGTTCCCGCCGCGCCTTCGGTTTTTCTGCGCACCGGCTGGCAACACGGCGAGGCGCTGACCGAGGCTGAGTGGGCGGCCTGGTTTCCGGGCGAACGCCGGCATGAGGAGCGCGACCCGGCCGGCCGGCTGCTGTCGTTTTTTCAGGACGCGGACACTCATGTTGTCGCGCGCGACAAGGAAGCCGACCTCGCCCGGCCGCACGGTCACATTCTCCGCACCGGCACTTCGCGGTGGATCGACGACGATCAATTTGGTGTCACCTGCTACGCCGCCGGAATTTTTGGGGCCCAAGCGTATCTCGGCAATCCAAGTTTCACCCGCCTGCTCTCGGTCGTCCGCGATCCGCTAAATATCGGACGCGCCTCGGGTCAGCGCGTCTTCCTGCGCCGCGGCGGCGAATGGCGGCAGCTCGGTATTCCGTCGGCGTTTGTTCTCCAGCCCGGCGAAGTGCGCTGGATCTACCGTCTCGGCGCAGGCGAGATCGTGGAGGCGCGCGTGTGGTGCGCCCGCGCGCAGTCGGCCTCTTTTCTCGAGCTGCGCGTGGTGGCCGGAGCGCCCCGGGAATTTCTTGTCACCCATCAACTCGTGCTCGGCGCGACCGAGTTCGAGCACGCGGGCGTGGCCGAGGTGCACCCCGACGCGGGCTGGATCGGGTTTCAAGCCGGCGCGAAAAGCATGATGGCACAGCATCAGCCGGGAGTGTGCTTAGCGCTGGCCGCGACCGCTCCGGACTCGTCTGCCACGTTGGGCGGCGACAGCGCGCTCTATCCCGACGGCGCCGAACGCGGCGGGCCATACGCGACGGTGGGCACCGGGCCGGTGGACCGGTGCGGCGTGATCATGCTCGGCACATACGGGGGCGCGGCGGCTCTGCCGGCGGCGGTGGCGGCGGCGCGGGCGGAATACGCAGCGGCACAGTCGGGCGCGCGGCCCCCAACCGCGCCGCTGCGGTTGCTCGCCGGCCGTGATCCCGGGGTGGCGCGGATCAACGAGGTGCTGCCGTGGTACACCCACAACGCCAGTATTCATTTTTCGGCGCCCCATGGCCTCGAGCAATATGGCGGCGCGGCTTGGGGCGTGCGCGATGTCTGCCAAGGCTCGGTGGAATGGCTGCTCGCGGCCGGGGAGTTCGCGATCATCCGGCGGATCTTGGTCACGGTCTTCGCCCAGCAGTATGCGCCCGCCGGGGCCCAAGGCGGCAGCCTCGACGGCAGCTGGCCGCAGTGGTTCATGCATCCGCCGTTCCGCTTTATCCAGCAGGCCCACAGTCACGGCGACGTCTGCTTCTGGCCGGTGAAAGCCCTGTGCGATTACGTCGAAGCGAGCAACGATCTGGCGTTTCTTTCCACCGTCGTCGGCTACACCGATTCGGCCAGCTTCGCGCCGGCCGGACCGGAGGAAACGCTCTGGACGCATTGCGACCGGGTGATTGCGCAGTGCGAGGCGCGCTTCGTGCCCGGAACCGCTCTCGTCAACTATGGCGACGGCGACTGGGACGATACGCTTCAACCCGCGGACCCCGCAATGCGCACGCGCATGGTCAGCGCGTGGACGGTCGGCCTCGCGTTTCACACTTTCCGCCTCTTGGCCGGGGTCTGCCACCGCGCAGGCGAAGCAAGCCGCGCCGCCCACCTCGATGCGCTGCTGGTCCGGATGCGGACCGATTTCGCCGCCCACCTCCTCCTTGATGGCGTGGTGGCTGGCTTCCTGGTGACCGAGCCCGACGGCCGGGCCCGGCCGCTGCTCCACCCGCAGGACAAGGTCACGGGCATCCACTACCGGCTGCTGCCCATGACGCGGTCCATGCTCGCCGAGCTTTTTACCCCGGCCGAGGCCAAGCACCACTTGCAGCTCATCGCCGCCGAGCTGTCCTTTCCCGACGGGGTGCGGCTGATGAACCGGCCGGCGACCTATCACGGCGGCCGGGAACGTTTCTTCAAACGCGCCGACACCGCGGCCAACGTCGGGCGCGAAATCGGCCTGCACTACGTCCACGCCAACCTGCGCTACATCGAAGCGCTGGCCAAGGTCGGCGAGGCCGAAAAACTCTGGGCCGAGCTGCAGCGGTTGAATCCGGTGGCGTTGCGCGAGTCGGTGCCCACCGCCGCGCCGCGCCAGAGCAATGTCTATTTCTCCAGCTCCGACGCCGACTTTGCCGACCGGTACGAGGCCGCGGACCGCTGGGAGGAACTGCGGCAGGGCCGGGTGGCGGTACGGGGCGGCTGGCGGCTCTATTCGAGCGGACCCGGCCTGTTTCTCCACCTGCTCCGTGCGAGCCTCCTCGGCATCCGCGAATCGTTCGGCGACATCATTTTCGATCCCGTTCTCCCGCCGGGTTTGGACGGGCTGGTTGCGAGTACGACGCTGTGCGGCCGGCCGGTGGAACTGCGCTACCGGGTGCGCACAGGCACGTCGGCCCCGAGTGCGGTGACGGTGAACGGTGTCTTGCTCCCGCACGGAAAACGCGAGCCCAACCCGTACCGCGCCGGCGGCCTGAGCTTCCCCGCGCATCTGGTCGGCACGCACCTGTCCACCAGTTCGAACATCATTGCGGTGGAGCTATGAACCGGATTGCTCTCGTTTCCACTGAGCGGCCAGCGATGCCCGCCGCTCACCCGCTGGTCTGTCTCTAACCCACCCAACCCACCGCCCCGTTTTTATGGCCCCTCACCAACACCACACCACCGCCGCGGCCGACCGGGTCCCGGTGACCCAAAAGGTCGCCTACGGGATGGGCGCGGTCGTCACGATCGTTGCGGTCAACTCCGTCGTCCAACTGACGAGTCTCGTCTACATTGTCGGCCTGGGAATCAGCGCGATCTGGATCGGCTACGCCCAGGCCTTCCCGCGGTTGTGGGATGCGTTTATCGATCCGATTCTCGGCAACCTTTCCGACAACTCCCGGTCGCGGTTTGGCCGGCGCATTCCGTTCCTCGTTGTCGGGGGCATTTTGATCGGCGTCTCGTTCGCGTTGCTCTGGACGGTGCCGCGCAACTGGAGCCAGCCGGCGATGTTCGCCTATTTTCTCGTGGCCTCGATGTTCTTCTACACCGTCGTCCCCATCTACTCGATTCCCCACGGTGCGCTGGGGTTGGAGATGACCGACGACTATCACGAGAAGACCAGCATCTTTGCGTATGCGAGTTTCATCGGCAGTGTCGGCGCGTTTACACTGCCGTGGATCTACTATCTCGCCAACCGCCCGATCTTTGGCGGCGACACGGTCGCGGGCATCAAATGGATCTGCGTCGGCATGAGCGTGATTCTCACCATTTCCGGGCTGGTGTGCGCGGCGTTCTGCAAGGAGGGAAAAGTCAAACAGGCCAAGACTCAGGCCCAGATTCCTGTCTGGGAAAGCTTCAAGATTACTTACCGCAACACCACGTTCGTTGAACTGGTGGGCGCCTTTGTCCTCCTGATCGTCGGTTTCCAGCTGGTGATGGGCTTCAGCAACTTCACCACGATTTTCTACCTCTTCGACGGCGACACCGAGGCCGCCTCGACCTTGATGGCGCAAAACGGCACGCTGTGGGCCGCCGTCGGGATCGCCGGCGTCGTGCCGATGACCTGGCTTTCCAAGCGGTATGGTAAGCGGTTCACGGTCATCTTCTCGTTTGTGGTCATCATCGTCGGCAACTTGTCGAAGCTCGTGTGCTACGACCGGGCCCATCCGTGGCTAACGTTCATTCCCACCATCTGTCTTTCGCTCGGCATGGTGTTCTGCTTCTCGCTCGTCAATTCGATGATCTCCGACATCTGCGACGAGGACGAATATGCGACCGGCGTGCGGCGCGAGGGCATCTACTTTGCCGTCTACAACTGGTGGTGGAAGATGGCCGTCTCCATTGCTTCCGTCGTGAGCGGCTATCTGCTGCGGCTGACGGGGTTCGCGGAAACGATGCACACGCAGACCGAGTCGACGATGTTCTGGGTCCGGTTTTGGGAGATCGGACTGCCCCCCGTCCTCTGTGTTTTCAGCGCGATCTTGATGCTCAAATATCCGCTGACCGAAAGCCGGGCCTACGAACTCAAGGCTCTGCTCGCGGCCCGCCGGGCTCTGCCCTCC
>CAZAOI010000046.1:0-15146 GCA_964486705.1 uncultured Oleiharenicola sp. | reverse complement strand
TCACGTGGATTTCGCCTACGAGGTGTCGCGCTCGTTGGCGGCGTGCGAGGGGGCGCTTTTGCTCATCGATGCCGCGCAGGGCGTCGAGGCCCAGACGGTGGCGAATGCCCACCTGGCTTTCGCCCAAGGCCTGAAGGTGATTCCGGTCATCAACAAGATCGATCTGCCCAGCGCCAATCTCGAGCTTTGCATGAAGCAGTTGGAGGACATCCTGACCATTCCGGCCGAGGAGGCGATCCTCGCCAGCGGCAAGTCGGGTATCGGCATCCAGGATATCCTCGAGGCCGTCGTGGGACGGGTCCCGCCGCCGCGTTGGACGGACTACCCGACGACCCGCATGCTAGTGTTTGACTCAAAATACGATTCGTACCGCGGCGTCATTTCCCACGTCCGTGTCTTTTCGGGCGCCTTCCGGGCCGGCGAGATGATGATGCTCATGAGCTCGGGCCAGCGCTCCGAGATCAAAGAAGTCGGCATGTTTCACCCGGGCATGATCAAGTGCAAGGAACTCGGCCCCGGCGATGTCGGCTACATCGTCAGCAACATCAAGAGCGTCGAGGAAATCAAGGTCGGTGACACGGTGACGCATGCCAACAAGCCCGCGGCCGAGATGCTGCCCGGCTACAAGGAAGTGCGGCCGATGGTTTATTGCGGCCTCTATCCGCTGGAATCCGATGACTACGAGAAGCTGAAGGTCGCGCTCAGCAAGCTGCGGCTCAATGACTCGTCCCTGATCTATCAGAATGAATCCTCAGTCGCTTTGGGCTTTGGTTTTCGCTGCGGCTTTCTCGGCCTGCTGCACATGGAAGTGGTCCAGGAGCGCATCCGGCGCGAGTACGACGTCGAGATCATCTCCACCTATCCGAGCGTCGTCTACAAGGTAACCAAACACGGCGGCGAGGTCACGGAAGTTGATAATCCCGTCAATCTGCCGGATCCCGCCAGTATCCTGGAAATCTCCGAGCCCACCATCAAGGCATCGATCCACCTCCCCAATGAATTTTTGGGCGATATCATGGGGTTGATTATGGAGAAGCGGGGCAGCTGCGACCAAACGGCGACGCTGGATGGCGCCCGGGTCATGATGTCGTGCACGCTGCCATTGAACGAAATCCTCGTCGATTTTAACGATCGGCTGAAAAGCATCACTCGCGGTTACGGCTCGATGGACTACGAGTTGGGCGAGTATCGGGTGTCGGACCTCGTCCGGATGGATATTCTGGTCAACCTCGATCCCGTGGACGCGTTTGCCAGCATCGTGCACCGCAGCAAGGCCGAAGGGCAGGGGCGCGCCCTGTGCGAGAAGCTGGCCGACATCATTCCGCCGCAGATGTTCAAGATCGCCGTACAGGCGGCCATCGGGGGCAAGATCATTGCCCGCGACAATGTGCGCGAGATGCGAAAGGACGTGACCGCGAAGTGCTACGGTGGCGACATCTCCCGCAAGCGGAAGCTGCTCGACAAGCAGAAGGAAGGAAAAAAGAAGATGAAGCTCATTGGCCGGGTTTCGATCCCGCCCGACGCTTTCATCCAAGTGCTGAAATCGAACAGTTAACTCCCGTCGTATGTTCAGTTTTCTCTATTCCGAGTCGAAAAAAATGCGGCAGAATGCCGAAAACTGGCTCGAGGTCGCCGACCGGGTTTACAAGTTCCGCCGGGACCAGCTGAGCGAGGCCCAGACGACGAAACTTTTGACGGTGGTGGATGAGGTGAAATTGAAAGTGAAAGCCCGGGCCGAAACCGACCAGCTCAAGCAGGCGGTCGAGAAACTGGAGAGCACCTTGCGCGAGGTTGGCGGGCGAATTTATCCGGTTTCCTCGATCGTCGAGAATGTCGAGTTCTTCCTCGTCGCCGCGATTGTGATCCTTGGATTGCGGGCCTATTTTGTGCAGCCGTTCAAGATCCCGACGAATTCGATGTGGCCGACCTACTTCGGCATGACGTCCGAGGTGTTCCCTGCCGGCGACGAGCCGGGCTGGTTGCGCAAGGCCGGCCGGCTGGCCACGCTGGGCGCATCCAATTACTCGGTCGCGGCTCCCGCCGATGGTGAAGTGATGATCGGGGTGTTTTCCTACGGCCAGTCCCAGCATTTGCAGCCGGCCTATGCGGAAAGAAATGGCCGCAGCTTGCTGGTGTTTCCTGCCACCATCAAGGAATACGTCTTTTCCGTCGGCGGCGAACAGGTCCGGATTGAGGTTCCAGCGGATTTCGATTTCGATCGGGTCGTGGAGGAGGCTTTCTTCAAGGGCCGGGCGGCGACGTTGAGTGCGGCCCTGAAAGACTCCGCTATCAAAAGCCAGCCGTTGGAACAGTCGACGATTTTGGTTCGGGAAGGGGCCCGCCCGGTGGAGGCGAGGGTCTATTGGATCCCCGTCGGCAAGACGGTGAAACGCGGCGAGAAACTGCTTTCGTTTGATATCCTTACGGGTGACCTCCTGTTTGTGGATCGCTTCAGCTATAATTTTTTCCCGCCCAAGGTCGGCTCGGGCTTTGTCTTTAAGACTGAAAATATCCGCAGTTCGGAGATGTTGGACCAGTCAGGCAGCCAGCTGCAGCAGTATTACATCAAACGGCTGGTGGGTGAACCAGGCGATCGACTCGAGGTGAAGAAACCCGTGGAGAGCTTGGAAGACGGGGCGTCGGGCGTGGGTGGCAGCAGACAAGGCCAGCTGTTTCGCAACGGGCAGCCGATTGATGGCTCCATCGCCTTTGCACGGAATTCCCGCAAAGAGGGACTCTATCCGGGTTATTCGGCCGACGGCTTGCTGCGTTTCGGGGAAATCGTAAACGTGCCGCAGAATTCCTATTTCGCGTTGGGCGACAATTCGCCGCGGAGCAAAGACAGCCGTTACTGGGGTTTCATCCCGGACAAGGATGTGGTCGGGCGTCCGCTCTTTATCTATTATCCGCTGACCACGCGCTGGGGCCTGGCCAAGTAAAAGCGACCAGCCTGGGCTGCCAGCGACTGGTTACTCCCGTGCTTCAGCGCACAATGGATATTATGTCTAATCAAGATTGCCCGCTGAGTGCGGTCCATCCCCATCAGCTATGCGTGGCCGCAAAGAACGACCGGATCTCCCGCCCGCACTGTTCCCGGGCATCTTCCAGAACGTAGTGCCCGGCTGACTCGATATAGTCCGCCTGTGCGTTTGGCACGGTCGCCAGCCACCTTTCATAGTAGTGCCGGTTGAAACAGAAATCCTGCCCGCCCCACAAGATCCGCACCGGCCGGTCGCGCAGTGCCATCAGCTTCGGCTCCAGTTCCGCTAGCGCCCGGTCGCTGGGAGTCCCCCGTCCTGTCGGAATATCGACGACAAAGCGGTGCGTGGCGATCCGGTTGGCCCAATTGTTGTAGGGATAGAGAAACCCTCGCTTCACCTCGGCGGTCAACGGAGTCGCGACGGACATCCAGGTCGCGGGCCAGGCGAACCCATTCCATCCCCGCACGAGCCACTCCCCGAGCACCGGAATCCGGCAAAGCCGGATTCGGGCCGGAACGATCGTATCCGCAAAAGCCGCCGTGTTGAGAATGACGACCCGCCCCAATTGTTCCGGGCGCAACAACGCTGCGCTTAAGCCGATCGGGCCGCCCCAGTCGTGCACGACCAGATGAACCTTCTTCAAACTCAGGCTGTCGAGCAAGGCGCGCAGATTCTTCACATGCTCGCTCAGCGTATAGTTGAAATCCTGCGGCTTGTCGGACAACCCGCAGCCCAGGTGGTCGGGCACGATGCAGCGCATGGTGCCCCGCAACCCCAGCACCAGATTTCGGTAGTAAAACGACCACGTCGGATTGCCGTGCACCATGACCACCGCCTCGTCGCCCTGACCTTCGTCCAAATAACTCAGCCCGCCGTGTCCGGTCTCGAATCGTTTCGGTTCGAACGGATACAACGCGCGCAGCCACGCCGGAATTGGAGTCGGCGTCACCATTCGACGGCGAGCATCAGGCTGTTGATCCCGCTGCCGATGCCGAGGAGCGCGACCTTGTCCCCCGCTTTGACGGCGCCTTCTGCGACCGCCAGCGCCAGCGCGGTCGGCAGCGCCGCCGACCCGGTATTGCCGAGCGTCCCGAACGTCGAGAAATCCTTGGCCAAATCCAGTCCGACGGTCTCGTAGAGCTTTCGCCGGTGGGTGCTGCCGACCTGATGACAAATAATGCGCTCCGGCGTGGTCCGCGTCCAACCGGTCTCCTCTTCAAAAAGCTTCCACGTGTCCATCGCGACAGCCACGCCGGCCAGCAACAACTGCTCCGAATCCGTCTGCATCTGGAGCCCGCCGCCGGCCGTATCGCCCTGACAGAGCTGACTGTGCTCGGTCGCGGCCAAGCAGGCTCCCGCGAGCATTCGGTGCTTGGGTCCAGCGGGCAGCAAGTCCTCGTGGCAGACAATCGCGGCCACTGCGCCCGAACCAATGGTCAGGTTCGCAAAGAACGGCTTGATTTCGTTTCGGTTCAGCGACGTCGCCAGCAATTGGGCCAAGGTTTGTTCGACGAGCGGGCGGCCATTCTCGCCGGCGACGACCATCCCACAGCGAATCTGCCCTGCGTCGATCATGGCGCCCAAGGTGACCAGGCCGTTCAGAAATCCCAGACAGGCATTCGAGAGGTCAAAGATCTGGGCGCGCGGACCCAAGCCGATTTGGTGATGGGCGAACGCGGCGGTGGCCGGCTCAAGCATGTCGCGGGAAACAGCCGCGTGGATGAAGGCCTCGATTTGTTCCGGCCGGATTGCGGATTGCTTCAGCACGGCCTTCCCGGCGGCCGCGCTCGCCGCCGACGGCCGCGTCCCGCTCGCCCACATTCGCCGCTCCTTGATTCCCGTCATGAGTTCCAGGCGGCCAAAAGGCAGCTTCAGTCGTTCATAAACCGGGCGCAGGCGTTCCTCAATCTGGGTGGACGTCCAGATTTCTTCCGGCAGCACGGCCGTAAGGGATTCGATGCAAGCGTGGCGAAAGCGCATGGCCGGTCAGTGCTCGGGCCGCATCGCGAGCCGGATGATGTCTTTGTCGAAAAAGTTTGAGCCGAGCCCGGCATCGACGACGAGCGTCGTGCCATTCAACCCGCTGCTGCGCTCGCTGAGGAGGAACAACGCGGCGTTGGCCACTTCCGTCGTCTCGAGGTTTCGCTTTCGAAAAGTCAGCTTCTCCGCGTAGAGATAACTCTCCACATACCCCGGAATGCCGGCGGACGCGCTGGTCTTGAGGGGCCCGGCGCCGACGACGTTGAAGCGGACCTCCGTATCCGCGCTGAACGATTTGGCCAGAAAGCGGCTGCAGGATTCCAGCGCCGCCTTGACCGGCCCCATATAGCCGTAGTTGTCCGGCGTGACGGTCAGGGAGGAGATCCCAATGGTGACAACCGAGGCGTTGCGCGCGAGGTGCGGTTTGAGGGCGTTGGCCAGTTCGACGAGGGAGAAGGCCGAGATGGCATTCGCCTGCAGGAAGTCCTTTCGCTTGGTCTCGTGAAAGGCCTTGAAGCCGTCGCTGTAATTGGCAAACGCGATCGAATGGACCACGCCATGCAGCAGACCGCAGCCGGCCGCGGCGATTTCGGCCGCCAGCCGGTCGCAGGCGCCCTCCTCTTCGACGTCGCAGAGGAAAACGGATTTGCCCGCCAGTTGGGCCTCGAGGGACTTCTTCCGCGCCGCCGAGCGCACACTGTAAACGACACGCGCGCCCTGCTCTTCCAGTGATTTCGCGATGTGCCACGCGACGCTTTTCTTGTTGGCGACCCCGAGAACGAGGATCGTCTTGCCGGCGAAATTCAGGAAGTCGCTCATGGCGCCGGTCCTTCAGGAGTTTTCCAGGCCACCGCGAAATCGACGTTCAGGACCCGCTTCTCGCCATTCTTGATATGGCCCGACATCAGATAAAAGCCGCCGGCAATCTCGTTGATCTTCACCTCGATCGTGATCGTGTCGCCCGGATAGACCGGGCTGCGAAAACGAACGTTTTCCACCTTGGCCAGCAAGGGCACCCCGGCGGGCTTTCCCGACCCGGTGAATTTTAGGGCCAGCAGCAGGGCCCCGGTCTGAAAGACCGACTCGCACAGCAGAACCCCGGGCGTGATCGGGGCGCCCGGATAATGGCCCTGGTAGAAATCCTCCTCGGCGCGCCAGGTACGGCGGGCCACGAGCGCCTCGCCGGTTTGCGAAACGATTTCGTCCACAAACAGGAACGGCGGCCGGTGCGGGATCAGTTGGGTCACGGGAGTCATGGTCGGACGGGTTAGGAGCCGGGGGCGACCGCGGCCCGTTTTTTGTGGGCGAGAAACTTATCCATCTGGTTGGAGACAATCACCCCGTAGTTGATCGTGCCCAGCCAGCCGGACATGATAATGCCGACCGAGCCGGCGTGAAACAGGCCGGGCAGTTGACCGGGTAAATCCATCGATACTTTCAGGCCTTCGAACTTTGTGCCGAAGGACGTGCCGGACCAGTGGCGGGTGTAATGCTCGATCGTGCACGGCGTCGCCGCCTCGGTCCAGTCGAGCTTGCCGCGCACATCGGGAATGTGGCGTTCCAGGGCCGTGATCGACTCCTCGATCAGCCGCGCCTTTTGCGTGGCATAATCTTCTTTCGAGAGATTTTTCCACGCGTCGTAGGTGGAATTGAGCGAGCAGACCACCGTGTAGCGGTCGGAGCCGGGACGGGTGTCCGGATAATACACTGAAAAGGTCCGGCTCGTCGTATGCAGGTCCACCAAGTCGGCACTGGAAAAATGCGGCGCGTCCGAAGTGAACACCAGGTCGCCGATGTGGGGAATGGTTTCCCCCTTCTTGATGCCCAGATAAACTTGGCAGGAACTCGTGTTGATCCGGACGGCCTTGGTTTCGGCGACGAACTCCGGGGTAAAGTTTTCCTCGCCCGCAATTCGCAGGACCGTGTTCTTGATGTTGGAGTTGGACAGCACGGCGTCGCAGCAAATGGTGCGGCCGTTGGCCACGACGCCGGTGACTTGTCTGCGACCGGCGATCGTCTCCGTCAGGACCTTGTCGACGACGACGTGCTTGCGAACCTCGACCCCGTTTTTCTTGAGCTCGACCGCCATTTTCTTGATCAGCAGGTCGGAGCCGCCCTGAAAAGTATAGACGCCCTTGCTCATGAAGTTCGAGAACACGATGCCGAAGGTGATGGCGGGATCCTCCAGCGTGGAACCATTCGCATAGGCGATCGGTTCCATCAAAAAGCGCTTCACATCGTCACGGTCCGGGAAGTAGCGGTCGAGCATCTCGCCGGTGGTTTCCGGGTTGTTGTCATAGAAGTTCATCGCGCGCAGGTCGGTGAAGAACCGGTCCACCGTCTCCGCCAGGATCTTGAAATGGGTGATCAGCAGGCGGGTGAAGTCTTCGCGATCAAACGTGGTGTCGATCTGAAATTGCGGGTTGATGAAGCGAATCCCCTTCAGCTGGATAATCGAGTCGGCGATGTCCTGGTTCCAGTATTTGCGCACCGATTTGATCATCCCCATGGGAAACCCGTGCAGCGAAATATCAAAAATATGCCCGCCTTTGCGCGTGAACCACGTCGCCAGGCCGCCCAGTTGGTAATGGTGCTCGAGCAGCAGCACCTTGTGGCCGCATTTGGCGAGCGTGTTGGCCCCAGTCAGGCCCGCGAGTCCGCTGCCAATCACCACTACGTCATAGTGGTCGGAAATACCTTTGAGCCAGTCGTAAGCCATGGAGCGGTCCAGTAAATTTGCCGGCCCTCAAAGCGCAACTTGGAAAACTCCGGCGCGGTGCGGTGGGGCCGGACAATCTATTTTGGCCCGGGGCTCCCCTGCAGGACATGGTAGTTCGCCATCGAGATTCCGCTGAGCATCGCGCCGACGATGCCGAGGAATCCCTGGTCGGTGCCGCAGAGGTAAAGATTGGAAAGATGCGTGCGGCCGTCGCGGATCTTCCGGGGCGAGCCGTAGATCGCGCCCTGGAGGTGGCCGGTGAATTTCTTGATCGTTCGGGGGGTAAACATGTCGGTGGCGAGCTGGGCCCGGGCCAGCACGGCGTCATCGATCGCGGGCAAGAAACGCCGGGCGCTGCGGATTGCCGCCTCAAACCAGTGTTTCTTGGCTGCCTGGTAGGCTTCCTCCGGGAGGTGGGCCCAGAGATCGTAGTTCGCCAGGCAGGTCACGCGGAAGATGCCCTCGGCCAACTGGGCCTCACCATATTCGAAATTATTGGGCAGACAAATGACCCCGCTGCGAACGTCCACCTGCTGCTTCGGCTGCACGTAGTCGAAACGTTCCGAGTCGTTAAAAAACACAATCGTGTCGTGGCCCCAGCCCCATTTCGCCGGCGGCTCGCGGAAGATGCTGATGGTTTCGATGAAGGATAGCGCGCCGGTATTGGCGGCCGCCTCAGCCTCACGAGCGGGCGCGCACAGCCGCATCGTCTCGGCAAACCCGATTGAAGAGATGACATGGGTGGCGGTGATCTCTTCGCCTGAGTCCAACGTGAGGCGAGCCGCCCGGCCTTGTTCCTCGATGATCCGAGCCACGCCGCATTTCATCCGGCGCTCCCCTCCGGCCTGCCGGTACTTCTCGAGCAAAACCCTTAGAATCACGCGCACGCCGTCGAGCGGCCGGGCAAAGCCCTCCAAGAAGAGCGCTTTGAACATGATGACAAACTGGCCGAACTCCATGTCCCGCTCCTGGGCACTGCCATAATACATCAGCGGACAGAAGATCATGTCGGTCAGCAGCGGATCGTGCAGATGCCGGGCGACAACGGCGCGGGCGGACTCGGGCGTGGCGTCCAGCGCCACATCGTTGTACGTCCGGACCACTTGCACCAGCGAGCGCCAGCCGGCGGCCTGATCGGGGAAGTGGGCCTCCACCTCCGCTTCGAGCACGGCGAAGTCGTTGGTGAATTGCAGCGCGCAATCGCGGAAGGCGATGCGCGACTGCTTTTGCGGACGGAGGGCGAATTCCTCCCGCTCGATGCGCAACTGGCGCAGTAACTTCCCCAGCGGCGTTCCCTTGACCCCGGGAGCCACGTAGTTGGTCATCGCATGCAGCCCAACATCGTATTTGCGCCCGGAAAAGCTGTAGAAGCTGTTCAGGCCGCCGGTCGCGTTGTGCCGCTCAAAAATGCAGACCTTCTTGCCGAAATGCGCCAGCCGGATGCCCGCCGCCAGTCCGGACATGCCGGCTCCGATAATAACCGCATCGTAATGGGAGTCGTTCATGCCACGATTTCCGACGAACTCCCCGTCGCCGGACTCAGTTTCGCTCAGGCTTTGGCAGGAAACTTTGGCGTCAGGTATTCGGCACAGCTTTCCAGCGACGCCAACTGACCGTAATCAGCTTCCGGCACCTCAATCCCATGCCGTTTCCGCAGCTCCATGACGATGTCGAGAAAGTCCATGGAATCGAGCTGGAGCTGGTCGCGCAGGCGCACGTCGGACTTGATCGTGCTCAGGTCCTCGTCCGGGGCGATGTCGGAGATGATCTCAATGACCAGCTTCTTGCAGTCGTCTTTTGTCATGGGGCTTCCAGGTATGTCAGGCGATGAAACGTTTGATGATGAGTGTGGAATTAATTCCTAACATACCAAACGAATTATTCAGGATAGCGTCAACCCGTTTCACGGTCTTGGGCTGGTTGATGACCAAACCGGGGATATCACACTGGGGGTCAAGCTCATCGATGTTTATGGTCGGGTGGACGACCAAGTCGTCAAAACTGGGCAGATTTCCCGCCAATTCGATGGCGCCCGCCGCCCCCATCGTGTGTCCGATAAAGCTCTTGGTGTTGTTGATCGCCGGCGGCGTTCCGCGGCTCTTGAATACCTCCGCGATCGCCACGCACTCCTGGATATCACCTTGGGGCGTCGAGGTCGCGTGGGTGTTGACGAGGTCAATATCCTCCACGGACATCCCGGCGCGGGCAATCGCTTGGCGGACGCACTCGGCCTGACGTTCGGGATTCGGCAACACATAGTCGGTGGCGTCGGAATTGACATGGTAGCCCGCGATCTCGCCGTAAATCTTGGCGCCGCGCGCCTGTGCGTCCTCGAGCCGCTCCAAGGTGTAAATGCAGCCGCCTTCGGAAATGACGATCCCGTTGCGCGCCTTGTCAAAGGGCCGGCTGGCCCGCTTCGGATCCTCGTGGGCCGCGAGGGCATTCTGGCTTTTGAAACCGGCGAAAATGCCAAAGGTCTGCGGGCTTTCGCTGACTCCGCCCGCGAGCGCGAGGTCGACTTCGCCCAACCGCAACATCTGGGCGGCGTGGATCAAACCCATGTTTCCCGCCGCGCACGCCGCCCCGATCGTATAAGCTGGACCGGTGATATTCAGGTTCAACGAAACTTCGCCCGCCGGGTTGTTGGCCACCGTGCGCGGGTTGTGGTGGTGGGTCCAGAATTTCGTGTCATATTTGAACTGGGAAATGTTGAAGACCTCATTTTCGGTCTCGACGTTGCCGTGCTCGGTGATGCCGAGATAGATGCCGACGCGGCTGCGGTCGCGCGTCGCCCAGTCCAGCCCGCTGTCGGCGACCGCTTCCCGGGCGCAGTAGATGCTGATGCCGCCGGCCCGCGTGCCGATCCGGACGTCCTTCTTTTTCTGGTACTTTAACGGGTCAAACGTGCACAGGCCGGCCGGGTGCCGGCCCATGTAGCGCACGTCGATCGTCGTGATGCCGGAGATCCCCGCCAACAGATTGCGGCGAAATTCCACGAGGGAATTGCCATTGGGGGCGGTGAGCCCGATGCCGGTGATGACGATGCGACTTGGCTTCATGTGATTTTTTCAGGGAAACAGATTTGCCTAGCCAACGGAAATCGAAACGCAATACAAGTCTAGGGATGAAAGTTCTCGTTGCCGGCGGGGCCGGATACATTGGCAGTCATTGCGTCCGTCAACTCCTGGCGGCCGGGCACGAACCGGTCGTGGTGGACAATTTCGTCTACGGGCATCGGGCCGCGGTCCCGGCCGGCGTGAAACTCCACGAAGTCAACCTGGCGGACGCCGCAGCGCTCGACCGTATTTTTGCCGCGGAAAAAATCGATCTGGTCATGCATTTTGCGGCGTACTGCTACGTCGGCGAATCCGTCACCACGCCGCTCAAGTACTATCTCAACAACGTCTCCGCCGCCTACACCCTGCTCGACTCGATGGTGCGCCACGGCGTGAAGAAATTCGTCTTCTCGTCCACCTGCGCCACCTTCGGGGTGCCCACGCGCCTGCCGCTGGTGGAAGACATGCCCCAGGCGCCGATCAATCCTTACGGGCAGACAAAACTGGATGTCGAAAACGCTTTGCGCGCTCTGGCCCACGCCCGAACGATCAGCTTTGCCGCCTTCCGCTATTTCAACGCCGCCGGCGCCGCTGAGGACGGCAGCATTGGGGAGGACCACGAGCCCGAAACTCATTTGATCCCGCTCGCCATCGGCGCCGCCCAGGGGCTCCGCCCGGCCCTGCACATTTTCGGCACCGACTACCCCACCCCCGATGGTACCTGCCAGCGCGACTACGTGCACGTGGATGACCTCAGCCGGGCGCACATCGCCGCCTTTGCCAAACTCGACGTCCCGGGAACCGCGCTCTTTTATAACCTCGGTACCGGAACCCCAACGTCCGTCCTCGAAGTCATTCAGGCCGTGGAAAAAATCAGCGGACTCAAGGTGCCGGTCGGTTTCGGCGCCCGCCGCGAAGGCGATCCGCCCGCACTCTTTGCCGATTCGAGCAAGGCGCAGCGCGAGCTGGGCTGGAAACCGAAGTTCATGTCGATCGAGCCCATCGTCGCCACCGCCTGGCGCTGGCACCAGGCCCGGCCCAAGGGCTACGGCGACCGGTAGTCTTCGCTCCGCTGGAACCCTGCAATGAAACTTTTTTCCGCTCACGAAAGGTGAGCACTGAAGGGTTGCGCTCGGGCTATCGTGCTGCTCACCCCGCCCCGAAACTTCATCAGCTTGCGCCCTCCCGTTCGCCGGACTAGGCGGTCGCCGATTTCCCAGCCGCAGCGGAAGCTGCGCGACTGGCCCCGGGTTCGCAGCGACGAACAACAGGGCATATCGACGATTCCGGGCTCCGGTGAACGCCGCCCCGAGTTCGCCGCCGCGAACAACCGGGCACATCAAGACCAGCGTCGGTATGGAAACCGACGCCCACCCCACCGGCGCGGTGCGCCGGTGGCTACGCCGTCCTCCGGCCAGGTGGTCGTCGATGTCCCCATCGACGATTCTGCCCTCCGCCAAGGTAATCGCCGATCTCCCCGCCGCCGCCGAAGCTGCGCGACTGGCCCCGGGTTCGCAGCGACGAACAACGGGGCACATCGCCGATTCCGGACTCCGGCGGACGCCGCCCCGGGTTCGCCGCCGCGAAGAACCGGGGACATCAAGACCAGCGTCGGTAGGGACACCGACGCCCGCCCAATTGCATGGGTCCGGCTGAGTGTGAGGGATGCAGGCTAGTCTTCGCGCAGAGGCCCCCGTTCGCTCCGGAGCCGCGTCACCCCTTCTTGGGCGATTTCTTTTTTGCGGCCGGCTTGACCTCGGCTTCGGGGAGTCGTGACGCCATGGCCGTCAGCAGGGTCTTCGTTTCCTCCGCGGGATGCTGCGCGCGCAGCGCCTTGGCCAGCCGGTCATAGAGCTCCTCCAGGGACTCGCTGATCTTTTCGGCCGCGACGGGCTCCCGAATTTCATCCGGCAGGTCCTTGGGCAAGATCGCGTCGCCCTGAGCAATGACGGCGCTGCGATAGACGACATTTTCCAGTTCCCGCACGTTGCCCGGCCAATGGTGGCGACAGAGGATAGCGAGCGCTTCCGGCGAAACCTTGCGCGCTTTTGTCTTCTTGGTTTTGGCCAAACTCTGCAGGAAGAAATCCACGATCTGCGGCACGTCCTCGACCCGCTCCCGGAGCGGCGGCAGCCGCAGGCGCACGACGTTCAAGCGATAGTAAAGGTCCTCGCGGAAAAGTTTTTCTTTCACCAATTCTTCCAGGTTTTTGTTCGTGGCCGCGAGCACGCGCACATTGACCTTCAGGGTCTCGGAACTGCCGACGCGCTGCATCTCCCCTTCCTGCAGAACGCGCAGAATTTTCGTCTGCGTGGTGAGGGTCATGTCGCCGATTTCATCGAGGAAGATCGTGCCGCCGTCGCAGACCTCGAACTTCCCCAGGCGTTGCGCGGTGGCGCCGGTGAAAGCGCCGCGCTCATGGCCGAAGAGCTCGCTCTCAATTAGGTTTTCGGGAATGGCTGAGCAGTTGACCGCGACGAACGGCTTGCCGCTCCGGTGGCTGTGCCGGTGGATGCTGCGCGCGACCAGCTCTTTGCCGGTGCCGCTTTCGCCCGTGATCATCACGGTGACGTCACTGCTGGTCACCTGACCGATCACTTTAAAGACCTGCTGCATGGGCGCGGAGGTGCCGACGATGCCCTCCTTGTGGTCGTCGGAATTAATCACCGGTTGCACCCCGCCCGCCGAGCGGATGTCCGCCTGCGTCCGGAGCGCGTTTTCCACCAAGGCGATCAATTTTGCCGGATCGAACGGCTTGATCACATAGTCGAAGGCCCCGAATTTCATCGCCTCGATCGCCGTCTGCGCCGTGCCATAGGCCGTCATCAAGATCACCAACTGTTTCGGGTTGGCCGCCCGGATGTGCTGCAGCGTCTCAAGGCCGCTGATGCCCTTCATGCGATTGTCGAGCAGCACGACGTCGGGTGGCTGCCGCTTCACGGCGGCCACGCCTTCCTCGCCGCTGGCCGCTTCCAACACCGTGTAGCGTTGCGACGAGAGCACCCGGTTCAGCGAATAGCGCACCTCCGCGTCGTCATCGACGACGAGAATAGTCGGAACTGGTGCGGTCTCGTTCATGGCGCAGAGATTGGAAAATGATTAGCGCTTTGTGGAAAGCTCGTTCTAATTAGACCCCATGCTTCGGTGGTCAATTAACTTGTTTCGAGTCTGCGGCATTCAACTCGCCGTGCACGTGAGTTTTCTGCTGCTGCTTGCCTATTACGGCTATGACGGCTGGCAGGCCGGAGGCTTGATCGGACTGTGCTGGAGCGTGGGGCTGGTTCTGCTTTTTTTCGTCTGTGTCATACTGCACGAACTCGGGCACTCGCTGACGGCCATGCGTTATGGCGTCAAGGTGCCGCGCATCCTGCTGCTGCCGATCGGCGGCATGGCGGAGTTCGACCGCATCCCGCGCCGGCCGGCCGAAGAGCTGCTGCTCACGGCCGCCGGGCCGGCGGTGAATTTCGTGCTGGCACTCGGGCTGTTGCCGTTTGTCTGGCCGGCGGTTTTCGGCCTCCGAGAGGTTTCGGGCTATTCCTTTGAAAATCTCTTCGCCCAGCTCTTTGTGGCCAACCTCATCATGGGAACCTTCAACTTGCTCCCGGTTTTCCCCATGGATGGCGGGCGAATCTTTCGCGCCCTGCTGGCGACGAGGCTGCCTTACCTCCGCGCGACGTATTGGGCCGCTCTGGTCGGGAAGGTGCTCGCCCTGACCTTCGCCGTCTTGGCGGCGTTCTATTTTTTCCAGCCGTTGTCCTGCGGCTTGTTTCTCTTTATCTATTGGGCCGGTGACGCCGAGTACCGGCAGACGCGGCAGCGCGAGGAAGAGGCCCGTTATTGGACGGAGATGTCTCGGCGTTTACGCGAAATGGAGTCCGGCAACTCTGAGCCGCCGGCGTCATCCGTGATCGTATCGGGCCCGAACTAGGGCGTATATTCAAGCTCCCGAAACGGCATCAACCAGGCCCATGGTCATTGGATCTGATCCCACGTCCAAACCATCGAAACCGTCATCCTGAGCCGGGCGAAGGATCCATCACCGTGGGCGCCAGCGATCACCCTGATGAATTCTTCACGGCGTTCAGAAGGGCAAGCCAGGTTCGAAAACGCTCCCCAGCTGGAAGCGTCTCGAACCGTCCCTTCCCGGCGCCGCGGAAAATTAGTTTGGTCAAAGACCTCAGCCGTATCGATGCAGTCGAAACTGAGGGAGCGAGCTTGCGCGCGACACCGCCCACTCTGAATCGCGAGCAAGCTCGCTCCCACCGCCAAGCCACTGAAAGGTGGTCGCCGATTTCCGAGCCGCTGCGGAGGCTGCGCGACTGGTTCCTGGGTTCGCAGCCGCGAACAACCGGACCCATCGGCGACAGGCGTCGGTAGGGACACCGACGCCCACCCAATTGCATGGATCCG
>CAZAOI010000045.1:0-15221 GCA_964486705.1 uncultured Oleiharenicola sp. | reverse complement strand
GGACGCATGATGGCAGTGCGGTATTCGAATCGGGGCGTAAAGCCCCTCCTACAGCCCTGTTGCTTCCCGTCACGGGCAAAACGCGTTTTGCGGCCGCGGCTCCAGCACTCGTCCCGGTCAAACCCTCCCGGCCTACTGAAATTTTCTGGTCCAATCCAACCTAAAAAACTCAATTGAAACGCGGAGGACGCGAAGAACGCAGAGAGGAAACCTGATTTGTGGGCATAAGAATGATTTCACCTGCGAAGTGAGTGCGACAAGCGTTACGCCGTGCTCCAACATTCAGTTTTTGTGCTTTTTGCGTTTTTGTGGCCAATGTATCTGCGGAATTAAGGTCCCATTGCGGCGTTGGGATTATCCGTGCGCCGGGCGGAAATTCTCTCGCCCCCTCGAAGCCACGGGCTTTGGCTAAGCGCTGACCTTCTCTCTTCGAAACCACCTCCGGTCAAACGTTCCTCATGCCTCGCCCACTTCCGCAAACCCTCCTGCGCCTGCTGCCTGCCATTTGTGGCGGGACGGTTGCGGTGGTCGGTCTGAGTGCTTTCGCCGGCGGCGGAATCGGTCTGGTCCTGAGCCCGGTGGTCGCGCTGGGCCTCATTCTAATGGGTGCGGCGTTGCTTTGCTTTGGCGCCCCAGCACCCCTGGGCCAGCTGGTGGGACGCGTGCTCGCGGCGGGAACCTTTCTTCTCGGTGCCGGGTGCGGCGGGCAAAGCTTGTGGCTGCTGGTCGGGCCCGCGGCTTCTCCCGCCGGGACGGCGACGCTGCCAGTCCAACCGGTTTTCATGGCCCTGGGCACGGCGCTGGCGTTTGTTTTTGGCAGCCTCGCGCTTTTAACGACAATCAGGACACCGCGGCGGTGGTGGCTGGGTTGGTCCGCTTGGTTCACGATTCTCCTGCTGGCCGATGCCCTTATTCCGGTGATGGCGTTTCTCTTCGGATCGGAAGAATTCCCTTTGGCGTCCGGCGAACTGCTTCGCATGGGATTGCCGCCGGCCGTCGCTCATCTGTTGCTGGGCTTAGGCTTGGTCGCCTTGCGTCCCAAGTCCGATTTGCTGCAGGTCTTCACGGCGAAGAGCGCGGCGGGATTTGTGGCCCGCCGCATGATCCTGATCGTCCTGGTGCTTCCCCCCGTGCTGGTGGGGCTCCGGGAATATCTGTTTGCGACCCGCGGACTGGGAACGAAGGACGGGCAGGCGTTCTTCACCGTGATCTACATGCTGGCCGGGACCCTGGTGACGTTTTGGGCGGCCCGCATCGCGGCCCGGCTGGAGACTGAACGCGCGCAGGCCGAGGATGAACAGTCACGGTTGCTCGCGCGCCTGCAGGAACAGACCGCGCGGCTGCAGGAGGAGGTGGCAACCCGGACCTTGGAGCTGGTCAATGCCAACCGGGATTTGCTGGCTGCCGCCCAGCTCAATACCCGGCTCTCCTTGGTGGCCAGCCACACGACGAGCGGCGTAGTGATCGCCGACGACCAGGGCCGGATCGAGTGGACCAACAAGGCCTGGGAGCAGATGACCGGGTATTCGCTCAGCGAGGTGCTCGGCCGGAAGCCGGGGCACCTGCTAAAGGGTCCCGGCACGGACGCAGTGATCACGGCCCGCCTGCGGACCGCGGTGCAGCAGGGCCAACCGTGCTACGAGGAAATCCTGAATTACGCCAAGGACGGACGGCCCTTTTGGCAGATTCTCGACATCGAGCCGGTGAAAAATGAAACCGGGAAGCTGGTGAATTTCATTTCGGTGCAGACGGACATCACCCAATATCACGAATCCCAGCAACAGCTGCAGGGGCTGACTGACCGGTTGCAGCTGGCGCTGCATTTTTCCGGCTACGGGGTCTGGGAGGTGGAAGTGCCAACCGGTCGGATGACGTGGGATGCGCGAATGCACGAAATCTATGGGCTGCCGGCGGGCCAGTTTGACGGTCGCCGGCAGAGCTGGCACCGGTGCCTCCACCCGGATGATCTCGCGCGGGCCGAGCAGAAATTTGCCGATTTGCTCGCGGGGAAGGCCAGCAGCTACGAAATTGAATACCGGATCGTCCGCCCGGCGGACGGCGAGGCGCGTTATTTGGAGGCACAGGGATTTCTGCAACGGGATGGAAACGGCCAGCCGCGGCGGGTCGTCGGCTTGAATCGCGACATCACCGCCGAGTACGAGCAACGCGAGCAACTCCGGGCGAACACGGAGCGGATGCAACTTGCACTCCGGGCTTCCGGTTCCGGCGTGTGGGATACGGATTTGGTAAACGGAATCATGTATTGGGATTCCCGTCAGTGTGAGATCTACGGCACTCCGCCCGGTTCCGTGAACGGCACTGCCACGGACGTCTGGATCAACCTGATCCATCCGGATGACCGGGAGTCAATCTTGGAGGAGTTGCAGTTGCGCTGGGAGATTGAAACCGCGGAGGATTTTTTCCATGAATACCGCATCATCCGACCGGATGGGAAAGTGCGGCATGTCGAGGCGCATGGTCATTTGCGGCGCGATGCCGCCGGCAGACCGATCCGCGCCACCGGCGTGGACCGGGATGTCACCGCGGAGAAGGAGATGCAGGAAGCGCTGCGGTTGGCCGAGGAGCGCTGGCAGCTGGCGATCACCAGCACCACCGATGGGGTCTGGGATTGGAATCTGGCGAGCGGCAGCCTGTTTTTCGACCAACGTTATTGCGAAATTCTCGGCTATGGAGCCGGGGAATTGCCTGGGGATGACGCGGGCTGGATGCTGCTGGTGCATCCCGATGATCTGACCCTCACGATGACGGCACGGGAAATCCATCTCGCCGGGCGGACCCCCGTCTATGCGGTGGAACATCGGATGCGCGCCCGATCGGGCGACTGGAAGTGGGTGCTCAATCGCGGCAAGGTGGTGACCCGGCAGGCGGGTCGGGCGGAGCGGATGGTGGGAACCCTCAGCGATATCAGTGCACGCAAGGCCCTCGAGCAAACCCAGCGCCGCAACCAGGAATTGGCGGATCATGTCGGCCGCCTCGCCCTGATCGGGGGCTGGGAATATCAGCTGCCGGATAACACGCTCTACTGGTCGCCCAGCATGCGTCGCATTCACGAGGTGCGGGATGATTATATTCCCACGGTGGAATCGTCGCTGGGGTTCTATCCGCCGGAGACGAGGGCGATGGTGGAGGCCGCATTCAACCGGTGTGTGAACGAGGGCGAGCCCTATGACCTGGAGCTGCCCTTGATGACCGCGTCCGGGCGGCGGATCTGGGTGCGCACCCTCGGCCGGGCGGAATCGGTCGGCGCCCGGCGGATCCGGGTTTTCGGCGCGTTTCAGGATATCACGACCCGCCACGAGACGGAGGAGGCGCGCCGCCAATTGGAGACGCAGCTTTTCCAGGTCCAGAAAATGGACACGCTGGGCACGCTCGCCGGCGGCATCGCCCATGATTTCAATAATTTGCTGACCGGAATCATGGGCTACCACGACCTCGCGCTCGACCTGCTGCCGGAGGAGCATCAGGTGCGCAACTATCTCGGCGAGGCCCGGCAGGCGAGTCTGCGCGCCCGGGAATTGGTGGATCAAATCCTGACCTTCAGCCGGCAGCATGAAACGCCCGAGCGGATGCCGCTCGACCTGACTTTGCTCGTGAGCGAGGCGCAGCGCTTTCTTCGCGCCACCTTGCCGGCGACGATCCAAATCCAGGTGGAGCTGGAACCGAACTGTCCGCGGGTGCTCGGCGACGGAACCCAGTTGCATCAGGTTCTGCTCAATCTTGGCACCAACGGGGCCCAGGCGATGGCGCCCCGCGGGGGCATTTTGAAATTCACGCTGGCAAAAATTCTGCTCGATGCCGCGCAGGCCGCCGCCTTGGGCGGATTGTCGCCGGGCTCCTTCGTTTGCCTCGCGATCAGCGATTGGGGGCACGGCATCGACGACGTGACGCTCAGGCGCATCTTCGATCCGTTCTTTACGACGAAGAAGCCGGGGGAGGGCACCGGCTTGGGTCTGTCGGTCGTCCATGGCATCGTCCGCAGCCATCAAGGCGGCATCGAAGTCGAGAGCCAGGTGGGCGTGGGGACCACGTTCCGCATCTATCTGCCCGAGGCAATGAGTGAAGCGCAGGCGGAGCAGGAACCGACCACCCTTGTGTCCAGGGGGCAAAGCGGGAGGATTTTCCTCGTGGATGATGAGGAACTGGTGGCCAGATTTTCCGGCATCGCCCTCGAACGGCTGGGCTACACGGTCGTGACGTTTAGCTCGGCGTTGCCGTGCCTCGAGGCGATCAGGGCTGATCCCACCGTTTGCGACATGCTGGTGACCGACTACACCATGCCCGGTCTCTCGGGCATCGACCTGATCGAGGCGGCCCAGAAAATTATTCCCACGCTGAACGTCGTCCTGACGTCGGGTTATTTCACGAAGATTTCGGCGGAGGCCCTGGAGCGGCTTTCCCATGTGGAGTTGCTGAACAAACCCTTCACCTCTGAGGAACTGGCGCGCGCCGTGCAGCGGGCAATGTCGGTCCCACTCGCTTGAGCCGGACCGATGCCGCTT
The DNA here is from genome assembly GCA_964486705.1 of uncultured Oleiharenicola sp. Classification (GTDB taxonomy): domain Bacteria; phylum Verrucomicrobiota; class Verrucomicrobiia; order Opitutales; family Opitutaceae; genus Lacunisphaera. The sequence goes on along the minus strand of CAZAOI010000045.1, from coordinate 10,701 downwards.
GCGCCGCCAAACGTTTTTTCCGGACCGGGCCGAAGGCGGGCGGAAGGGTGGCGGCGGCACTCCGCGCCTGAAATAGTCGGGCTCGGAAAATGATGCGCCGCCGCTATCCGGTTTTTCGGGCGATCGCCGCCCAGCTGATTGCCCTCCTGTTGGTCGGGTTGCTGGCTTTTGTCGTTGGGCGCGTCTTCGGGGTTCGACCGCCCGTCGTGCTGGGCGTGGGGTTACAGGCCCTTGTCGCGACTTGGCTGGGCCACCGCTTCGGCTTGGCGGGCTGGTGGCTTTTGTATCAAGCGGCCTTTGGCCCCACCATCTGGGGCCTGCACCGGCTCGAACTCCCGCCGTGGGCTTATTTGGCGGCCTTCTTGGTGGTCCTGCTTTCCAACTGGAACAGTTTCCGCCATGGGGTGCCGCTGTACCTCACCAGCGTGCCGGCCACTCGTCGGCTGGAAATCCTCCTGGGCGAACAGCCGGTTGGATTTTCCTTCATCGACCTCGGGTGCGGTTTGGCGGGACCGCTCGATCGCTTGGGTCGCGCTTTTCCCCACGCCCAGTTCACGGGAGTGGAGACCGCTCCGCTTACTTTTGCCCTCGCGTGGCTCCGCTGCCTGCCTCGACGCAATTGCCGCATCCGCTACCGCAGCCTGTGGCAGACCCCGCTCGCCCCCTACGACGTCGTCTATTGTTTTCTTTCCCCGCTGCCGATGTCCGCCGTGTGGGAAAAAATGCAGGCCGAACACAAGCCGGGGGCGATGCTGGTGAGTAATACCTTTGGCGTCCCGGGGGTCTCCCCTGATCAAACGATCGCCCTGAGCGACTGGCGCGGCACCCGATTGCTCGTGTGGAAAAACTTCCGGGCCTCTTGAAAAAATGGGCCGGACTGACCGCGGCCGCCGCGTAGGTCGCTCGGCACGACTCAGGCGGTAGGTCTCGATGCGCGCCGGTCCTGCGCCCAGCGACGAAGGCCTTGCCTGACGGCGGCCGGGGCGCATGGTCGAGGCTGTCGATGCTCGCCGAACTTTTCCGCTACTTTACCCTCCGTTGCCCGCCATGGGCGCGCCTGCTTGGGCTCACCTATGAGCATGTCGCCATCACGCAACGGCATCGCCGGGTGTCCGCGTCCTGGGCGCCGCACTTGGCCGCGAGCAAGGCGGCGATTCTCGCCGGGGCGGAGCGCTGCCGGCAACGCCGCCGGGTGCTGGTGATCGGCGCGGGCGATTGCCGCGATGTGCCGGTGGTGGAACTGGCGGCGCAGTTCGACACCGTTGTGTTGACCGACGTGGTCCTTGGGCCGGAGCTGCGCCGTCTCGCCCGGAATAGCGGTGGGAAGGTGCGGGCGGAGATTTGGGATGCCACCGGCGTGCTCGCGCAGCTGGCCGCGAACTGGGGCCGCCTGTCCGCGGCGGAGCTGGAAGCGCTGTTCGCCCATGGCGACCCCGGCGCTCCGCCCGGTGGCGAGGCGGATTTGGTGGTTTCCGCCAACTGCCTGTCGCAACTGGGATTGGTCCCGGCGGAGCGGTTCCTTGGATCGGCGCCCGACAAAAGGTTATCCGCGCGGTGCGCCGCGGCCGCCGCCGGGCGGCATCTTCGGTGGCTCGCGGGCCGGCCGGGAGTGCGCGTGCTGCTGGCCGACCGCAACCGGCTCGACCTCGATGCGCAGGATAAGGAGCTGCGCCGCGAATCGATGCCCGGGATGGCGCAGGTGCGGGCGCCGGACCGAAGCTGGCGTTGGCTGCTGGCGCCGATTCCGGAATGGAGCCGGGATTTCCATCGCGTGCACGAAGTGGGCGTGTGGATCGACGGCCGGTGAAGGCCGGCCGCAACGATTGATTTTCAAGGGGTCCGAGCCTCCGGAGCTTGTCGTGGACCGTGAGCCCGTCGAACGGCTCCGGCTTGGTTGGAAAGGAGGAGCCTGCTTGCAGGCGGTGCGGAGCGCCTCCTCCTGCAAGGAACACGACAAACCGCGGGCTTGGGGAATTGACGTTCGGTTTGGTCAAACCCGTCGAAGGTTGCGCCGGATATCTTTACTCCCTTTGGAATCAATGCCCCGGAGCAAGCTCGCTCCCACAAAACCATGGTATGATTGAAGCTTACCCGTAGAAGTGACAACTACGGCTCCATTGGTAGGGCGAGCCGCTCGGCAGCACGGCTCATCCGGAGGATTCGCCCTACCCAAGACTCCGTCACTTCTATGGGTAAGACTCAATAGAGTTTCTGACTCGGTCCCTCCAAGCTCAGCGCGGGCTGGTTTGGTGGGGACCCGCCGTCAAACGGTGCGCGGTGAACGGCAGCGGATCGAAGATGACCCGCAGGTTCGGTAACTGGGGCGGGTGGAACACCGGCCGATTCCACGTAATATCATGTCCCAAGCCGGACTGGGTCTCGCGGTTCAACAGGGGCAACGGGGCGGGTTTTTTGGGGTAGTGAGACATGGGGTAGTTCTAGTATCGGCGTTTTGCGAACGAAGTTTATCGGGAAATTGCGCATTTTCCCGATCCCCCTCGCCGTCGGGCAGGAGGCGGGAAAGGGTGCGGATGGTCCTTCCGGCCGGCTCCGGTTTTTGGCGGGCCCCGGCGCGCGAGGGAAATGGCCATGCGGGGCTTGGCTTCGGGGGGAAATCTGCTGATAGTCGCAGGCCATGGTCCGTGTTCTCTATGCCGAAGATGATGTGCAGATCGCCCAGATGGTGCAGATCTACTTTTCGAGCTATGCGCCCGAGTGCACGCTGGAGATCGTGGGTTCCGGCCGGCAATGCCTGGAGCGCATGGCCCTCGATCCGTTCGACGTGGTGATCGTTGACTTGATGATGCCGGAGTTGGACGGGCTCCAGGTGCTGGGCGAACTCGCGGCCCGGCGCGATCCGACACCGGTGATCATGGTCAGTGGTCACGGGCAAAACGAACTGGCCGTGCAGGCGCTCCGGGCGGGGGCGGTCGACTGCATCGACAAGAATTCACCGGATTTCCACCGGATCCCCGAAATTGTGCGGCGGGTCCATGCCCGCCATCAAACTTCCGTGCTCACCCGGCCGCCCACCCGGCCGTCGGTCGCGGTCCGGGTTCTCTTGGTGGAATCCTCCCCGTCGGAAGCCGCGGCCTTGGAGGATTTCTTCGTCCGCAATGCCCCGACGCTGCATCTCGCGACGGTGACGCCCGACGAGTTTGCGGAAGCTTTGGAAAAACCGTTGACGGGTGAAGCGGTGGTGTTGGGTCCCGGCTTGGGGTCCGGCCCGGCGCTTGAGTTCCTGCGCAAGGTGCGGTCGCGATCCGCGGATCTGCCGATCGTGGTGATCTCCGCCTTTCCCAAAAGCGAAACGGCCGTCGCGACGTTCAAGCTCGGCGCGCAGGATTTTCTGGTCAAAACCGAGGGCTACCAGCTGGAGTTGGTTTTTTCCCTCAATCACGCGCTCAAGCACGCGGGGGACGTCCGGCTCAACCGGCGGCTGGCGCACGAGTTGGCCGGACTGAATCAATCGCTGGAGGCCCAGGTGGCCGCGCGGACCCAGGAACTGCAGGCGCTGTCCGCCCGGCTCTTGGTGATCCAGGAGGGCGAGCGCCGGGCGATTGCCCAGGAACTGCACGATCAGATCGGGCAGATGCTGACCGGCTTGAGATTCCAACTGGAGGCCGGACAAAAAGCCGGGGCGGATTTGCGGGAACCGCTGGAGCTGACCGACGAAATTCTGCGCTATGTGCGCGGACTCACCCTGCAGCTGCGGCCGCGCATCCTCGACGATTTCGGCCTGCACTCGGCCCTCGACTGGCATCTCGACCTTTTCCGGCAGCAGACGGGCATGAAGGTGGGGAGCGAAATCGCGCTGCCGGCGACCCGGCTCCCGAGCGAAATCGAGACGGCGGCTTTTCGCATCGTGCAGGAGGCGTTGACCAATGTCGCGCGGCATGCCCGCGGCGCGGACACGACCGTGACGGTCATCTTGTCGGAGGACCGCCATTTGATCGTGGAAGTGGGGGATCGCGGCCCGGGCTTCGATGTGGATCGGGCGCTGGCCAAACGCGACTCGCTTGGGCTGGCCGGCCTGGTGGAGCGGGTGCATCTGGCCGGTGGTCGCATCGAAATATTTTCCCGCCTCGGCCAGGGCACGCGGATTCACGCCGAACTGCCTTTGCCCGCCTCGGTGGCTCAACTCTCATGACGACTGTTATCATCGCCGACGACCATGAAATTGTCCGCCGCGGCCTGCGCAGCCTGCTGGAGGCCGAGGGCTCGTGCCGCGTGGTGGCGGATGTGGCCGACGGATTGTCGGCCACGCAGGCGGTGGACAAACACAAGCCGGCCTTGCTGATTCTCGATCTGAATATGCCGCGGCTGCACGGCCTCGAGGTGCTCAAGCATGTGCGTTCCACCAGCCCGCAGACGCGGGTCATCGTGCTTTCGATGCACAACGACGAACCCTATGTCATCGCGGCTTTGCGGGCCGGCGCCTCGGCCTACTTGTTGAAGGGGTCGGAGTCGCAGGAAATTTCGCGGGCGCTGACCGAAGTGCTGGCGGGCCGGCGCTACCTCAGCGCGCCCTTGTCGGAATGGGCGATCAGTGCCCTGACGACGCGGGTCGCGGACGCTTCCGATCCGCTCGCCACATTATCACCCCGGGAACGGGAGGTGCTGCAACTCGCGGCGGAAGGACATGACAACCCCGGGATCGCGGAAAAACTGTTTATCAGCCCGCGCACGGCGGAAACCCACCGCGCCAATCTCATGCGCAAATTGGGACTGCAATCGCAGACGGACCTGGTGCGGTTTTCCATTCGCCGGGGCGTGATCGAAGCCTGACGCGGCCCGATCGCGGCCGGCGGGTGGGCGTCGGTCTCGGCCCCGAAGCCAATCGTCGCTGGGGAACAGTCTCCGCGACTACGGCGCAACCGGACCCTGCGACCACATTCCCGCACCGCGATCGGGCTCGGGCCCGGCGGCGACGGGAAGAATATCGACTCAAGTCAGCCGCATTCGTGCCGTTGAAGGTGGCTGGACTACTCATCATGGGCTTGGACCGCGTAACTATCATCACCTTGGGCTCGGCGCTTCCGCCGGCCGTGGGAATATTTGGCCGCCTCGAGGGGCTGTTGCGCAAGGATGACACGGGTTTGGACGAGATCGTCGATCTGGTCCGCGTTGATCCGGCGTTGACCTTCCAAATCATCCGGCTCGGCAACAGTATTTTCTATGGCTTCAAGAGTCGTTGCGACTCATTGGAGGAAGCGGTCGCGCGCATCGGATTTGGCGACATCCACAGTTTGGTGGGCCTGGTGGCGGCGCGGCACACGTGTCAGGGGGATTTGCAGGCTTACCAGATTCCGGCGCAGCGGTTTTGGGAAAACTCAGTCGCCACGGGTCAGGTCATGGCGGCTTTCGCCAAACGCAACGGGACTGACACCAAGAATGCCTATTCGACCGGTCTGATGCGCAACCTCGGTCGCATCGTGCTGAACAGCCATGGCGGGGCGGTGCGCTATCCGGGCGAGGTGGCGGCGCCGGATCTCGCAGTCTGGGAAAAAAACACCTATAAAATCACCGCGGCGGAAGTGGGCGCGGTGTTGCTTGAGCACTGGCGCTTTGCTCCCGATACGGTGGCGGCGGTGCGCGCCCACCTGGATCCCACGGGAGTGCCCGAGGCCACAGCGCCCGCCGCCATGTTGCATCTGGCCGGCGCGGTGGTCGCAGCGTGGGGCTATCATCTCCCGGGCGAGCAGCAGAGCTGGCAGCAAAATCCCGCCCTGCTTGCGCTGGCTCAACTGACCGAGGAGAGTTTTGGGGAGGCGGCGCTCGAGGCGCGCGAGGGCTTTGACAAAATCGCGACGATCAAGTGGGCCAAGGCGGCTTGAGATCGCAAGGGAAGGGGTCGGCCGGGTGTGGGGGCTTTCGCTGATCGAGATTGTCGGTTTCGTTGTCCCTTCACTCTGCAAATCTCAAGAAGGCCCGACCTGGGCCAAGCGACCTCACTCGCCCGGCGGCGCTCGGCGCGGGGTTGACTAAGCGTTTGGATTTGGCAGCACTAGCGTCGTCTGCGGAGGAGTGGCTGAGTGGTTTAAGGCACCTGACTTGAAATCAGACGTGGGGGCAACCTCACCGGGGGTTCGAATCCCTCCTCCTCCGCCAATTTCTTTCGCTTCTCGATACCCCCCCCAAATTCTTTATGACGCTTCAATCTCCGTCTGGCTTTTCCTTCCCGTGTTTCGCCCCCACCTGCACGGCCTTAGTCGTCGCGGCTCTTTTGGTTTCTTCCGCGCCGGCGAACGCCGAGGCTCCCGCCGCTGCGGGAAGCAAACCCGCGACCTCGACCGCCAAATTGTATCCGGGGATTCCGTTCCATGATTCCGTCCACCAAGGAGGCCCCCAAGTGATCCCCGGCCGCTTGCAGAACGAGTATTATGATACGATGGATCTGACTGACGAACAAAAGGCGGCCGGCGCCGAAGAAGGTTTCACCTACCACGACACCGACAATAAAAACAGCGGGAGCGGGGCCTTGAACGGCCTGGGCAGTTACCAGGGGGAATTTCGCCGGTTCGAGAGCCCGGATATTTCCTATGTCAAAATCAACAACCCGGGAACCCCGGTCGACGACACACCCTTCAATCTCGTGCCACCTGACGCGGGTGCCCTCTATCTTGGTTGGATCGCTCCCGGCGAATGGGTCAGGTACACGGTCCGGGTCGAAGCGGACGGCATCTATTCGCTGACGACGATGTACACGTCGAAATTCGGCGGACACATCGCCATCGACTGCGATGGCGTGGATGTCACCGGACCGATCGCCATTCCCTCGACGTTTAATGCCGCCGACCCCATCGAATGGCGGCAGGCCCATCACTGGAACAAGATCAAGGATGCCGCCCGGCTGAAGCTGAAAAAGGGCCTGCATGTCCTGACGCTTCACTTCCTCGACCAGCCGGTGATGAATTTTGACTACATGGAGTTCACGAAAGTGAACTGACGGCCGCGGGAGCACGGGGCGCGGTAAGACACGGCGCGTCGTTGCTTCTCCACCGCGACCATTGAAAGCATGGTGTGTCATCGTCACCCACCAAATTTCGTCTTTCCCGGCATGAAACTCCTCTTTATCGGCGGCACCGGCAACATCAGCACCTCCTGCAGCAAGCTCGCGCTGCAGCTCGGCCACGAGCTCTGGTTGCTGCACCGGCCCGGCCGTCCTGGGATCGCCGGCGCCCACGACCTGCCCTGCGACATCAACGACGAGGCGGCGGCCGCGGCCGCGCTGGCGCCGCATCGCTTCGATGCGGTCGTGCAGTTCATCGCCTTCACCCCGGCGCAGATCGAGCGCGATATGCGCCTCTTCAACGGACGGTGCGGGCAGTACGTGTTCCTCAGCTCCGCCTCGGCCTATGCCAAGCCGGGGGCCTTTGCTCCCACCACCGAGCGCACGCCACTGGAGAATCCACGGTGGCAATATTCGCGCGACAAAATCGCTTGTGAACAGGTGCTGCGCACTTCTGCACCGGGCACCTTCCGGTATACGATCGTTCGTCCTTCGCACACCTACGACACGGTGATCTTGCTCCCGATCGGCGGCTGGCAGGATTTCACGACCGTCGAACGGATGCGCCGCGGTCAGCCGGTCATCGTGCCGGGCGACGGGACCAGCCTGTGGACGGTCACCCACGCCGAGGATTTTGCGCAGGGCCTGCTCGGCCTGCTCGGCAACCCGCTGGCGCTTGGCGAGGATTTTCACATCACCTCCAACGAGGCCTTCACCTGGAATGAAATCTACGCCCTGACGGCCGCTGCCGCCGGTGCGCCCGCGCCCCGGCTCGTGCACATCCCGTCGGACCTGCTGATCGCCTGGAATCCGGACATGGAGGGGACTTTGCTTGGCGACAAATCACACACCGCCATCTTTGACAACGCCAAGCTCCGCCGCGCCGTGCCCGGTTTTTGCCCGCGCATCGCCTTTCGCCACGGTGTTCGCCGCACGCTCGATTGGTTCGACGCCGATCCGACCCGCCGCCGTCTCCCTCCCGAAGACGACGCCCACATCGAGAAGCTCCTCGCGGCCTACGCCCAAGCCTGGCCTGAGGGGAAGATCGGCTGAAAGGGAAATCGCGTTGCCGTTGCCGCAGAGACGTCCGCCCTCTAGTGGCCGCGACGCCGATGGGCTGAAGTTGTTCTTCTGGTCCTGATCGAGCGCGCCTTCGGAGCAAAAAAACGCGCGAGCGCCGTCGGTCCGGTGGGGCGCGCCCCCGCGCCGGATCGATCCCGGGGGCGTTGGCTGACCCTTTTTGCCAAGGTCAGACGGTTGCTGTTATTGAAACGTCTGCGGCCGCAAATGAACGATGCCATCCCGGGCGGCTTTGATCGCGGCCTCGGTCCGGTCGGAAACACGCAGCTTTAGGAAGAGATTCTTTAAGTGACCTTTCACCGTGAACTCCGCGATATTCAAATCGGCGCCAATCTCCTTGTTGCTTCGTCCGAGGACGATGAGTTGGAGTATTTCCAGCTCCCGGGGCGATAGGGTGGGCCGGGCCCGCCGTTCGGCTAGGCGCTGTTCTATTTTTGGCGGCACTAGCCGTTCGCCCGCATGCACCGCCTCGATCGCGGCAATGATCTCCACCCGGGAGGAGTCTTTCAGCAGGTAGGCGCGCGCACCGGCCGAGTAGGCGAGATGGATGTCTTCGCTCAGATCAAAGGTCGACAGCACGATGACCCTCGCGTCGGCCCGTTGAACGAGCAACTGCCTTATGGCGTCGACCCCGCTCTCTTCCTGCAGGCTGAGGTCCATCAGGGTGACATCGGGCTGCAACTGTTGGTGGAGTGATACCGCTGCGCTGACGGTTCCGGCTTCGCCCACCACGATGAATCGCTCCGTATCAGCAAGCATGGAGCGGAGGCCGGCCCGAAACGCGGGATGATCATCGACGATGAGTAATTGGATGGGGGGCGGCATCAGGATTTTCTGTTGGGGATTCGGGCGACGATATGGGTCCCGAGGCCGGGATCGCTGGTGACGAGAAGCTGGCCATTGAGCTCGCGAGCCCGTTCGTGCATGCCGCGAAGCCCGAAGCCGGGACGGGGGCTGGAATCTTCAGCAAGCCCGACCCCGTCGTCGCTCACCCGCAACTCAGTGAATTCGTCGGCCACGCGACACGTCAGGTGAACGTTTTTTGCTTGGGCGTGCTTGACGGTGTTGGTCATCGCTTCGGTCGCGATGCTCAAGAGTTCATTTTCAACATCGGCGTCGAGCCGGGCCATGTCTCCGGCTAGCTCCGGGTGAAAGGTGATGCCCGTATCCCTCAGGATTCTCGAGCTGACCTGAGTCAAGGCGACGAGGAAATCCGCGTTGGACATCGTTTCGCGCCGCAAGTTCTGGATGAAACGCCGCGCATCGGCCAAGCTCTCGCGCACCAGGCCTCGAGCCGTCTCGAGATGATCATACGCCCGGGTGGCCTCGGGGGGCATCTCGTGCTTGGCAATCTCGAGTTGGATCGAGACGGCGGTGAATCCTTGCGCGAGGCTGTCGTGGATTTCCCGGGCGAGGCGCATGCGCTCCTTGGTGATGGCGGCATACTCGTTTTCCCGGGCGAGGCGTTGTATCTCTTGCTCGCGCAGCTTCGCTTTCGACCGCCACCAGAGGATGCCGGCAAACAGCAACGTCACGGCCATCAGAACCGTGGTGCCGCCTAGCATCCAACTCGCCAGGCTGATCGGGGGTCGCTGCAGGACCAAAAGGTCGGCATTTGTTCTCAGCCGGAGTTCAAACGAACTCGGAGTCCAGGGGAAAGGGGTGCCGACGGCGGGGGTCTGGGTGGTCCGCACCACCCCGGTGAGGCGGATGAGGCTGCCGGTGGCCGGGAGTAGCTGGGCGTTGGGGGGCGACGGCAGGACCGCGGTAAAGGGCGCCCCTTCCCCTTTGAGCGTGAGCACGGTGTTTTCCGGTCCGGGAAAATAGTCCAGCAACACGCCATCCAGCTGCACCAACTCACCATCGGCAACATTGGCTTTGTTGGTCGAAATGGGACGCGCGATAATCTCCGCCTGTCGGCCGATCAACTCCGTCTCGGCGTCTTCGAGCTCAGGCGAATAGGCGCCACGCCGAAGGTAACCCACGACCGCCACCAGATCGCCCGGCGCCAGTTTTCGTCGGTCGGAGTATTGCACATAGATACCCTGTTGGCCCTGTTGCATGTACAGCTCGTTCCCACCGCGCGCATAGGTTACCACCCCCTGGAGGTGCACGCGACCCTGGGGCGGCTCCTGCGGAGAATAACGCAGCAGGGAATCGATTCTCATCAGCGGAGCCGTGTTGCGCGACAGGGGCGGCTCAAGTTGGAGCAGATCGGAGGTGCGCGGCACCAGCAGGCGGGCACCGTACAGTTGGCCATGCGGATTAAAATAATGCCCACAGGCCCCCCGCAGGCGCACCCGAGATCCCACTCGTTTTTGCACCTCAGCGTAGCTGGTGTCGGTAAAGGAAAGGTTCAGCCGGTGTGTGCCTGAGGATAAAATTGCATACGCCGAATATTCGGGCACGCCCGGCGAGGCTGGCTGGGCGCTCCGCAACCATCCCTCGACTTCAACCCATTCACAATCAAGCGAACCCTTTTCCAGTTCCGCGAGATCTGGGATCACCCGCGGGGTCACGGCCCGCTCTCCCAGGATCGTGATTCGCTCCGCCCGAATCACCGGCGCAAACCCGCCGAGATCAGTCGTGGCTTCGACGAGGACCTCGCG
>CAZAOI010000044.1:0-15223 GCA_964486705.1 uncultured Oleiharenicola sp. | reverse complement strand
CACATGCGGCCAGCCAACGGCCCAACTCACCTCCACCTGCGCGGCCGGAAGCAAGGTGACGCCCAAGCCGATCACCGCCGCTTCAATTTCCGTCCAGCCGGACTGGTACAATTGCCGCCACAGAGCCAGCCCGAGCAGGGTCAGCAAGGCCACCGATGTGAGGCGCGGCCATTGCAGGCTTCCCACTTCGTCGAGCTTCGAAAAAGAAGTTTCCAGCAACGCGCCATAAAGCGGACGGCCGTGCGACGAGGTAAACTTGACGAGCTTGCCCGGCTCCTCGCGCGCCTCCCGCATGTTTGAATAGTCGTCATGAAACCCGTACTCAGTAAAGATGGTCTGCCAATAGACCATCAGCGGGGTCAGAAGCAGCAGATAAAAACAAAGGCGCGTGCGATTCATAGTAAGTTCATTTCTTGCTGGGATGCTTTTGGGACACCCCCCAGGAAACGTCCATATCGTTCAAGCCAGTCGTCTATTTTTACGAGATAATATTCAGGGGCATAAGGCGCCGCTGTCGCGTTGTAGGACGCCAGTGGTTGCGCTCGTTGCCAGTCCGCCGTCTGCCCCTTGGCTTTCGGGCCGATGTAATAACTCACCCGCTCGCCCATGCGCGGCCGGGGATTGATCTGGAGCGCCACCTCCGCGGCGGCCCGGCGGGGTTTGCCCCCGCCCGCAATCCATTGCTCGTAGGCCGCGGGATTCTGCCCGAGGGTTTCGGATTTGACCAAGTCCTCCACGGGGTGTTCGCGCGCCGCGATCGCCTTTCGCAGGCGTTCGACCTCTTCCAGCGGAGAAACGGTCGAGGTGCCGAGCAAATACGCGATCAGATGATCACCCAGCCGTTTGAGAAACGGCTCGATTCCGCGGGAGCGCAACGCCGAGCCGCGCAGCGTGATCTCACCCTGCGCCGCCAGCGCGTAGTTCTTGGCCTTATAGCAGAACATGGCGTCATAGGTGCCATCGTGCTCCAATTCGATGCCCTTGGGCAGGATCTGCCCGACTCGACCCAGCAGTTCCCCCGGATGCTCGTAATATTTTTCCGTCGCGAGATAGATCCCGTCCGTGTCCGCCTCGAGAATCACACAGCCCTGCTTTTGAAACTCCGTAATCAACGCCTGCAATAACTCGCGCCCCCGCCGCGTCACCTCGGCGGCCAGCTCGCCATCCCCGAAACGGGCGCCGGAAAACCCGAGATACCCGTAAAAGGAATTGATGAGAATCTTGAAGGTGGCCTGGCGAGCCTGCGCCTCCGCCCGTTCGTCTTCCGTGGGCGCGGTCCGGGCCAGTTGTTTGTATTTCAGCCGGTATTCGCGCAACTGGCGCAGCATCGGAATGAAAACGCCCAACCGGTCACTCGCCGGGTTTCTTCCCATCTGCAGCAGCAGGCTGGGATAAAGGGAGGCAACGTCGAAGTGCAGGACCCGTTGGAACACCCCTTCCTGGAAACTGCGGGTGAAGCCGCCTTCAAAGGGCGCGATTTCGACCGGCGCGGGGCAACTGGCCCGGGCATGGTAATACTCCTCGAGAAACAGCAGATCGACCTTGCCGGCCGTGCCGCGCAACGCCGCGTCCTGCAACAGGAGAGGGAAAACCCGCGCCTGCTCGAAATAAGTCGGCAGCAGCACGCCGGCGAGCCCCTTGGTCTCCCGCAGGTCATCCGCCAGATAGGCGAGAAACTCCGTCAGGTTTTCCCGAAAACTCTGCTGGATTCGCGCGCCGTCGATGTAGGTGCGGCCCTCGCCGGACGCAGGCGTGAGGCCAAAGTAGATCGCCACGTCCTTCAACCCGTAGGCCGTCATCTCCCGGGCCGTGATGTCGTAAAGCTGCACGAGCAGGTAGGTGTCGATGATCGCGCGGCCCGGCAGATCGCAGCGGGGAAAATCGATCCACCGCTCCGCCACCTTCAACCGGCTGTTGCGGAAGACGGCCGGCAGCCCGAAGCGACCCCACGCGCACGGGACCTTGTGCCGTTTGCTGCGTTGCCGCAGATAATCCAAGTCGAACTTGAAGAGGTTGTGCCCCTCGATCACATCCGGATCGAGGTCCCGCAGGCAATCGTTGAAGGCCAGCAACAGGCGTTTTTCGCCGGCGTCGCTCTCGTCGTCAAGGACCAGCAACTCGCGGCGCGTTCCGCAGAGCAGCCCGATGGCGAGCACGCGGTCACCGGCATTGCGCGCATCACTGAACGCACCGGCTTCCGTCGCCCCGGTTTCAATGTCGAGCTGACAGCGGCGCAAATCATGAAACGGCAGGCCCGCGTAGAGCCGGGCCCGCTGCTGCAGCAACCATTGGCTCTCATCGGGCTTGAGCACGTCGATCGCGGCGCCCTCGCGCACGCTCTTGAAAAACAGATCAAACGTCGCGAGTGAGTCCGCGTGCGCCAGCCAGCAAAAGGGACTGTCGCCGCTCAACCGCTCGGCTTGCACCCCCTCAAAGGCCGGTTCCGCGCCCACCCAGGCAAAGGGCCGGAATGCTTCGACCGTCTCCTCCCGGCCGCCGCCGGCCGTCGCCCGGCAGACATGCGCCCGGCCGTCGCCACTGATCCAGAGGCCGCACAGGGTTTCCTTGCCGACGTTCGTCATCCTCTGCCAATCGAAACCTTCCGGGTCCGCTACGTCAATGGCGACGGAACCCCCTGACCCAAAGGGGTGGTCGCCGAGTCACGATCCGGGGATCAGAACGGCCGGAAATACACCATGAAGACCGCGGTCAGCACCAGCGCGAGAGCGATGAGGCTCAGGGCGCCGCGCAGGTGCGCCCGGCGATAGGCCATGCCCGCGAGCGCCGTCAGGCCCAGCCAGCAGAAAAGTTTCACGATGACCCAGCCGGTCGCAAACGGGATTTTGTTCAACGTCAGCATCCCGAATCCGCTGATGAACATCAACAGGCTGGCAATGCCGGTGACCATCATCGTCCGTTTGCGGTTCGCCGGGTCGGGGTTGGCGAGGGCCATGAACGTGTGGGCGGTCAGCACCAGCAGCGAAAAAACGTGCAGGAGTTGATAGAAGGGCAGTCGTTCCATAGTGATAGTGGTTTGGTTGGTGGAAAAAATAAATGACACCCCATTCATGCCGTGTACCCCGGGGCTCATGTCCTTTTTAAGTTAAAGGTGGGCACCACCCGACGAACCTCTGCCTTCCGGTTTACGGCCTGGCATTAATCCGCCTGTCAGCGATTCCCAAATTATAGCAAAGGCAAAGAGCGTTGTTTGGAGCACCTCGAACACTACAGGGTGTCGGCGAGGAAAGTACCGCTGCGCTCCCCGCCGTCAAACGCGAAGACTTGGGGGAGAAATTCTGCTTGCTTCCGCCGTAATGACCTTGCGCCGCAAAAAAAGCGCCCATGACCGCCGGTGACAACTGGCCGGGCCGCCCTTCGCCCACCCACCCTCAGCCGCCACGACGTAATCGACGTGGGTGGAACGCGGCCCCTTGTCTCCGGCCTAAACACTCGGGAAGCGTTTTCTCCTGCGCCCAACGCCCCAACCCGTCCGGCGGCCGGCCCCCCCTTTTCAGTCCGAACCTTTCAGGAGTGACCGGGGCGCTCGACGGCCTCGCTCCGGCTCAGTCACTCACTCCAACACGGTCGGGTCGAGGTGCTGCACGGTGAGTTCCTGCAACGTCGCGAGAAAACAATAGGCCGAAAAGGCCTTGCGCTGCGTCTCGGACATGGTGTCAAACGGCACTTCGCCGCTCTCAAGGGCTTCATCGCCGAGTGCGCGCAGATGTTTCTCGCGCAAGCGCAGCCGCACCGCCGAGCAACTGCGCAGGATCGCCTCGCTATTGCCCGCGTCGAGCGGAACGATTCCCGTCAGGAAGAATTCGCTCCCGAACAGCGCGAGAAAGACGGTGATGTCGCTGTTCTGTTCCTGCAGCAATTCCTGCTTCCATCCGGCGGCCAGTTCCTCGTCATGATCCGGAATCTGCAGCGTAATCGCGAGCGCCGGCTTCAAGTCGTCCGCCGCGCCCTTGATCACGTCCAGCAACGGCGCCACCGCCTCGAGATTTAACCTGACTTCAACGCGCTTCATGACCTTCGATTACGGCCGTCAGGTGCCACTTTTGCAGTGAAAAAGCATAACCCTCGGCCTGTTCGCGCTGCCCGGTCCACACGACCGACCGGCCCTGCTCGTGCACTTCCAACATGTGCCGGCGCGCGCGCGTTTCGTCGAACCCCAGCACTTTCTTGAACACCATCACGACATACGACATCAGGTTGACCGGGTCATCCAGCACGACGACGTTCCATGCATCCGCCAATTTTTCCTGAGTGGCCGTCGCAGCGCTTGGGGCCTGCCGGGTCGCGGTTCCTGCACCCGTGGCGGCCGGTTGCAGCGCCCTTCCCTCAATTGCGGCAGCGCGTAGTTTCATGGGTTTTCAGAACACTTCCTAGGCATTCGTTTTCGCGGCTTCACGCACGGCCTGGGCGACCGTGTTCTCAGCTTCGGCAACCGGAACCTTGGACACCTCTTTGCCGCGACGCCACTTCATTTCGAAGATCCCCTCTTTCAGCCCGCGGCCACCCACCGTCAGGCGCAAGGGCAGCCCGATGAGGTCGGCATCCTTGAACTTCACGCCCGGCCGCTCCGCGCGGTCGTCGATCAGCACATCGGCTCCGGCCGCCTCGGCCGCCGCCGCGAGTTTCCGGACCAGCTCCATCGCCGCGGGATCCTGCGGGTCGAGATTGACAATCAACACCTGCCACGGGGCGACCGCCCACGGCCAGATGATGCCGTCCGCGTCGTTGCTCTGCTCAACCACGGCCTGCAACGTCCGGCTGATGCCGATGCCGTAGCACCCCATCACCATCAGGTGCGACTGCTTCTGGTCGTCGGTGTAGACGGCCCCGAATTTCTCGGAGTACTTCGTGCCCAGTTTGAAAATATGCCCGACCTCGATCGCCCGGGCGATCTTGAGCGGGTGACCGGACAACGGGCACGGCTCGCCCGCCCGCACGGTGCGGAAATCGCCCCACTGGGTAACCTGCAGATCGCGCAGCACATTCACATTGCGCAGATGGAATCCATCCCGGTTCGCGCCGGTCGTGCCGTTGCCGACCAGACGGATGGCGTGGTCGGCGTAGATGCCGGCCAGGGCGCCGGGATTCTTGATCGTCCCGTTGACCGTGCCGAGGCTGCCGGGCTTGGCGCCCATGACCGGCTCGATTTCTTCCGGCGTCGCGGCGCGCCAGAGCTGGAAGCCCAACGCCCCGAGTTTCGCTTCTTCCAGTTCATCGCTGCCGCGGAGAATCACGAGGAACGGCTTGCCGTCGCCCATGTAGACGAGCGTCTTGAACTGCCGATCCGCCGCCACCCCGTAGGGCGCCGCGGCCAGGGCGGCAATCGTCACCACGCCAGGCGTGGCGAATTCCTCGAGCGCACCCACGGGGGCGGCCGCGGTGAAATCCGCCGCGACCAGGCCGCTCCGGGCCTTTTCGCGATTGGCGGAATAGCCGCTCTCGTCGCAATAGACCACGTCGTCATCGCCCACGGGGGCGGGCACCATGAATTCATGGGAAAAACTGCCGCCCATCACCCCGGTGTCGGCTTCGACCGCGATGGTCTTCAGGCCACAGCGCGAGAAGAACGCCGTGTAGGCGCGCTTCATCTTGTGGTAGCTCTCGGTCGCGCCCGCATCGGTCGCGTCGAAACTGTAGGCGTCCTTCATGATAAACTCGCGGGCGCGCATCAGGCCGTAACGCGGCCGGATTTCGTTCCGGAACTTCGTTCCAAGCTGGTAGAAATTCTTTGGCAGATCGCGATAACTGGTAATCTCGCTCTTCACCAGCGGCGTGATGACTTCCTCATGCGTCGGCCCGAGGACGTACTCCGGCTCTTTCGACCGGCCCTTGCCGGTACCGGCGTGATCGACCCGATACATGATCTCGCGCGCGGCCGCCCAGCGCGGGCCTTCCTGCCAGTTGTCCACCGGGTGAATGAAGGGCATGGCGAGTTCGATCGCGCCCTCGCGGTCCATTTCGTCCCGGCACAGCTGGCTGATTTTTTGCAGGACGCGCAGGCCCGCCGGCAGGAAAGTGTAGAGGCCGCCGCCTAGCTTGCGCACCAGGCCCGCGCGGAGGAGCAGCTTGTGCGAAGCAATTTCGGCGTCCGCCGGGCTTTCTTTGAGTGTTGGGATAAAAGTCTGCGACCAATATTTCATGTGAGCCCGCCACCAGAACAAGTCCCCTCCGGGGGCGCAAATGTATTTGCGCCCCACCCGTCCGCCGCCCGATAACTGCGCGCATGCCGGCCCACCCTGCCCGTTCGTCGCCCCGATCTTGGTCCATGAAATGGATCGTGGCCGCGATCGTCGTCTTCGTGGTCGGCTACACGTTCGTAAACCTCTATTTCCGCAAACCCGGCCGCGCCTACCGGCCCTACCAGGACGCCCAGAACCGCGCGACCACCGCCCGGTTGCTCGCCGCCGGTTGGCAGAAAATGGCGGTCGATACCCGGCGCCCGACGGAAAAACCGGTGGCGGAAGAGGCCCCGGCGGCCGTGACCCGCGCGGCGGCCGGCCTCGGCGCCGATCTGGAAACCAAATTTGCCGAGCGCCCAAAATTGCTCGCGACCGTCGATCGCGTCGTCTCGCCGGGGGCGGTGGCCCGCGGCAGTAATTACGCCGCGTATTTTACCGCCAGCCTGACGGACCTGAAGGCCCAGGTCAGCGAAGTCTCGCTCTATCGCAAGGGCAACGAGCTGGTGCTGGTGCCCACCACTGAACCGCTGCCGGGCACCGAACTCAAGAGCCGGTGGAACGACTCGACCTACTGGGTGAGTTTCCCCACGGCGCCACTGCCGCCGGGCCGCTATCAGGTCCGCATCGTCTCGAAGGGGCCCGCCGCCGAGTGGGCTTTCACGGTGAAGTGAACCTTGTTTTGTCATTCTGAGCGCAGCGAAGAATCCAGCGACCCATGTGCGCCCACGCGGCAAACCATTCGTATTGGGTCTACATTCTTACCAACAAGCGTAACGGCACGCTGTATGTGGGCATGACCAATTCGCTTGAGCGTCGCATTTGGCAGCACAAAGCGAAGATCCTAGACGGCTTCACCAAATAGTACGGATTGAATCGCCTCGTCCATTTTGAGCAATCCCGCGACGTGAACGCCGCCATCGCCCGCGAGAAGGAAATCAAGGGCTGGTTGCGCCGACGGAAGCTCGCATTGATTGAAAAGGACAATCCAGAGTGGCTCGACCTGAGCGCAAACTGGTCCGGAGACCCACTGGATTCTTCGCTGGGCTCAGAATGACAGCAGTCAACGACTCATTTCCCCGTGGACCGTGGCGCATGAATCCCGATTGACGCGCGCGACCGGATGCCCGATGAAAGCGCCTCGACCATGAGCAACGGCTCCGACATCAAACCCACCGACCTCCGCGGCATTCTGAAATACGTTCCCCGTTTTCAGGGCCAGACCTTTGTCATTGCCCTGGACGGCATCATCGTCGCCGACGAAAATTTCTCCAACATCTTGATCGATCTCGCGGTGCTCCGCAGCCTCGGCATCAAGATCGTCCTCGTCCACGGCATCGGCCACCAGATCGAGGAACTGGCCCGGAGCCGGAACATTCCGATCACTGACACCCAAGGCACGGGCCAGGCAGACGCGGCCACGCTCGACCTCGCGATCCGCGCTTCTTCCCGGGTCACCCACCTCGTGATCGAGGGCCTCACGCAAAACAGCCTCAAAGCCGCGCTGACGAACGCCATTCGCGCCGTGCCGCTCGGCATCATCAAGGGCGTCGATCACCAGTTCACCGGGCGGGTCGACCGGGTCGACAAGGAATTTCTCACCCAGCTGATCGAGTCGCAGGTCGTGCCGGTGATCAACCCGATCGGCTTCGACCGGGACGGGCGGCCGCTGCGGATCAACTCCGACCTGCTTGCCGTCGAACTGGCCGAGGCGCTGCACGCCACCAAGATCATCTACCTCACTCCCCACGAAGGCCTCGAACTCAACGGCAAACTCCAGCACCAGATCGCCGCAGCCACTCTCCGGACCGTGTTGGAGGGCAAGCCCGACTCCATCAACGAGCCGATGCGCAGCACGGCCGCGCACGCCGTCCGGGCGATCGAAACCGGCACCCCGCGCGTCCACCTGCTCGACGGCCGCCTCATGGACGGCCTGCTCAACGAGATTTTCTCCAACGAGGGCGTCGGCACCCTCATTCACGGCAACGAATACCAGCAGATCCGCCAGGCCACCCGCCGCGATGTCCGCGCGATCTATAACCTGACGCGCCAGGCGGTGAAGCGCGAGGAGTTGCTCCACCGGACCCAGCAGGCCATCGAAAAGAACATTGATCAATTCTACGTCTTCGAGATCGACGAAAACATCATCGCGTGTGTCGCGCTGCAGCTTTACGCGGACCAAGCCAATTGTGCCGAGATCGGTTCCCTCTATGTCATGCCCTTTTATCATCACCGCGGCATCGGCAAGAAAATGGTCGATTACGGCTGCCTGATAGCCAAGGAGCGGGGCGCGACGACCGTCATCGCCCTCTCCACGCAGGCCTTTTCCTTCTTCACTTCGGTATGCGGCTTCGAGGAAGCCGACAAGGAAGTGCTGCCGGAGTCCCGGCTCAAGGCCTACGACGACAGCGGCCGCAATTCGAAGGTCCTGACGAAGAAGGTATGAGCGGAACGGGCCGGTGCGCTCAACGGCCCGGGCACTTGAGGGCCAGCGCCCCTCGCCCGCAACTACCCGCTGCTACTTCAACTCCACGATCACCTGGATTTCGACCGTGGTGCCCTTGGGCAGACCGGCGGCGGCCACCGCGGCCCGCGCGTGTTTGCCGGCCTCGCCATAAACTTTGCCGAATAATTCCGACGCGCCGTTGATCACGGCCGGACTGTCGGTGAAACCGCTGACGGCATTCACGAACCCCGTCACGAGAACAAACTGCTTCACACTGTCGAGACTGCCGGTGGCGGCCTTGATGTTGGCGAGCGTGTTGAGCGCGCAGATTTTGGCCGCCTCATAGCCGGTCGCGACCGTCTGCTCCTGGCCGACCTGACCGACATGGGTCATCTGCCCGTTGAACGACGCAATCGTGCCGGCGAGATACAGCAGGTTGCCGGTGCGGACGAAGGGCACGTAGCTGCCCGCGACAGCCGGAGGATTAGGGAGAGTCAGGCCGAGTTCGGCGAGTTGGGCTTCAATGTTCATGGGGAGCGGGGAGGTTTGCGGAGCGGAGGGAAAAGGGGCCTCACTTCGGCGGGACAAATTCGAAGGTCGCAACATCGCCGACCGCCACCGGTTTGTCGAGCACGCCGACTTCCTGGAGCAGATCGATCTGTTTTTGCAAACGCGCCGGGGTGAGCTGGCCCGCGGTCTCGCCCTTCGCCGGATCGCCCGCCACCAGCTTGTAGTCATTCATCGCCTTGATGCTGTACGCCATGAATTCCGGCGAAAGGTCACTGCGTTTCGCCGCCAGCAACTGATTGGCCGGCGCGGGATCGCCCCCGAGATAGTCCACCCAGCCTCGAATGCTGGCGCGGACGAATTTGCGGACGATCTCCGGATGCTTCGCCAGATACTCGTTGCTCGTGAACATCACCCGGTAGGGCTCGTAGGCGTCGTTGGCGATGAGCAGCGCCTCGACCTTGGCTCCGCGCTGGCGGGCGAAAAACGGCTCGTTGGTCACGAAACACTGCTGCACGAACTCAGGGTTGCTCATGAAACGGGCGAGATCGCCCAGCAGCGGGATGAGACTGAATTCCACGCCGAGCTTTTTGTGCGCCACTTGGATCCAGGTGGACCCGGCGCCGGCCATGACGGTTTTACCCTGCAGATCGCGCAAGTCCCGCAGCGGATGCTCGGCATGAAAGAGAATGCCCTGCGCGTCGCGTTGCATTTCCGCCCCGACCATCTTGATCGGGATCCCGCGCGCCACGGCCACGATGACATCGTCGCCATTCGTCATTCCGAGTTCGGCGCGACCGATCGCGACCGCCGCCATGACCTGTGCGTTCGGCCCGCCGGGGAGGATCTCCACGTCGAGCCCCTCGGCCGCGTAATAGCCCTTGGCCAGTGCCTGATAATACCCGCCGTGCTCCGGCTGGGGAAACCAGTCCGTTTGAAAACGGATTTTGATCAGCGCGGTCGGGCCGGCGGAAGGACTCCCGGCTTGCTTGCCGCAACCGGTGAGCGCAAAGGCCGCCGCCAGCCAAAGAGAAAAACCACGACGGATGAAAAAGGGCTTCATGAATGAAAAGGAGAGTTAACCGCTAATCGCCGCTAATCAAGACCGACCCGGAAAGGCATCCGCTCCGAACGCGAGGCGTATCGAAACTGGCGTTCAGCGGTGGGAATGAGCGGATCTCCCTCCGGGGCCGGCTCAGGTGTCTTTCGGCTCAAACGAATCGTGCCATTGGTGCAGGATCGCCCAGTTCAGCCAAGAGACTGCGGCCACGAAAATGAAACCGAGCAGGCAACTGGTCAACGCCGTGGCAAACAGCGCCGGGATCTTTATCTGGGTGTTGTAGCTGTAGACGAGAAAGCCCAGCCCGCCCGTGCCGCCCGAGGAATTCCCGACCATGTATTCGCCAAAGATCGCCCCGATGGGCGCGAGCGTCGCCGCGATGCGCAGGCCGGCGAGATAATAGGGCATGGCCGACGGCACGCGCAGCAGCCACATTTCCTGCACGCGGCTGGCGCTGCACATCCGGAACAGCGCGACGTGGTTCATGTCCGTCGAGAGCAGGCCCTGGGTCATGTTGGCCACGATGGGGAAATAGCTGATCAACCAGGTGATCGTGATGATGCCGGGCAGGCCCGGTCCGGCCCACAACATGATGATCGGCGTCAGCACAATCACCGGCGTCATCTGCAGCACCAGCAGCCACGGATAGAGTCCCGCCCGCAGCGACCGCGACACGCCCAACAGCATGGAGGTGGCGAAACCGAACACCGCGGCCAGCAGAAATCCGCCCAGCGCCCCAAGCGCAGAGTGTCCGGCCGCCGCGAGCAACCGGCTGCGCTCCCGCCACGCCGCGTCCAGGATCTCGCCGGGCGTCGGCAGAATCCAGCTCTGCAGCCCACTCGCCGCGCGCACGCCATACCACAACGCGACAAACACCAGGCCGCTGAAAACGGGGAGCAACCAGGTGGAGATTTGCGGCCACTTTTTCATGCCGACACCACCGCCTCCACCTCGTGCAGCCGACGCGACACTTCGATCACCTTGGCCTGAAAATCCGCCCGTTCCCGCAGTTCAGGCCGGCGCGGATAGGAAAATTCCACCCGCACCTCCGCATGAATCCGCCCCGGATTGGCCGCCAGCACCACAATCCGATTCGACAGAAAAACCGCCTCGGCCACCGAGTGGGTAACAAACAGCGCCGTGAACGGACTGGCCACCCGCAAGGCCAGCAACTCCTCATTCAACCGATTGCGCGTCATCTCATCGAGCGCGCCAAACGGCTCGTCCAGCAGCAGCAATTGCGGCGCCAGAGTCAGCGCCCGCGCGATGGACACCCGCATCTTCATTCCGCCCGAAAGTTGCCGCGGATAATAGCCGCGCACGCTCCCGAGCCCGACGAGCGCCAGCATCTCCTCCGCCTTCGCGCGGCGCTCCCCCGTCGACGCTCCCCGCAACCGCAACGGCAACTCCACATTCGACTGCGTCGTGAGCCAGGGTAGCAAAGTCGCATCCTGAAAAATGAACGCCTGGCGGTCGCGGGCCTCCCGTGGCTTCAGGCCGGCCACGCTCACCGTGCCGCTCGTGGCGGGACTCAGCCCGGAGACGAGTTTGAGGATCGTGGACTTCCCGCAGCCGCTGGGGCCGATGAACGTGACGAAGTCATCCGGCTGGACCGCGAGGTCGAGGTCGGCGAGCACCAGCGGCCCATCGCCGTAGCGCTTTTGCAGCGAGGAAAATTTGACGATGGGTGCGACGGCCGCCATGAATCCCCGAATGGATACAATCGCGGGTAAAACGCCAGACACATTGCCGATCGAAACGTGGCAGGCGATGACCCCCGCCGCCGCCGCGCGGGAAGTTCAGGCCCGCGTCGCCGCCTTGGCCCCGGCCCTGCGCTCGGCCGCCCTGGCGTGGCTAAAACCCGAACCCGACCTCGCGGCCGCGCTGGGCCGCGCGAAACCCCCGGAAGTGGGAGCGAACTTCCTCGCGACTCAAAGCCCCCCTGGCGCGAGCCAGCTCGCTCCCACCGCTGAACCGCTGCGCGGCGTGCCCTATGTCCTCAAGGATCTGTTCGACCTCGCCGGCGTGCCGACCCGCGCCGGATCGACGTTCCTGGACAAGGTGCGACCAACTCCGACGCGAGACAGCCAAGTCGCGCAGCGCCTGCACGAACTCGGTGCCGGCTGCGCCGGCAAAAGCCACTTGGTCGAGTTTGCCTCCGGACTGACCGGCGAAAACCCGCATTACGGCGATTGCCCGCATCCGTTGTTTCCCGACCGGCTGACCGGCGGGTCCAGCAGCGGGTCGGCTGCGCTCGTCGCGGCCGGAGTTGTCCCGCTGGCCATCGGCACCGACACGGGCGGATCAATTCGCGTGCCCGCGGCCTTCTGCGGGCTGTTCGGTTTCCGTCTGACCCCAGGTGAAACGCTGATCGGGGACGCCTTTCCCCTCGCGCCGACCATGGACACCACTGGCTGGTTCACGGCCAACCCCTTTGACATGCGGATCGTCTGGCGCGCGCTGGCGGGAAAATCCACGCAACCCTCGGGACTGCGGGGCTGCCACCTGCCGATGACCGCACTGCTCAAGGCACCCGACGCCGCGACGGCCCTCGCCTGCGACACCGCCGCGGCGCGGCTTTGCCCGCCGGCCGGCGCCGCGATCCAGGAAACGCTGCTGGCGTCGTGGCGCGAAGCCGTGGACGCCTACCTCACCATCGGCATGAGTGAGGCCTTCGTCGTCCACCGCGACTGGCTGGCGCCGTACCGGGAACACTATGATCCCTTGATTTGGCGGCGATTTTCCGATGCGGGAAGTTTTCCTGAGGAGAAAATCGCGCGGGCCCGAGCCACCTTGCAGTCCGTGCGCTCTGGCTGGCAAAAATTTTTTGCCGACTATGATTTCCTGGTGCTGCCCGCCGTGCCCGGCCCCGCGCCGCGCAAGGCGGACTGCACGCCGGAGCTGCGCCGCCACATTCTCACACTGACTGCGCCGGCCAGTCTCGGCGGACTGCCGGTCCTGACGCTGCCCGTCCCTCTGCCCTCGGGGCTGACCGTCGGATTGCAGGTGATCGTCCCCCGCGCCGACAGCGCCGTCGTGGAAAAAATCCTGAGCCGGTGGACCTAGCCCGAATTGTTCCGGTCGAGCGCCCCGGCCGTTCATGAAAGGTTCGGACTGGATGGTGGTCGCCGATTTCCACATCGGCGACAGGCGTCGGGAGGGACATCGACGCCCACCCAATTGCATCGTTGGCGTAGCCCGGATCATGCAATGGGCGGGGCGTCGGTTTCCCGCCGCAATGACGACTGCACGACTTGCCTTGGGTTCGCCGCGACGAGCAACCGGGCAGGCCAACCTCGGCTGTCGATCTGGAAACCGGCAGCCAACTTCGTTCGGCGACGGGCCCAGGTTGTCGGCCCTTTCCGCGGCGATCGGTCATCCGTCCGGGTTCGCCAGAAAATACCTGTGGACCGACACATTCGTTCTCGTTACCCGGCCCATTCTCGTCCTTTATCCCGCAAACCAAAAACCGACCCTATGCTCAACCGCGTCTTCAAGCTCGACGAACACGGCACCAATCCCCTGAGGGAATTCCAGGCCGGTCTGACCACCTTCGCCGCGATGGCGTACATTTTGGCGGTGAATCCCGGGATTCTCGCCAACACCGGCATGGACAAGGGCGCGCTTGTCACCGTCACCGCGCTCACCGCCGCCCTGGCCACCGTGCTCATGGCGCTGTTGACCAACTATCCCATCGCCTTGGCTCCCGGCATGGGGATCAACGCCTTCTTCACCTTCACCATCTGCCTCGGCAAAGGGCTGCCGTGGTCGGAGGCGCTGGGCATGGTGTTCGTCAACGGGATCATTTTTCTCGCGCTCTCCGTCTCCGGGATCCGCGAAAAAATTATCGCCGCGATCCCCCACTCGCTGAAAATCGCCGTGACCTGCGGCATCGGACTTTTCATCGCCTTCATCGGGCTAAAAAACGGCGGCTTGATTGTCGCCCATCCCGCCACCTTCGTCACGGCCGGCGACTTCGCCTCCGGTCCCGTCGCCCTCTGCCTCGTCGGCATTTTGCTCACGATCATCCTGGTCGCCCGGCGCGTGCCCGGCGCCATCGTGCTCAGCATTGCCGTCATCACGCTCCTCGGCCTGTTCGTGCCGGCCGGGTCCGCCAAGGTCACCCAGTTGCCGAGCACCTTCATGGCCTGGCCGAATTCCCCCGCCCCAGTGTTCCTCAAGCTGACCTTCAATTTTCTCACGAGCTGGGCCGCTTTCTCGACCGCGCTGCCGCTCATCCTCACCCTGCTGCTGGTCGACATGTTCGACAACATCGGCACGCTCATCGGGGTCACCAAGCGCGCCGGTTTGCTGGCGGCCGACGGCACGCTGCCCCGGGCCGGCCGGGCCCTGCTCGCTGACTCGATCGCCACCATCGCCAGCGCCCTCTTCGGCACCTCGACGGTGGTCAGCTACATCGAATCAGCGTCCGGCGTCGAAGCGGGCGGACGCACCGGGCTCACCACGATCACGACCGCCACGCTTTTCCTCCTGGCGCTCTTTTTCACCCCCTTGATCCTGATCGTGCCGGCCGCGGCCACCGCCCCGGCCCTCGTGGTGGTCGGAATCTTCATGATGCAATCGGTCGTCGAGATCGAATTGACCGACTTCAAGGTCGCCGCCCCGGCAGTCCTGACAATCTTCGCCATTCCGCTCACCTTCAGCATCGCCGAAGGCATCGGCCTGGGCTTGATCACGGCGGCGGTGCTCGCGCTGGGTCTCGGCAGACCGAAATCCTTGCCGGCGCTTGGCTACGGGGTCGCCACCGTCTTCTTCCTGCAATTCTTCAAGATCTGGCCCTTCGGCGGTTAAGCCCAGGCCGGATCGATGCAATTGGGTGGGCGTCGATGTCCCGATCGACGCCTGTCGTCGATGTGAACATCGGCGACCACCTTTCAGTGGGAGGACATCCCGAGTGAATCTCACCGTCCCTTGCCTGGATCCGGCCAAGCCGGATCGCCTGTTTATTCCCGGTGGGTCCAATACCCCGGAGCTTGTCGTGGACCGTGAGCCCGT
>CAZAOI010000043.1:0-15431 GCA_964486705.1 uncultured Oleiharenicola sp. | reverse complement strand
AGCTTGTCGGCGCGCAGGCCCGGTCGCTTCCGCCTCTTTCAGCGAGCCTCGTCGGATTGCGCGGGAGCTTCAGCCCACATCGGCGTGACGAGGTCGCCAAAGTTTCGCGCAATGCGCTCCGTGTCCGGCCGGTTGAACTTCACGGTCGGAAGCGCCGCCATGTCCACGGGCGGCGTTCCCGCGAACAGGCGCATGATGTCGACCCGGAAGTCCAGCCGTGCGGGCCGGAGGTCCAGCGGCTTGCTGGGCAGCGCGGCCGAGACGGGCGTGTAGCTTTCATCGAAGCCGACGTGATAGACGAGCGGCTCGCTCGCGTCTCCGCGAAGGAGCGCGCCCTCGAACAACATGAACTTGTAGCCGACCTCCCAGTTCCACGCCATGCGGCTGTTGGGGTCCAGGTCCCCGCGCTGCATCAGCGTCCCGTTGGCGGCCGGGTCCACGCCGATGCCGAACTCGATCCGGTCGTAGCCGCGGCGCGGCACGGCGCGCAGCAAGATGACGAAGCCCGGCTCATCGCCGTCGAAACGGACCGCATGGTAACTCTCGGTCTCGACGAAGGCGCCGTTCGGGCCAACTAGCCGGATGTTGCTCAGGAAAAACTGGAAGTCGCGCACCTTGAAACGGCCCTCTCCACCTGGGTTGGGATAGCTGGGGTCGTTGAGCGCCAGCGGCTCTGCGCCCACAAACGCATGAAAGTGCAGCGCCAGGTCCACGGGCTGCGACGCGCGGTGTATCCGCCACGCGCCGACGCCGATCGCCGCGGCAATCGCCAGCACCATCAGCACGGCCTTGGGCTTTTGGTTCATTTAGTCAGGACGGGATTGGAGAATTGTTCGGCGGTCACGAAGTCGGTGTCCGTCAGGGTGTGCAGGAAGGCGATGATTTCAGCCTTTTCCCCGGCTGTCAGGTGCAGGCTGATCCGGTTTCCCTCGGCGATATCCTCGTTGCTCGCCTCCACGATCAACGCACTCAGGGTGCTGCTCCTTTTGATTCCGCTGTCGTAGAGATCGAGCACTTCATCAAGGGTCTTGAACCGGCCGTCGTGCATGTAGGGCGCCGTGAGCGCGATGTTTCGCAGGGTCGGCACCTTGAACATGCCGCGGTGTTCCGGCTTGTCGGTGACAACCTGCAGGCCGGGCTGAAGGTGTTCCTCGTCGTCGAGACCGTTGTTCGAGAACCCGTCATACCGCGCGGTGGCGCCGCCGGTCAGGAACTGGCTGTGGCAGTCGATGCAGTTGGCGCCGCGCAGGTTCACCTTGGTGTCGGGGTGGGCCATGAAGAGCTTGCGCCCGCGCTCCTCCTGCGGATTGAGGGAGATCTCGCCGCGCAGGAACTGGTCGTAGCGCGAGTTCGCGGAGATCAGCGTGCGCTGAAACGAGGCCAGCGCGCGGACGAGGGCCGAGGCGCTGACCTCGCCATAGGCCGTCTCGAACAACATGCGGTAGGTGGCGTCGCGCTTCAGCTCACGGAGCAGGCGGTCCATGTCCTGCGCCATCTCGTCCTCGTGCCCGAGCGGGACGAGCGCCTGCTCCTCGAGGCTGGCCGCGCGGCCGTTCCAGAAGAAGCGCTGCGGGCCCCACATCAGGTTGGCGAGGCTCGGGCTGTTGAAAGCCAGCGGCTTCCCCGAAATGCCGACACTGGTCGTGCGGCCGTCGGTGAAGGCGAGGGCCTGGATATGGCACGTCGAGCACGACACCACGCCGTTGGCCGAGAGTCGCGGGTCGTAAAACAGCCGGCGGCCGAGCGCGACCGATTCCTGCGTAAGCGGGTTGTCCCCGGGCACGTTGAAGCGCCCGAAGACAAACGGCGCCGAGAAATCGGGCAGCGGCGTCGCCACCCGCCGCTCCCTGCCGCAGCCTCCGGTCGCGAGCAGCGCGAGCAACACGACGGGCAGCGCCGCCGCAACGGCAAGTCGGAGGCGGGGCACGCGTCAGTGGTGGTGCACGAAGCCGGAGCCGAACAGGGCCTCGACGTTTTCCACACCCTTCTTGTAGCGCTCCCTAAAGTTAAGCATGGCGATGCGCTCACCGGACTGGAGGTCGTGGACCGTGATCGTGTTGTCGTTCACCTTCGCGATGAAGTCGACGTCCGTCGGGTCATTGTCAGCCGCGTTTCCCAAGTTCAGGAGATTGTTCTGGATCGCGATGACCTTTCGGCCAGAGGAGGTCTTGTAGAAGATCATGTGGTGCGCGCCGGCCCCGGACTTGATGTCCTCGCCCGAGGACACGAGCTCGGGCAGCGATGAGAGCTTGTAGCGCTTCACGACGCCCGGCAGGGCGTGGCTGATGAACAGCTCGGTGTCGTTGCCATAGAATTCCAGCGGGACGCCCGTGCCCGATGTGACGCCGTCGTAGACCTTCTCGGGCGCGCCAAAGGTCTTGTCCGCCTCGTTGTAAGGGATCTTCCAGGTCTCGAATCCGAACATCGTGTTGACCAGCACGGCTGGCTTGACGCCCGGCACGATGGACGGTCGCACGAACAACACCTCGACCGGTGACGACGGGAATCCCACCGGCTTCGCGTCCTCGACGACGATGTTCTGGATCGGCTCGAACGTGTTCAGGTCGATGACGGTGATCGTGTTGCCCACCCCGGATTTGAGATCCGGATGAACGGAGGAGCTGACCACAAGGCGGTCCTGATAGGCGGAAAGGCCGTGCGGATACATTATGTAAGGGGCGCCCTCAGGCACCGCGCTTTTGCGCGCCTGGATCGTCTTGACCAGCTTGTTCGTCTGAGCGTCGAACACGCCGATGGAGCCGCAGTCGACCTGGTCGAGGCCCGTGCCCCCCATGAACGTGACGATCATGTATTCCTTTCCGTTGACGGTGTGCCAGATGATGTCCTCGCCGACCACCTGTCCCCCGGTGGCGATCGGCTTCACGCCCTTGATCACCGCGGCGCCGCTTGCGTCGCGCGCCAGCATGATCTCGGCCAAGCTGAGCTTGGGGTCCAGGCCCGTGGAATACAGCCGCCCGTTCGGGCTGTAATAGAGGTGGTGCAACGGGATCGCGAGGTCCGGCATTTCCACCTCCTGCAGAATCGCGCCGAAGTTCTTCGACTCGGGATTGAGTTCCACGATGGCGATGCTGTTGTTCGTGCCGAGCGTCGGCAGCCCGCGCAGGAGCACCAGCGCCTGGGTCTGCTCGTCACTGACGGCCGCGCTCTTTTCACTCTGGGAAAACCCCGGCGCGGCAAGCCAAAGCAGGGCGCACGGGATCAGGACTCTGAGCATTCTCGATTGGTTCATGGTCGACTTGGGTTGTGGACTGACAGTAACCGTTGTTGGTGCGTCCGCTGGGGTCCAGCGCTTTAGGGTCCAGGAACTTTTTGTTCACGCGGCACACTGATGGCAAGGATCATTTGTCCTAATCCAGATCTGGACGTAGTCTTACTGATCGGAAACTACTGAGAGGAAACTGGATTTTGGGGAAGAGCGTGGATCGGGGGAAGGGGTTTTCAATTCTAATACTTTCAACCTGACCCCTTTTTCAGCCTTTCATCTACAAATTTCAAGTGGCTGGTTGGATCCCGGCCATAGGTGGCCGGGTTCCACCTTTCAATGCTGGGATTCCAACGGTGGAACCGCCGCTCAATCGCATGAGCCCACGCCTTTCCCGGTTTGGCGCTAGGAACGGGCTGTGGCGCGGGCGTTTGCAGCGAAAACTTCGCGCTTGACGCTCTTCGGCGCCTTCGTACGTCTATCAATTCCAATTTTTCCTCCTACCACTATGAGAGACGAATACATCCGCGAAGCCCAGAAAGTCATCCCGGACCCGAACATCCTGATTAATGTCATCTCCCGCCGCGTGAAGCAGCTTCGCCGGGGCAGCCGCCCGCTGGTGGAGTCCCTCGAGAAGCTGAGCCCGGAGGACGTCGCCTTGCGCGAGGTGATTGAAGGCAAGATCAGCTTCGAGCTGCACACGGCTTAAACCAGCTCAGAAGGTGGGCGTCGGTTTCCATACCGACGCTGATCGTCGATCGGACAGCGGCAACCACCTGTTCCGCGAAGCGAGGCCAAAAGCCTCGCTTCTTTTGTTTGTCATGGCCGGCCTCTGACCGCATCACTGCTCCTGCCATGGCCGCCAAACCCAAGGATTCCGCCCGTTACACCGAACTTCGCAACCCGAAGGCGCTGCGGGACTATTTCATCCACGACAAGTTCGAGGCGGGGATCAAACTGGTCGGCACCGAGGTGAAATCGATCCGCGGCGGCAAGGCGCAGATCACGGATGCGTTCGCCCGGGTCGAGAAGGGCGGCGTCTGGCTCTACAACGCCTACATCGAGGAATATACCCACGGCGGCCTGTCCCAGCACGCCCCGCGCCGCGTGCGCCAGCTGCTGTTGCATGAGCATGAAATCCGCAAACTGCAGCAGGCGGTCTCAGCCGGCGGCCAGGCCATCGTGGCGCTGCGCCTGTATTTCAAAGAGGCGCTGGTGAAGGTGGAGATCGCGCTCGCCACCGGCAAAAAGCAGTTTGATAAACGCGCCACCGTCAAAGACCGCGAAACGCAAATGGAAGCCCGTAAAGCCCTGAAATTCCGCAAATGAGCAGCAAACTCCCCAATCAGGTGACCGTCCGCGTGCCGGGCAGCACGTCCAATTGCGGCGCCGGCTTCGACACGCTCGGTCTCGCGCTCAAGATCTATAACCGCATCACGCTTGTTCGCGGCGATTGGCGCGGCGCCCAGCCCGCGGCGGACCGTGACACCGCCGGCCTCTGTATGGCCGACGAGGCGGCGCGGCTGTTTTTCGTGCGCACGGGCATCGAGGAGTTCGGCTACACCTTGGGCATCGCGGGCGAGGTGCCGATGTCGCGCGGACTCGGTTCGAGTGTCACGCTGCGGGCCGGCGTGGTGGCGGCGCTCAACGAGCTGGCCGGCACCCATCTGACCCGCGACGACCTGTGTTCCCTCGTCACGCAGTTGGAGGGCCACCCCGACAACGCCACCGCGGCGGTGCTCGGCGGTTTTTGTGTGGCCCGGTGCCATCCGCACACCGGTGAATTGCTGGGGGTGGTGCGCAAGCCCATCGGACGCGATCTCTGTTTTGTCGTGGCGTCGCCGAGCCAGGAGCTCGAAACCAAGAAAGCGCGCGGCATTCTGCCGCAGGCCCTGCCGTATTTTGATGCAGTGAAGAGTGTCAACAGCGCGAGTTATGTCGTGGCCGCGATTTTGTCCGGCGAATACGACCGGCTGCGCGATGCGGTGAGCGATTTCCTGCACGAGCCCTACCGGCTGCCGCTCATTCCCGGCGCCAAGTCCGCCATCGAGGCCGGCGTGTCCGCCGGTGCCTTGACCGGCTGGCTCAGCGGCAGCGGTTCGAGCGTGCTGTGTGTCGCCCGGCCTGCCGTGGCCGCCAAGGTCGGCCGCGCGATGGTGGCGGCGTTCGCCCTGAAGCATCTAACGGCCGCCGTCCACTTGTTGTCCGCCGACAACAAGGGTCTGGTGGTCTCAAAACGGCGCGTTTGAGTTGAGGACCTTGGGCGGTTGCGCGTTGGGCCAGTATTGGACCACGTGCTCGGCGAGCGTGGCCCATTTGAACGGTTTGCGCACG
The DNA here is from genome assembly GCA_964486705.1 of uncultured Oleiharenicola sp. Taxonomy (GTDB): domain Bacteria; phylum Verrucomicrobiota; class Verrucomicrobiia; order Opitutales; family Opitutaceae; genus Lacunisphaera. The sequence continues at coordinate 9,874 of CAZAOI010000043.1, read as the reverse complement.
ACCACCTTCAAGGAGGGCACCGCGCCTAGTTCGCGTTCGGTGAAGTTCAGCAGATAACCCGTGATCATCACGACGGGAATATTTGGGTCCTGCTTTTGCACCTCGGCGATGAACTGCAGGCCGTTCATGTTCGGCATCTGAAAGTCGGTGACGATCAGGCCGACGTTCAGGCTGGGCAGCGCGCGCAGGGCGTCGGCCGGCCGGGAAAAGCTGTGCACCGGGCAGGCCAGGTGCTCGCTCAGCAATTGCTGGAGCAGGTCGATGTAGGCGACCTCATCATCCACGAGAACGACGATTTTTTCATCCGCTTGCGACATGGGGGGAGGGAGACGGGATAAGCCTGAGAGCCGATCCGCACGCCAACAACTAGGGCCAATTGCCCGGCCGTAAAGCGATTTATCTGGGTCGAAACCGCGCGCTGGATTCCTTCGCGGACCGGGCTTCGTGGCGTTGACACGGGCGCGCGGGAGCGGGCACGCTGGCGGACCGATGCTCCATGTCGTGCTTTTTGAGCCCCAGATCCCGCAGAATACCGGTAATATCGGCCGGATGTGCGCGGTCACCCGTACACGGCTGCATTTGATCCATCCGCTGGGGTTCGAGGTGACGGACAAGAACCTGAAGCGCGCCGGCATGGACTACTGGTATTCGTTGGATGTGCATCATCACGCGGACTGGGCGGCGTTCAAGGCCAGCCCGGCAGCGCCGAAGCGGCTTTGGCTGTTCACCACGCACGCGACGCAGACATTCTGGGACGCGCGTTACGCTGCGGACGACGGCTTGGTTTTTGGCAACGAAGAAGCGGGCGCGCCGGCGTGGTTGCATGACGAGCTGACGGAAGGGCAGCGGGTGAAAATCCCGCATGCCAATGCCGAGCTCCGGTCGCTCAATCTCTCCACCGCCGCCGGCATCGCGGTCTACGAGGCTTGGCGCCAGCTTGGCTCGGCACTGCCCCGGGGATGAATCGTGCGGGATTCAGGGCAGGGGCATCTCGTGATCAGGGTTGAATTCGCCCGTTCCTTCCCGCAGCTTTCCGGCCTCACCCCAAACCCGGACTTACACTATGGATCGTCTCCACGGCCTGATCGGCATCGTCCTCATCCTCGGCATCGCCTTCCTTTTTTCCAACAACCGAAGGAAAATCAACTACCGGCTCGTGCTCAGCGGCATGGCGCTCCAGACGGTGATCGCGCTGTTGATTTTTAAAGTCGGGCCGGTGGCGAAGTTTTTTCAACTGCTCGGGCAGGGGATCGCCGTGCTCGAATCCTGCGCGCGGCAGGGCGCGGCGTTTGTCTTCGGCGGCATCGTCGTGGAGCAGGCGCCGGGCAAGCTGGTCAATTACATGAACGGAGGTTTCACCTTCGTGTTCAACATCACCTCGACGATCATCTTGGTCTGCGCCCTCGTGGCGGTGCTCTACCATTTCGGCGTCATGCAACGGGTGGTGGCCATCATCGCCCGGGCGATGAACACCATCATGCGGGTGAGCGGCGCCGAATCGCTGAGCAATGTGGCGAGTGCGTTCGTCGGGCAGGTCGAGGCTCAGGTCATGATTCGCCCCTACCTCGCCGGGATGACCAACAGCGAACTCCTCGCCTCGATGAGCGGAAGCCTGGCCTGCATCGCGGGCGGCATTCTCGTGGTCTACGCCAACATGGGCGCGGCGGCGGGCATGGATCTCGCGCCGAAACTCATCACCGCTTCGCTCATGGCCGCGCCCGGCGCGCTGGTCATCGCCAAAATCGTCTTCCCCGAGACGGAGGAAAGCCAGACCATGGGCCGGGTGAAGCTGGAGGTGAAAAGCAGCTACGGCAGCACGATTGACGCCATCTCCCATGGCGCCGCAGACGGTCTCAAGATTTCGCTGAATGTCTTCGGCATGCTGATCGGCTTCATCGCCGTGATCGCGTGCGTTGACTACGCGCTGACCGCGATGGGTCACCTCTTTAGCCCCGGGTTCGACCTGACGTTGAACTGGCTCTTTGGAAAATTATTCTACCCCATGGCTTGGGCGATGGGGGTGCCGAGCGTCGACGTGGCCAACGTGGCGACGCTGCTGGGGCAGAAGATCACCATCAACGAATTCGTCGCCTTTCAGAATTTGACCAACAAAAGCCTGCCCATCCTCACGGAAAAGGGCCTGCTCATCCTGAGCATCGCCCTTTGCGGGTTTGCGAACTTCAGCAGCGTGGGCATGCAGATCGGCGGCATCGGCGCACTCGTGCCCGAGCGCCGGGCCGACCTCGCCAAGCTCGGCCTCAAGGCGCTGCTTTGCGGCACGCTGGCCTCGTATCTCTCGGCCTCCATTGCCGGAATCATCATCTGAGCCATGGACGTGCAGCAGCGGCTGGCCCGGCATCTGGGCCAAAAGCCCGAGCTGGCGGCGGCGGCCTTTGTCGCCCCCAACGCCACGGTGCTGGGCCATGTGACGCTCGGCGCGCAGAGCAGCGTCTGGTACGGTTGCGTGCTGCGCGGGGACATCAACGCCATCGAGATCGGCGAGGGCACTAATATCCAGGATCTGGCCATGGTTCACCTGGCGGATGATTACGGCGTGAAGATCGGCCGGTATTGCACCATCGGCCACAGCGCGATCATCCACGCCTGCGAGATCGGCGACGAGTGTCTCATCGGCATGGGCGCAACCATCCTCGACGGAGCGAAAATCGGCGACCACTGCATCGTCGGCGCGAATTCGCTCGTCACGCAGGGCTTCATCGCGCCGGCTGGCTCGATGGTTTTCGGTTCCCCGGCAAAAGTGATCCGCGCTCTGACCGAGGCGGAACAGCGCAGCATCCGGGGCTGGGCGGAGAAATACCTCGCAGTGGCCAAGGCGCACGCGGCCCGCTGACGGCCCCGCTCGGCGGGGAGAATCGGCCCTATCGTTCCAACGTCAAAAACGTGTAGCGGTAGTTCGCGTCGCGGCCCTCGCGGCGCGAGGTCTCGCGCCAACTCAAGTGCCGCCACTCGGGGAACCAGGTGTCGCCCGGCACCTCGGCGTGCACGAGCGTAAGCAGCAGTCGGTTGGCGAGCGGCAGCGTCTCTTCATAGATGCGCTGGCCGCCGCAAATCATGATTTCGCCGGGCAGGGTTTGCGCGAGGGCGAGGGCGTCGGTGACATTGTTCGTCATCCGAACATTCGGTCCCGCCAGGGCTTGGTTACTCGTGATGACGACCGGCATGCGGCCATCGGCGAGCACCGATGGCCAGGCTTCAAAGCAAATCCGGCCGAGCACGACGGTCTGGCCGGCGGTTTTTTCGTGGAACCAGGCCTTGTCCTCCGGAATATCGAAGGGCAACCGGCCGGCGCGGCCGATGATCCGGTTCTCAGCGCAGGCGACGATGAGGGTGAGTGGCTTGGGCGGCATGGGTGGCGGGGATCGGGCAGGTAAGGGCCGGGGTTCGGCTCAACGCAAGCGGAATTCGTGGTCCAAAGGGATCATTGCTTCCGGCATTGCGTGCCGGCGAAAAAGCCCGTGTCATAAGCGCCTATGATTATCGGAGTCCCCAAAGAAATTAAGATCGGTGAAACCCGCGTTTCGATGACCCCCAGCCTGTGCCGTCGGGTGACGGCGCTTGGTGGCAAGGTCCTGATCGAAAAATCCGCCGGCGACAGCGCTGGCTTTACTGATGCCGAATATAAAGCTGCCGGTGCCACGCTCGCGTCTTCCGCCGGGAAAGTCTGGAAGGGCGCCGACATGATCCTGAAGGTCAAGGAGCCGCTTGAGGCTGAATACGGGCTGATCCAGCAGGGTCAGACGCTGTTCACCTACCTGCACCTCGCCGCCGGCCCGGTTTTGGCCAAGGAGCTTTGCCGCAAGAGTGTTCTCGGCATCGCCTACGAAACTGTCGAGGGCGTGGACGGCCAGTTTCCGCTGCTCAAGCCCATGTCGCAGATCGCCGGCCGGCTCTCGATCCAGATCGGCGCGTATTTTCTCCAGTCGCAGCTCGGCGGCTCGGGCGTGCTGCTCGGCGGCATCCCCGGCACGATGCCCGGCCACGTGGTCGTGGTCGGGGCGGGCAACTCCGGCGCGCACGCCGTGCAGATGGCGGCCGGCATGGGCGCCCGCGTCACCGTGCTCGATCTCGACACCCGCAAACTGGAGGCGCTCGATACGGAATATCGCGGACGCATCGTCACCCTGATGTCCAATCCCGCCAATCTGGAGCACGCCGTCGCTGACGCCGACTTGCTGATTGGCGCGGTGCTCATTCCGGCCGCGAAGGCGCCGATCGTCGTCTCGGAGAAGATGGTCGCGCAGATGCGCCCCGGCAGTGTCATCTGCGACATCGCGATCGACCAAGGCGGCTGCATTGAGACGATTCACGCCACTTCGCACCAGAAGCCGGTCTACAAGCAGCACGGCGTGATTCATTATGCGGTGCCCAACATGCCGGCGCTGGTCGGCCGCACCTCGACGATGGGGCTGACCCAGGCCACGGAGCCGTTTGTGGCGATGATGGTGCAGAAGGGCGTGGAGCGCGCGCTCAGCGAGCACAAGGGTCTCGCCCGCGGCGTGAACACCCGCAACGGCCGCATCACCTACGACGCGGTCGCCAAGGCCGTCGGGTTCGATTCGTAAGGCGCCCAGAGTCGAAATCACTCCAGCCCGGACCGAGAAGGTCCGGGCTTTTTGTTTGCGGGAGAAGTGCCGTCCGTCAGTGTGGCCGCCTGCTGGCCCGCACCATTCGTCGATGCCGATCTCTCAACTGTCTCTTTCGCGCCGCTGGGCGGTTCCCTGCACCTGGCTCGTTTTGGCCTTGCTGGCGCCGGCGCTCCATGGGGCCCGAAAGGAAGAATACGCCGGGGAGTCCGCCAAGTGGCGCCGGTATCAGTCGCCGCATTTTGAACTGTTCAGCGCCAACAACGACGTCGAGTCGCGGACTTTGCTGCACAATCTGGAGCTCCTGCGCGCGTTCTTCTTTGACGCGGTCAAAATGGCGGAACGCCAGCCGCTGGAGGTGACGATCTATTATTTCGACGACAAAAAAGATTTCTTCAAATATGTCCGCGCGCCGCTGCGGCAAAATAAAAATCTGGGCGGATATTACATGACCCAGCCGGACCGCGCCACGATCGTCGTTTCTTCGACGTGGGATGACGAATCAGCGAGGCACATGATTTTTCATGAGTACATCCATCATCTGATGCGGGTCACAGGTGAGCATCCGCCCGTTTGGTACGGCGAGGGGGTGGCGGAACTTTACTCCAGTATGGTGATCAAGTCGGACACACTCGAATTCGGACGGCCGCTCCCGCGGCACGTCTTCGAACTGCAACAGGAGGGCCTGCTACCGCTCGAGACTCTTTTTTCGGTCGATCACTCCTCGCCGCTTTACAACACGGGTAAGCATACGGGCCAATTTTACGCTGAGTCCTGGGCGCTGCTGCACTACTGGTACTATGGCGACTCGAAGCTCGATCGCGCCAAGGTCGGTGCCTTCATCGACTATGTCAGCAAAGAAACAACTGGCGGGGATCCGGCGGCGAGGCGGAAACGCTTCCAAGAGACGATCGGGATGGATTACCCGGCGATGCAGCAGCTGCTGGAGAAATACGTACGCAATGGTCGGTATAATTGGACGAAACGATCGTTGCCGCAAATTCCCAATGCGAAGAGTTACGAACGCCGGGAGTTGACGCTGGAGGAAATCCGGGAGCGACTGACCGAGCTGGACCTGCGGGCGAACCAATCCAGCAAGGCCCGGTTGGCTTTCTTGGAAGCGGCGGACCGGTCGTCGGTCAAGGCGCGGACCTGGGAGGTTTTGGGCATGGACGCCATGGCCCAAGGCGAAGCCAACCTAGCGCGGGAGCGGTGGGAACGGGCGCTGGAAAACGGCTCCACCAACCCGGCGATCTATCACGAATTGGGGTTAATCGAGGGCCGGCGCTGGTTCGGGCGGTTTGATTTCTATTTTCGACTGCCGGACGACCGGGCCGCGCATTTGCGGAAGCTGCTCAAGCGTTCGATCGAGTGTGCGCCAAAACAAACAGACGCTTATGAGATGCTGGCCTGGGTGGAGGCGACGGCGGCTAAGCCGGACATCGCCAATGTGAACGTGGTGCAGAGACGATTTGGTACCCTCAAGAACAAGGGCCGGACGCTCGTCGGGCTCGCGATGGTGCGCGTCCATCTGAACAAGCCGGCAGAAGCGCTGGCGATCCTGAACGATGCGGCGGCGTTCCAATCTGAACCGGCGGTCGCTGAAGTCACCAAGATCATCCGGGCTCACCTTCAGCCGGCCTCAGGACATTAAGAGTTTGAGTGGGCGGCGGCTTCCGCCGGCGTGTTCCAGTTCGCCACTCGCCAGACTTCGGCGGGGGGCAGCGGCACGCCGGCCAGGTGGTTGCAGGAAATCAAAGCGTCCGCCAACGACCAGAGTGAACGCGGTCCGGTCTCCAGCCGCCGGGTGACCTCCGCCAGCGCGGCGCGCGGATAGATTGCGGCCAACGGCTCCAGGCGGCCGTCCGGATGCCGGGCCAGCGCGCCGCATCCGGGCCGGCAGGAGTTGCGCAGCCAGTGAAACCATCCCGCATCGATGCGCGGCATGTCGGTGGCGAGCACCGCCAACCAGGCGGTGTCGCAGGCGCTGAGCGCGGCGTGGAAACCAGCGAGCGGACCGGCGTTTTCGATCGCGTCGTGCCAGCAGACAATGTCCGGCGGCAGCGCGAGGGCGGCTTGCTCGTGTTGCCGCACGATCCCGATGCGACTCACCCCCGTTGCGCGCAGCACGCGGGTCTGCCGCCACCAGAGCGGTTCGCCGTCCAAAATTAACAGGGCTTTGTCCTGGCCCATGCGCCGGGATGCGCCCCCGGCCAGGACGGCGCCGGTCAATTCCAGCGAATTCATGCGTCGCATCTCCGCAGCCAGCCGCCGGTCAGGATGCGGCAGCGCAAACCGCCGCGACCGCGCAGCCAGGCCTCGGCGCCCGGGCCGAGGGCTTCGTCCATCCACGCACAGGGCCGGCATTCCTCCGTGCCCTCGAGGAGCACACCTTGGAGCGCAAATTGCCGGCCGATCAAATTATTCAGGTCGAAGCCGCTGACGAGCAGGTTGCGGCGCAGGGCCGCCGGCTGCGCCCGCGGTTGGTTCAATGCGCGGCGGAGTTCATCGAAAGTCTCCGCGGAAAAAAGAGTGACCTGACCCTTGTAGTTTTCCTTGTGGTCAAAAAACCGGTCGCCGCGCAGCCCGCGGCCGGCGACGCACTCGACGGTTTCCAATTCATGAATCGGAAGCGGCACGGAACCCAGCCCGTGGCGGCCAAAATAGCTGTGGCCGTGAGACACGGAGATGGCGTGCAGGGTCAGAGGAGGAATGACTGGCGGGTTCATCGGGCCAGGGGCGTCACCGCCACGGCACACGCCTTGAAGCTCGGCTGGCGCGAATGTGGATCAAAGGATGCCAAGGTGAGCTTGTTCACTTCGGGAAAGTGCATCGGCAGGAAAACCTGCCCCGGTTGGACCACGGTGGTGACGAAGGCCACGGCATCCGCGGTGCCGCGCCGGGAGCGGACCTGGACCTGCGCCCCGTCGTTGATGCCCAGCCGGGTCGCATCGGCCGGGCTGAGTTCCACGTAAAGGGCGGTGGGCGCCAGATTGCGCAGGATGGCGCTCTTGTTGGTGCGCGAACCGGTATGCCATTGCGCCGAGCTCCCGCGCCCGGTCAGCAAAATGAGCGGATACTCCGCGTCCGGCTGCTCGGGCATGGGCCGCGGTTCATCAAAAAAGAACCGCGCGCGGCCGTCGGCGGTGAAAAACTTTCCGTCGGAAAAGAGCCGCCGCTCCTGCGCGACCGGCTCGGTGCTCCCGGTTTCCGGCTGGGGATACGGCCACTGGATGCCGCCGGCTTGATCGATCTGGGCGTAGTCGCGGATGCCGGAGAAATCGCAGGGCTGGCCGCGGGAAAGCTCCTGGAGGAGATGAAACGTCGCCTCCGGGGAACGCCACGCCTGGAACATTTCGCCGCAGCCCCACGCCTGGGCGATGAGTTGGAAGATGGCGAAATCCGTCAGCGCCACGCCGGGGGCGCGGGCCACCTTGCGCACCAGGCCGAGCCGGCGCTCGCTGTTGATGAACACGCCTTCCTTCTCGCCCCAGCCCGCGGCGGGCAGCACGAGGTCGGCCATGAGCGCGGTCTCGGTGGTCGAATACATGTCCTGCACGACGAGGAAATCGAGTTTGCGGCGGACTTCGGCGAACCGGCCGTGGTTGATCCAGGAGTGCGCCGGATTGGTGGCGATGATCCACAGTCCGCGGATGTCGCCGCGATCGATGCCGTCGATGATCTCATCGTAAGCCCAGCTCTTCCCCGCCGGAATCCGTGCCGGATCGATCGCGAGAATGCGGGCGACGTGCGCCCGGTGCGCTTCGTTGCCAAAATCGTAGCCGCCGAGCAGCGAGGTGGCGTTGCCAAAGAGGCGCGAACCCATCGCATTGCACTGGCCGGTGATCGAGTTGGCCCCGGTGCCGGGCCGGCCGATGTTGCCCGTCATGAGTGCGAGGTTGATGATCGCCTGCGCGGTCCGCGTGGCTTCGTGGCTCTGGTTGACGCCCATCGTCCACCAAAAGGAGACACGCTCCCCGCGCGCGATGCTCTCGACGCAACGCTCCAGTTCGGCGGCGGGCACGCCGCTCTCCGCCACGGTGCGCTCGAGGGTGAACGCCGCCACGAACTGCTCGAACTCGGCAAAGCCGCTCGTGTGCGCCGCGACGAACTCGCGCTGCACCGCCCCGCGCTCGATCAGCCGCCGGGCGATTCCGTAGAGGAGGGTCAGGTCGCTCTTGGGCCGCAGGGCGAGGTGCTGGGTGGCCGCCATCGCCGTCTCTGTCTTGCGCGGGTCGAGGACGATGATGGCCGGCTGGCGTTTGTTTTTCATCACCCGCTGCCACATGATGGGATGGGCGATGCACGGGTTCGCCCCGACGAACACGAGGACATCGCTCTCCTCGAAATCCGCATAGGTGAACGGCGGCGCGTCAAAGCCGAACGACTGTTTGTAGGCGACATGCGACGTGGCCATGCATTGCCGCGTGTTGGAATCGACGTGCAGCATGCCCATGCCGAACTTCGCCAGCGCGCCGAGCAGCGCCATCTCCTCCATCACGATCTGTCCGGTGCTGAGGAAGGCCAGGGCATGGGGGCCGTGCGTGGTTTGCACGCCCTTGAAGTTGTCCACGAAAGCCGCGAGCGCCCGCTCCCAGGAGACCGGCTCCAGGTTGCCGGTGGCCGGGTTGCGCAGCAGCGGGGTGGTGACGCGGTCGGGGGCGGCGAGCGGGGTGAGGGCTTCCCAGCCTTTGGGACAGGCGGTGCCGGCATTCACGGGATAGTCGGGATCGGCCGTGAGATTGATCGCTTCGCCCTCGGCATTGAGATGGATCTGGAGGGAGCAGCCGGTGCTGCAGAAGCCGCAGATGGATTTGGCCGTCCCGGCGGGCGTGAGGCGCGCGGGCACTTGGCCGAGCCCGAAACTCCCCGGATTTTGCACCAACTCATCTGTCATCGGGCCGGTGCGCGCGCGGAGCAGTTGGTCAAGCTTGGCTTTCATTGGCGGTGAGTCCGCTAGTCTGAAGCCTGCTCTGACTGGGATGGAAAGGAGGAGCCTGCTGGCAGGCTCCTGCGGTTGAGATAAGAAATTCGGACGCATGGCCGGCCGACGGCGCGCCGGGATTCGTTTTCCTCGAGGCCGGTGAGCGAATGGCAGGCCACCCCATTGGCCCTGTAATCGCTGCAGGAATCGAGGCTCACTTCGAACGCATATTGCTCAGCGGGGCCGGGGGCCGTCAGCGGAATGAGGTCGCGGTAATGGGTGGAACTTGCGCCGGAGTGAACCGCGGCGAAACGCGTGACCGGGGTCTGCCGACGCCCCTGCTCGG
>CAZAOI010000042.1:0-15551 GCA_964486705.1 uncultured Oleiharenicola sp. | reverse complement strand
GAGATCGCGGCGGGCGGGGACCTGCGACGCAGCTCGGTGCTGAATATTCTGGCCTACGAAACCAAGGTGCTGAGCGAGGCGGATCTCTTGCACCATGTGGTGGACGATCACGGCATCGGCGTGATCGACCTGCGCGGTTACGAGGTGCCGGATGAGGTCAAACGGGACATCGATCTTGGCGCCTGCTGGGCGACGTGGAGCGCGCCTTTTGACAAGGAGGAGGACTTTCATTTTGTGGCGACCGCGTATTACCTCAGTCCGGCGGTCCGGGCCCATTGGGAAAAGACGCTCGGCGGACAGATCATCTGGCAGGCGACGACGATGGACATTATTGCGGATTTTCTCGACCGGCTGCAGGCGGAACGGACGGAGGCGGCCAAGCGGCTCGCCAACGGAATCCGGGGCGGTACGCGCGTGCCGTTTGCCATGAAAGGCAACACCAGCACCGTTCCTTCTCCCGCCCCGGCCGCGGGCACCAAGAATCCTTTTGTCACGGGCGGCGGCAGCCACGCCCCCTTTCAGATCGGCGGAAACACCGCCGCCGGGTCGCCGCCCGCCAGCCCGCCCCGCCCCCCGTTGTCTTCCTAAGCCATGCCCCTCGGTCGCACCCAGACGCAGATCATCGACAAGCTCACGGAGATGGGGAAACTCACCCCCGAGCAAAAGGCGGTCCTGCTGGCGCGCCCGGATGAGCCGACCGGCGACCAGCTGGATCAAATCCTGCAGGCGGACCACCGGATCACGATTTTTCAGCTGCTGCTCGCCAAGTGCCGGGCCCTCGGGCTCTCGCCGTACAACGTGGCCCGCTACAAAGTCCACTCCAACACCTTTGAGAAAATTGATCTGGAGTTCTGCCACAAGAATCTGATTTTGCCGGTCGGCGAGGTCGGGGCCTTTCTGCTGGTCGCGTTTGCCAATCCCTTCGACACCACGGTCGCGGCGAAAATTCAGGACAAGACCGGCCTGCGCGTCATCCGGCTCCTCGGCCGCGAACATGACATCCGGGAAAAACTGAAGAAAGACCAGGTTCACGATGAAGTGCAGTTCTCCGACGTGGTGGACCAACTCGGCGCCCAGTTCGAGGAGGTGGAAACCGAGATCAAGGATGAGGACCTGGAGAATGAGGAGTCGGCGCCCATCATCCAGCTGGCCAACCGCATTATTGAGGACGCCTACTTTGCCGGTACCTCCGACATCCATATCGAGCCGTGGGAAAAAGAGATCGTGGTCCGTTACCGCATCGACGGTCTGACGCAGGAAAAACTGCGGCTGCCCTCCCGGGTGGCGGGCGCGCTGGTGGCGCGCATCAAGATCATGTGCAACCTCGACATCGCGGAACGCCGCCTGCCGCAGGACGGCCGCATCGTTTTTAAGCAATATAACAAGAAGAACATCGATATCGATCTGCGCGTCTCGACCGCGCCGCTCAATCACGGCGAAGGCGTCGTGATGCGTATTCTGGACAAGCAGAAATCCACGCTGCCGCTGACCGCGCTCGGTTTCTCCGAGGCCAACCTGACCCGGTATCGCGAGTGCATCCGCCAGCCCCATGGCATGATTCTCCATTGCGGTCCGACCGGCTCCGGCAAGTCGATGACCCTTTATTCGGCGCTCAACGAAATCAATACGCCCGATGTGGTCATCCGCACGGCCGAGGATCCGATCGAATACACGCTGCCCGGCATCAATCAAATGCAGATGCACCGGCAGATCGGTCTGACGTTTGCGGCGGCCTTGCGCTCGTTTCTCCGCCAGGACCCCGACATCATCCTCGTCGGCGAAATTCGCGATAAGGAAACGGCGAACATCGCCGTCGAGGCCGCGCTCACCGGCCACATGCTGATCACCACGCTGCACACCAACGATGCCCCCAGCACCGTGGCGCGCCTGACCGACATGGGCATTGAGCCGTTCATGATTTCTTCGTCCCTGGTCTGCGTGTGCTCCCAGCGGCTCATGCGCCGGGTCTGCAAGGTTTGCCGCGTGGCCTACGAGCCCGAGGGGCGGGAGCGGGATGTGCTCCAGCGGGCCATCGGCTGGAGAGGTCAGATTTATAAGGCGAGTCCCAAAGGGTGCGCCAAATGCAACAGCACCGGCTACAAGGGCCGCATCGGCATTCATGAACTGCTCGTCAACAACGAGGAACTGGTCGAGGCGATCAACAAGCAGGCGGAGACGGCCGAACTGAAGCGCATCGGCATGAAGAGCGGGATGAAGACCCTCCACCAAGACAGTATGCTCAAGGTCAAGGACGGCCTGACGTCGATGGCGGAGGCCTTGAGCATCGTGTCCCAAGACATGGAACTGCGCGGCGCCACCGCCGCCCCGTTCGTACGCTAACCCCGCCCGACTCCCCGAAAGGTGAGGCCGGGAATGAAGCGGGCCGGAGTGAAGTCCTGAACCACAGGGGAGCGGAGACCCAGGGGAATTTTCTCGCGGTCACTCCCGGGGTATTTGAGGCTTGGATGTTTAACACCAATTATCCTCGAAACCGCAGTTAAAACGCGGAGGTCGCGGAGAACCCAGAGGAAAGAACAATCCCATGTGCTCAAGTGCAGACTCACCCACCGGGTGAATGGATTTCTGTGATCAATCTGCTACCACTCCCTGTTTTTGTACTTTTTGTGGCCAATCCTTCTGCGGAATTTAAGATTATTATGAGCCTGTGGATTCTTGGTGGCGGGGCGCGGCCGGGACGAGTGCCGGGGCCGCGACCGCTGGGCGCGCACTCAAGACAATCGCGGACGGCCGGGCAGTCCGTCCTGCCTGCGGTCCGGAACCCTTGCGTAATCGGGATGACTCGGGTGGATCACCCTTTTGCCACTTTGTCCTGGCCGTTTTCTGCGCGCGGCCTGCGCGGCGAAGCGAATTTGTCGCGCGGGCAGTCGGCTCGCCAGAGTTCATCCGTCACCCCTCTGGGCGGGCTGGAGGCAGGCTAACGTCCCATGGCTTCCTTCTGGTCTGAGTTTCTGACGATTGTCGTGGCCCATGCGCTCGCCGTGGCGAGTCCCGGGCCGGATTTCGCGCTCGTCCTCAAGCAAAGCCTCACCCACGGCCGGCGCACGGCCCTCTGGAGCAGCCTCGGCATCGGCTGCGGAATATCGGTGCACATTGTCTACTGTCTGCTCGGACTGGGCTTCTTTCTGAAAAGTTCGCCGACGGCCCTGACGGTCGTCAAATACCTCGGCGCCTCCTACCTCCTCTATGTTGGCGTGCAGGCCCTGCGCAGCAAAGTGCGCACCGGCGACATCGACCTCTCCGCCGATGACTCCGCGCCCACGAACCGGGCGGCCTGGACCACCGGCTTTCTGGTCAACGTGCTCAACCCCAAGGCGGCGCTGTTCTTCATTTCCCTCTTCCCCCTGGCGGTCAGTGTCGCCACGCCAAAAATCATCCAAGCGGGCTACGGATTATGGATGACCCTGGCGACGATGGCTTGGTTTTGCTTTGTCTCGCTCGTGTTCACGAAGCCGGACGTGCGGCGGAAATTCCTCCGCTTCGGGCACTGGATCGACCGGGCGCTCGGAGTCGTTTTCCTCGGCTTTGCCCTCAGTCTCGCCTTCGCGACGCTGCGGTGAGGACCGCCGCGCCGCCCGCCCTCACGCAGCGGGCGGTCAGCCAATGGGCGAGACGCAAGAGAAGGCCCGCGCACTCGGTCCACAAAACGGGGGTAACTCTACCCACCGGGTGAATGTCTTTCCGTGATCAATCTGATACCACGCTCTGTTTTTGCGTTTTCGGTGCTTTTTGTGGCCAATCCTTCTGCGGAATTTAAGTTCAGAAGAACACGCCGCCGCCGAGGAGTTTTTCGCCGTCGTAAAGGGCCATGATCTGGCCGGAGGCGAGGGCGCGCTGCGGGTGGGCAAATGTGATGTGCGCGGAGGACGGCGCGCCGGGGTCGACGATTCCCCCCGGCGTGAATTCGATCGCGACGCGCGGGTCGCGATAGCGGACGCGGCATTCGATGCGGCGCGGCTCGAGGATGGGTTCGCCGATGAAGCTCAGGCTGTGGATCTGGCACTCGCGGGTCCACAACCCGGGGGCTTCAGGGCCGTCGAAGGCGACGAGCAGCGCATGGTCGGACGCGCGCTTGCCGGTGACGACGTAGGCTTTGTCGTCGGTGTTCGACGGAATGCGGATGCCGCGGCGCTGGCCGATGGTGTAGTAGTGCAGCCCGCGGTGCGCGCCCAGCACCTTGCCATCGGTGGCGCGGACGATCGGACCGGGATGCTCCGGCACATAGGCCGAGAGGAAATCGGCCATCTTCACCTCGCCGATGAAGCAGATGCCCTGGCTGTCCTTCTTGGCGGCGGTCGGAAGCCGGGCTTCGGCGGCGAGGGCCCGCAGGGCGGGTTTCGCGAGATGGCCGATCGGAAAACGCGCGAAGCGGAGTTGTGCCTGCGAGAGCAGCGCGAGGAAGTAGGACTGGTCCTTGTTCTTGTCGGCTCCCTCGAGGAGGGAGAAGGCTTCACTTGTGGGAGGGGCTTTATGCCCCGACTCGGATGCGGTGAGATTATCCTGTCGGGGCGTAAAGCCCCTCCCACACTCGATCCTTCTGGCGTAGTGCCCGGTGGCGAGCGCGGCGAAACCTTCCGCCCGGGCGTAAGCGGCAAAGACGCCGAACTTCACCCGGCTGTTGCACATCACATCGGGGTTGGGGGTCAGGCCGCGCTGGTAGCCGTCGAGCAGGTAGTCGACCACGAGCGTGCGATAATCCTCCATCAGATTCACGACCCGGAATTCGATGCCGAGGTTGTCCGCGACGGCCCGCGCGTCTTCGATGTCCTGCATCCACGGGCAATGGCCGATGACCTGGTCTTCGTTGATCCAGTTTTTCATGTACGCGCCGACGACCTCGAAGCCTTGCGACTTGAGGAGAAGGGCGGCGACACTGCTGTCGACGCCGCCGGACATGGCGACCAGGACGCGTTCCATCGGCCCAAAGAGTTCACGGGGTGGATAATTTGCAAGCCCGGCTTGATCCCAATTTTCCTGGGCATTTGGATTTCTGCCGGGAGGGCGCGGCCGGGACGAGTGCAGGGGCCTCGGCCGCGGAGCGCACCGCAAGGCCCGGGAAAACGCGTGCTTGCGGGCCGGGGCCTCGTTCCGGCACGCTGGGTTTCATCTTTCTTTCATGGCCGATCTGACCCCACGCATCGCCCGCGCCTGGCTGACCTCCGCTTCGTCGGGGATCATCGAGCTTGATGCCGACTGGACGGGCGCATCCCTGCCGCTGCTCGCGCCCGGCGACAAGGCGTTTGCCTTTATCGATCTGGCGCCGGCGGCCCCGTCGCTCTATGCGGACGAGGCGGCCTACTTTGTGGATGATGACGGCCTGCTCGTCTTCGTGCTCGATCCGGCCGAGCACAGTTGGGTGAATTTCGGGGTGATCCCGGTCTACGTGGCGGGCGATTTCAACGGCTGGGGTGAAGCGGTGGGTCAGGCCGAATGGTGCCTCCAATCCGGCAAGCTCAACGGCCGGCCGGTTTGGTTGCTGCGCAAACCCGCCGCGCCGCTGCTCTCCGATCCGCCGCCGCAGTTCAAGTTTGTCACCGGAGACAATCGCTGGCTCGACCTGCCGCGCGACGCGACCAACCTCGTGCCCGACGGCAAGGGACATTTCAACCGGGCTCTCTTCGCCCATCGCACCGGGCGCAATCTTTTCGGGTTTACCACGACCGAGTCAGTGATGCTGAACCAAACCTACTCGGTCACCCACCTGCGGGATGGCCGGGAGGCACCCAAGACGCGTCTGCGGCTCGGCCGGTTTTTCTATGAAATGCGGAGCCAGTTGGCCTTGGGTGCACTCGTCCACGAGGGCGAGACGACCTTCCGCCTGTTCGCGCCGCGCGCGAAGCATGTGCGGCTTTTCCTCTACGAAGATCTGGCGGCGCCGGAACAGGCCTTCGGGTACGAACTGGATCGCCGGGAGGAGGACGACGGCGGCTGGCAGGGGGTGTGGGAGGCGCACCTCGACCGCAACCTCCACGGCTGGTATTATTCCTATTCCGTCAGCGGTCCGCATGATGTGTTTGGACATTTCCATCCGAGCCAGAAAATTCTCGATCCCTACGCGGCGGCCGCAGTCGGCCGCGAGGGCCCCGGCATCGTCCTCGACCCGGTCTGGGTTGGGCGGGGCGACCGGACTTTCACGACGCCGTTATGGCAGGACCTCGTGGTCGTGGAGGCGCACGTCCGCGACCTCGTTGCGCGGGCTCCGCTTTCCTTGACGGCCGGAGAGCGACTGGGCTTTGCGGGTTTGACCAAGTGGGTGGAGAGCCCGGATTTTTATTTGAAGCGACTCGGGGTCAACGCCGTCGAGCTGCAACCGGTTCACGAGGCCGACAACGGCACGCTGCAGGAATATTTTTGGGGCTACATGAACGCGAGCTATTTTGCCCCGTCCGGATCCTACGGGGCCGATGCTCCGAAGGCTTCGCCGGTGAAGGAACTGCAGGCGCTCGTCGCGGCCTTCCACCGCCAAGGCATCGCGGTGATCATTGACGTGGTCTTTAATCATGTCGGCGTGCCGGCGCATCTGATGTTCATCGACAAGCTTTATTACTTTGAGCTGGATGACGATGGGGCCTTGAGCAACTGGAGCGGTTGTGGGAACGATCTGCGGTGCCGCTCGGCGATGGTGACCCGGTTGATCAGTGACAGCCTGATCCACCTGATCGAAGTCTACGGCGTGGACGGCTTCCGCTTCGATTTGGCGGAACTGATCGGGGTGGACGTGCTGCGGGCGGTCGAGGGGGCCGTGAAGAAGGTGAAGTCCGACGTGATTTTGATCGCCGAGCCCTGGAGCTTTCGCGGCCACATCGCCGCGGCGCTGCGCCCGACCGGCTATGCGTCGTGGAATGATGGTTATCGGGACTTCCTGCGCGAGTATGTGAGCGGACGCGGCGGAGCGGAAAAACTGGAATACTACCTGAAGGGATCGCCGTGGCACTTCGCCTACTGGCCGGCGCAAACGGTCAACTACACCGAGTCGCACGACGACCGGACGTGGATCGACATGATCACGGAGAATGGCGACCACAACGGCTTCCATCCCACGCAGAACGACCGGCAGCGCACGCACCTGATGGCGGCCATCCTCTTTGCCTCGGTCGGCATTCCGATGCTGGCGGCGGGGCAGGACTTTTTGCGTTCCAAGCACGGCGTGACCAACACCTATCTGCGCGGGGATCTCAACGCGCTCGATTACCACCGGCTGGCGCGCTTCCCGGCGACGCATGCCTATTTTGCGGACTGGATCGCGTTCCGGCGCTCGGAACGCGGCAGCCTTTTGCGGCAGTGGTCGCGGCCGAGCGAGGGTTTTTTCCTCTGTCTCAACCAGCCCGACGGCCCGGCCTTGGTTACGATCTACAACGCCGACGGCAGTCAGGGCCCGGGGCGGTTGATGTTTGCCGTCAATCCCCACACGGAGGATGCCACGATCGCCCTGGGCGAGTTCGCGGAGTGGGGCTGGCAACAGGTGGCGGATCACGAGTGTTTCTACGGCGCCGGCCGCCGGCCGCCGGTGGAGACAGTTGCGGCCGACCTGTTTATTCCGGCCCTGGGCTGCGGCTTGTGGCTGGCCGACCGGTGAGGGGAGTCCGGGGACGCATTTTTTGCCCAAAAGTGACCCGCGGCTTGATATGGCACGCATCTCGCTTGCCAAGCAGGAGAGCCTGCTTTTCATTGCGGGCGATTGCCGGCATTTCTGCCGGCAAGTTCACCGTCCATAACACATCACTCCCATGGCAGTTAAAGTAGCAATCAATGGTTTCGGCCGCATCGGCCGCCTCGTATTCCGCGCGCTGGTCGAGCAGGGTCTGCTCGGCACTTCGCTCGATGTCGTCGCCGTCGGCGATATCGTGCCGGCCGATAACCTGGCGTACCTGCTCAAATACGACTCCTCCCAGGGCCGCTTCTCGGGCACGGTGTCCTCCAAGAAGTCCTCGCCGGACAAGGCCGAGGATGACGTGCTCGTGGTCAACGGCCGCGAGATCCTGGTCGTCAGCGCCAAGTCCCCGGCCGAACTGCCGTGGGCCAAGCTGGGCGTGGAGCTTGTGATCGAGTCCACCGGCCTCTTCACCGAGGCGGAAAAGGCCAAAGGGCACCTCACCGCCGGCGCGAAGAAAGTCATCATCTCCGCACCCGCGAAAGGCGAGGACATCACGATCGTCCTGGGCGTCAACGACGACAAACTCGACCTCGCGAAGCACCACATCATTTCCAACGCTTCCTGCACCACGAACTGCCTCGCGCCGATCGTCCACGTGCTCCTGAAGGAAGGCTTCGGCATCGAGGAAGGCCTGATGACCACCATTCACTCCTACACCGCGACGCAAAAAACGGTCGACGGTCCCTCCAAGAAGGATTGGAAGGGCGGCCGCACGGCGGCGCAGAACATCATTCCCGCCAGCACGGGCGCCGCGAAGGCCACCGCGCTCGTGTGCCCCGAGGTCAAGGGCAAGCTCACCGGCATGTCCTTCCGCGTGCCGACCGCGACCGTCTCGGTCGTCGACCTGACGGTCAAGACGGTGAAAGAAACCTCCTACAAGGAAATCTGCGAGGCGATGAAGCGCGCCAGCGAGACCTACCTCAAGGGCATCCTTGAATACACGAGTGATGAGGTCGTTTCCTCCGATTTCATCCACTGCAAGTCGTCGTCGATTTTTGACGCCGGCTCCGGCATCGAGCTCAACAGCAAATTCTTCAAGCTCGTCAGCTGGTATGACAACGAGTGGGGCTATTCCAACCGCGTCGTCGAACTCACCAAGAAGATCGCCGCCGGACTGTAATCGGCGAATTGATGACCACAGAATACACGGAAAACACGGAATGAAGCTCTTCTGTGGGTTCTGAGTGTTCTGTGTTTTCCCACTGATAATCACTAAGGACCGATTAACCGCGGAAGCCCGGGCTGAATTAGTGTTCCCTTAGCCGTAACCATGCAATTGAACGCTCATTCCGCTCACGAATTAAGTAAACTGAAAGGTGGAACCCGGCCTCCGGACGGGTTGGCTCGACGCGCGCAGGAGAAAACGCGTCCGGAGGCCGCGTTCCACCAAAATTAACTGCATCGATCCGGCTTAGTGTGGATCAGTGGTTCTCCAACCCCTTTCCTCCCATGTCGAAATTCAAAACCATCCGTGAGCTCGCTCTTGCCGGCCAGCGCGTCCTGATACGCGTGGACTTCAACGTCCCGCAGGACAAGGCCACTGGCGCCATCACCAACACCCAGCGCATCGTCGCCGCGTTGCCGTCGATCAAGTACGCCCTCGACCAGGGCGCCGCGGTCGTGCTCATGTCGCACCTCGGCCGCCCGGACGGCCGGAAGATCGCGAAGTTCTCGCTCAAGCCCGTCGCGGTGGAATTGGAAAAACTCCTTGGGCAGCCCGTGACCTTCCTCGACGATTGCGTCGGTCCGGCCATCGAGGCGGCCTGCGCCCGGCTCGCGCCCGGGACTGTCGTGTTGTTGGAGAACCTGCGCTACCATATCGAGGAAGAGGGGAAGGTGAAACTGGAGGACGGCACGTCGCAGAAGGCGGACCCGGCCGCGGTCGCCGCTTTTCGCGCCAGCCTCACCCGGCTGGGCGACGTGTTCGTCAACGACGCGTTTGGCACGGCGCATCGCGCGCACTCGTCGATGGTGGGCGTGGCGCTGCCGACCAAGGCCGCCGGCTTTCTCATGGAGGCGGAGCTCAAGGCGTTCGCCGCCGTGCTCGACCACCCGCAGCGGCCGCTGCTCGCCATTCTCGGCGGCGCCAAGATCGCGGACAAGATTCCGCTCATCAGGAATCTGCTTTCCAAGGCCGACGAGATCATCATCGGCGGCGGCATGGCCTATACTTTCAAGAAGGTCGTCGATGGCATGGAGATTGGCGCCAGCCTCTTCGACCCCGAGGGCGCCAAGATCGTCCAGGAGCTTTCCGACCAGGCCAAGGCCAAGGGCGTGCGATTGATTTTCCCCGTCGACTATGTTTGCGCCGACAAGTTCGACCCGAATGCGAACACGCAAACGGCGACCGACGCCACCGGGATTCCCGCGGGCTGGCAGGGTCTCGATGCGGGCCCGCGGTCCAGCGCGCTTTACCGGGAGTCGATCCTCCGGGCGAAGACCATCATCTGGAACGGTCCGTCCGGCGTGTTTGAATTCGAGAAATTCGCCGGCTCCACCCAGGCGATGGCGGCCGCGGTCGCCGAGGCGACGGCGAACGGCGCGACCACGGTGGTCGGCGGCGGCGACACCGCCACGGCCGCAAAGAAGTTCAAGGTGGCCGACAAGGTCACGCACTGTTCCACCGGCGGCGGCGCCAGCCTCGAGTTTCTCGAGGGCAAGGTCCTCCCCGGCGTGGCCTTTCTGGAAAACTGAAAACTCACTTGTCGGGGGCGCCGGGCTGCGCCACCGTCCTTTCCCATGACCTATCCTCCCACCATGATCCGCAAGAAACTCATCGCCGGCAATTGGAAGATGAACAAGACCGCCGCCGACGGCGTGGCCCTGGTGCAAGACATCATCGAGGCGGTCGGCCGCGAGATTTCCGTCGATATCGTCGTGTGTCCGCCGTTCACCGCCTTGGAGGGCGTGGGCCATGCGCTCGAAGGCCAGTCCATCCGGCTTGGCGCGCAGAACATGCATCCGGAAAAGAACGGAGCGTATACCGGCGAGGTTTCCGCGGAGATGCTGCGCTCGCTGTTTGTCACTCACGTGATCCTCGGGCACAGTGAACGTCGCGCTTATTTTGCCGAGACGGACGCCTTCATCAACAAGAAGGTGCTCGCGGCCTTGGCCAACCAGTTGAAGCCCATTCTGTGCGTCGGCGAAAGCCTCGCCGAGCGCGAGGCCGGGGCCACCCTCGCCGTGGTGCAGCGCCACGTCGAAGGCGGCCTGCTGGGCGTGACGGCCGAGCAGATCACCTCGGTCATCATCGCCTACGAGCCCGTCTGGGCGATCGGCACCGGCAAGGTGGCGACGACGGAGCAGGCGCAGGAAGTGCACGCCTACATCCGCGGCCTGCTCACGAAACTCTATGGCGCGCCGCTCGCGCAGAAGGTGCGCATCCTTTACGGCGGGTCGATGAAGCCCTCGAATGCGCCCGAGTTGCTCGCCCAAAAAGACATCGACGGCGGCCTCATCGGCGGCGCGGCGCTGGAAGCCCGTTCCTTCATCGACCTCGTCAAGGCCGCGGTGGCCGCGAGCTAAGGCTCCGGCCGCCGGTCGGGTCCGCGGGGGAAGCTCAGCCTGCATCCATCACACCCCGAGGCGTGACGGATGCACCCTGTCGGGCCGACTTGGTCGGGGTTAACCGCGACCAACTCCGACTCTGTCGCGAGTGAGGTCGCCTTTCCACGCTCGTCGGGCGCGGAAAGCGGATGCGTCAGATTGAAGAAATTGTGATGGATCCGGGTTAACGGGACCGGGCGGCCATGTCGTCCACCAAGGCGGTCAGAAAAGAAGCGCTCCCGTTCGGGGCGGACGCGCCGCCCGGCAGGCGGGCGAGGGCGGTCTTGGCGGCGGCGGATTGTTCCGCGGCGTAGCGCCGGGCGTCCGCGAGACCATGGAGTTTCACGTAGGTCGTCTTGCCGGCTTTCGCATCCTTGCCGGCGGTCTTGCCCAGTGTCGCGGTGTCGGCGGTGGCGTCGAGGAGGTCGTCGATGATTTGGAAGGCCAGGCCGAGATGCTCGCCGGCCGTGCGCAGCGTGGCGATGTCGGCGGGCTTGGCCAGGGCGACGAGGCCGCCCATCGCGAGCGCGGCCGAAATCATCGCGGCGGTTTTCTTGAGGTGAATCGAGCGCAGTTCGTCCGCGGTGACGCCGGGTTTTTTCTCGGCGAGAATGTCTTCCATCTGGCCGCCGATCAGCTGCTGGCTGCCGGCCGCCCGGCCGAGCTCGGCGAGCAGGCTGACGGCGACCGCGGGTTGGGGTGCGTAGGCGTCGGCCAGCAGCCAAAAAGCGTGGGTCAGCAGGGCGTCGCCGGCGAGCAGCGCCGTGGCTTCGTCGAACTGTTTGTGCGCGGTGGGCCGGCCGCGGCGGAGGTCGTCGTTGTCCATGCATGGCAGGTCGTCATGGATCAGGGAATACGTGTGGAGGCACTCGAGGGCGGCGGCGGCGGCATCGGCGGCGCCGGCCGGCGCGCCGAGCCGATCGGCGGCCGCGAGGACCAAAATCGGGCGGAGGCGTTTGCCGCCGGCTTCCAGGCTGTACCGCATGGCTTGGTGGAGGCGGGCCGGGGGGGTCTCGGGATTCGGCAGGTGAGCGTGCAGCGCCTGCTCCACGCGCTGGCGGTAGGATTGTAACTGGGCCGTAAAATCCATCGGGCCGCCACAGTTTGTCGCGCGGGCCGGGTTGGCAAACGGATTCTCGGTCTCGCGGGCCAAGAACAGACTCGCCAAGCCTCGCGGGCCCACGCATATCCTAACCCGGATGCACCACAAATTTTCCAACCTGACGCATCCGCTTTCCGCGCCCGACGAGCGTGGAAAGGCGACTTGGTCGCGGTTAACCCCGGCCCTGTCGGCCCGACAGGGTGCATCCGTCACACCTCGGGGTGTGATGGATGCAGGCTAACTCACTATCCGGATGCCGACCTACGAATATTTTTGCCCCAAATGCGCCCATGAAATGGAAGCATTTCAGTCGATGAAGGATGAGCCGCTCAAGCAATGTCCGGCTTGCAAGCGTCGCACCCTCAAGCGGAAAATCGGCGGCGGAGCCGGCCTGATTTTCAAAGGCACCGGGTTCTACATCACCGACTACAAGAAAAAATCCGGCACCAAACCGGAGGCCGGCGAATCCAAGTCCGCTTCCAAGCCGACCGAAACCAAGCCCGCCGTTGCCGCGGCGGCAAAATAAACCACCTTCCTCCCATGGCCGCCACCAAACTCCAAAAAGCTCTTTACGGTCCCAGTCTCACGGAAGTCGCCTTCGGGGCGCTCCTGGGACTCCTCGTCGGGGTCGTCGTCGCCTGCGTTTATCTGGTCTTCAAGCCGGTGCTGACGGTGAGGGAGATGCCGAAGGAGCCCGCGAGCAACGTCGTGTATTTTCTGCGCGGAGCGGACAGCAACGCGAAGAGCAAGACCTGGCAGGCCAAGCAAAAGCAATTTCTGGCGGGCGGGCGGGTTCAGCTGGTGGAGGATGAATTGAACGCCTGGGCCGCGACGCTCAGTGGGGCGGCGACCGGCGAGGCGGCCAAAGCCGCCAAGCCAGGGGACCAAGCGGGTCAACCAGCGCCCACTGGGTTTGTGATTCCGGCGAAGCCCAATTTCCGCCTCGTTGATGGCAAGATTCAGATCGGGATGCAGTGCACCTTGAACTGGTTCGGACTGATGACGGATGTGACGGTGCAGGCCACCGGTGTTCTGAGCAAGGAGGGCGACGTTTTTGCCTTTGTGCCGGAGACCGTCTTCCTCGGTTCGTGCCCGCTGCATTTCCTGCCGCTGCTCTCCACCCGGTTCGTTTCCCTTATTTCGGACAACGAAAAAGTGCCTGATGAGGTTCGCGCGGCCTGGGCCAAACTGACTGAAGCCCGGATCGAAGGCAGCACGCTCAAGCTGGCTGGTCGTTAACCCGTTCGGCACAACTTTCCGCCGCGGTTGTGTCGAAGAGCCTGAAAAATATCAGCGTGGTGGCGACGGCCACCGTGCTCTCGCGCCTCCTCGGTCTGGTGCGCGAAATGGTCATCGCCGCAGTGTTCGGCCTGCAAAGCGGACTCGGCTCAGCCTACGTCTCGGCCTTCACCCTGCCGAATCTTTTCCGCCGATTGCTTGGGGAAGGCGCGCTCACGGCGGCGTTCGTGCCGGCGCTGACGCATGAATTGGAGCAGAAGAATCGGGCGACGGCATTTGCGCTGCTGAGCAAAGTGGCGAGCTGGCTCGTCCTGCTGACGGTGATTCTGGTCGTGCTCGCCATGTTGTTCTTCCAGCGAGCGTCGGTTTGGGCCGGTTGGGCCCAGCGGTGGGGGATGGCCGGGGCCACGGCCGACCGGTTGGAACTGGCGGCCCATCTCGCGGTGATTCTGTTTCCGTACTTGGTGTTTGTCTGCCTGGCGGCCGCCTTCAGCGCCGCCTGCCAGGTGTTGGGCCGCTTTACCGAGCCGGCCCTGTCGCCGGTGTGGCTGAATCTGGCGATTCTGGGGGCGCTGGCCCTCGGCGGTTGGTGGAGTTGGGACGCGCCGAATCGGATGAACCTGCTCTGCGGAGGTGTGCTCGCGGGCGGCTTTCTGCAGATGATCGTGCCGGCAGCGGTGCTGTGGCGCGAAGGCTGGCGGCCGGTGTTCGATGTGCGGCCCGACGAACGCGTGCGCGAAATCGGCCGTCTGATGGCGCCGACCATCGTCGGCTCGGCCATTTATCTGATCAATATTTCCGTTTCCCGTTTCATTGGACTCTCGCTTAACGATAGCGCCGCGCAGGCGCTGAACTTGGCCACGCGGGTCATGGAGTTGCCGATCGGCGTTTTCACGGCGGCCATCGCCACCGTCGTGTTCCCCTTGATCGCGCGGCACGCCGCGCGCGCCGAATGGGGCCGGCTGGGCGAAGATTACCACAAGGGCCTGCGGCTGGTCCTGGTCTTTAATGTCCCGGCTGCGATCGGCCTCGCGCTCCTGAGCGAGCCGATCGTGCGGTTGCTCTTCCAACACGGCGCCTTCCGCTCGGAAGACACGGCGCTGATGACGCCCGTGCTGGCGGTTTATGCCCTCGGTTTGCCGTTCCTGTCCTTCACCACCGTGGCGCTGCGCGGATTCTATGCGCTGAAAGACACGGCGACGCCGGTGCGGGCCGCGGCGCTGAGCTTTGCGGTCAACCTCGTTCTGAGCATCGTCCTCATGAGGTGGTTTTCCACGGTGGGCCTCGCGGTGGCGAGCAACGTGGCGGTGCTCGTCCAAGCGTGGTTTTTGCAGACCCGGCTGACGGGCAAGCTCGCGGGACTTGGGTTTGCGCCCTTGTTGCCCAGCCTCGGGAAAATTGCATTTGCCAGCGTGTTGATGGGCGGCGCGGTCTGGGGTGGAATGCACCTGCTGGATCGGTTCCCGGTCGGCGGGCGGGCGCGCGATTTGCTGGTGGTGATGGGCTTGATTCCCGCGGCCGGAGGAGTCTACGGCGCGCTGTTGTGGGTGCTTAAGATTGAGGGTCGCGAAGAGATCGAGGCCTTGGTTGTGAAACTGCGGGCCAAGTTTTCCGCTCCGTGAGGAGTCTCGGCTGATGGATCCTCTCGTTTTAGTCCGGCATAACCCTGCGGCCAGTCGCTTTGAGGCGCTGGTGGACGGTCACCTGTCGGTGGCGGATTATGAGTGGGACGGCCGGCGGATGGTGTTGACGCATACTCGGGTGCCGGGGGAGTTGCGGGGGCGGGGCATCGCGGAGCAACTGGTCCGCGCCGCCCTGGCCGAAGCGCGAGCTCATGGCCGGAAAGTCGTGCCGGCGTGTTCCTACGTGGCAAAGTTCATCGAGCGCCACGCGGAATTCCAGGACTTGGTGGCGCCATCGCCTTAGTCGGGATCATGCTAAAAAACTCGATTGAAACGCGGAGGACGTGGAGAACGCAGAGGGGAAACCAGG